>CAXYWC010000071.1:0-12195 GCA_964292845.1 uncultured Flavobacterium sp. | reverse complement strand
TTTGTGCTCAGTACATTCTAAAATTACTTGGATTCTATTACCTTTCTTTGCCATCGTGCTATATAGTTTTTAGGACCAGATTATTTTATAAATCCTTCTGACTGCGCTTTTTTCAAAACTGCAGAAATTCCGTTTTTGTTAATCGTTTTGATTGTAGAAGCTGCTACTCTTAGAGTAATCCATCTGTCTTCTTCAGGAAGGTAAAAACGCTTTTTAATCAAGTTCACAGAGAATTTTCTCTTTGTCTTGTTCATTGCGTGAGAAACGTTATTTCCTACCATCGCTCTTTTACCAGTAAGGTCACAAATTCTTGACATTATATTATCTTTTATCGTTATTCAAAATTCAGAGTGCAAAAGAACGAAAAATAAATGGTTACCGCAAATTATTTTTAGTAGTTTTTTAAAATTTCTTTATAAATTAGTTCCAACCCTTTGTTTACGGTTCTATCGATGACTTTTTCTCGTGGCTGTCCAAAGTTAAATTGTTCCGAAAAAACACCTTTTGGAGTAGCAATTGCAATAAAAACCGTTCCAACTTCGGCATCGGCATCGCCTTTGTTGGGTCCTGCATTTCCTGTGGCAGCAATAGCAAAATCGGATTGGAATATTTTTTTTACCTGAGATGCCATTGCTTCGGCAACTTGTTTACTTACCACTGAAAACTCGTCAATAATCTCTTGTGAGACACCAAGAACATTAATTTTTGCTTCCGTTGCATAACTCACAATACTTCCTTTGAAATAATTTGACGAGCCCGAAATTGATGTTATTACTGAAGCTATTTTTCCGCCTGTACAACTTTCAGCGGTAGAAATGGTTCGTTTTTTTTCGGTTAACAATTTTCCTAAAATGACTTCGATGGTTTCATCTTCTTCAAAACCAACAATACAATCGGAAATGAATACTTGTAATTTTTCGACTTGTGTCTTGATTTCGGTTTGTAATACATTTTCGTCTGTTCCTCGAGCAGATAATCGTAGTCTTACTCTTCCTGGACTTGGCAAATAAGCTAATTTAATACATTCAGGCAAATTGTCTTCCCACGTTTCTATTCGTTCAGCCAATAGACTTTCCCCAACACCATAAGTCAAAATGGTTTTATGAATAATAAACGGTCGTTCGTATTTTGCTATTAATTTTGGAATTACCTCGTTTTCCATCAAATATTTCATTTCGTACGGAACGCCTGGTAAGGATATAAAAACAGTATTTTCTTTTTGCAACCACATTCCTGGAGCTGTTCCTACTTGATTGAACAAAACTTCACATTTTGAAGGAACAAGTGCTTGGTCTTTGTTTATTTGGGTTATTGCTCGCTTGAAGTATTGCTCTATGAGCTGCGTAACGTGGGCTAAAACTTTGTTATCAATTACTAATTCGTCTTCAAAATATTCACATAAGGTTTTTTTAGTAATATCGTCTTTTGTTGGTCCCAAACCACCTGTGATGATAACCACATCAGCGTTGTTTTGCAAGGACGAAAGCGTTTTTAGAATGTGTTGCTTGTCATCGGTTATGGAAAGCATTTCGTGTACCCCAATTCCTATTTTATCTAAATATTTGGCTATTACGCCCGAATTGGTATCGACAATTTGCCCTATAAGGATTTCGTCGCCAACAGTTACTATGATTGCTTTCATGTTAGATTACTAATTTTAGATTGCAGACTTTAGATTAGAGGTATTACAAACTAAAATCTTTTTTAATCTCAGCTAAAGCTAAATCAACTCGGTCTGACATGCTTTTGTAGATTTCTATAATTTCTTTTTTCTTGCCTTTGTTTTTTGTCCATTGCTCAATTTGAAGAATTTCTTCGTATGCGGCTTCCATTCCTAACAAATCAAGTGTGGGTTTTATTTTGTGCGCATAAGCATAGGCGTGGGAATAATCTTTGTCATTAATCCCTCTTTTAATTTGTGCTACGTCTAACGGGACTTCCTCGACAAAAAGTGCTACTATTTGGAACACAAAATCCTTGTCATCATCAGAAATTGCATAAACTTTTGCTAAATTGTAATGTATTGCCATACTTTATTTTACTTGAATTCTGAATAATTTGTTCTGCTCTAAAAAACCTTCTAAAATATCGTTAGGATTCACTTTTGCAACTCCCGCTGGTGTTCCTGTAAAAATAATATCTCCAATTTTCAGGGTGAAATATTGTGAGACATAAGCTATCAATTCGTCTATTTTCCACAACATCATATTGGTGTTTCCTTTTTGAACGGTTTTACCATTATTAGTTAACTCAAATGTAAGGTTTTCTAGCGAATTGAATTCTTTTTTCGACAAAAAATCGCCAATAACTGCCGAGCCGTCAAAAGCTTTCGCTTTTTCCCAAGGCAAACCCTTATCTTTTAGTTTTTGTTGTACATCACGAGCTGTAAAATCGATTCCAACGCTAATTTCGTCATAATATTTGTGTGCAAATTTGGCATCAATATATTTCCCGACCTTATTTATTCGTACAATAATTTCGATTTCGTGGTGAATATCATTGCTAAATTCAGGAATTACAAAAGGATGTTGTTTAAGCAAAACAGCCGAATCTGGTTTTAAGAAAACTACAGGTTCCGTTGGGCGTTCGTTTTGTAATTCGGCTATATGTTCGGTATAATTTCTACCTATACAGATTATTTTCATAATTTGGGTTTTGGGTTTTGGGTTTTGGGTTTTGGTAACAACATTTACCTAAAACCAAAGACCTAACACCTATTTTGTATTTAACTTTCTCAATTTAATAGCGGTTAAAACCTTTTTGGTGTACAAAGGAAAGTCGGCATTTTGAATCCAACTGAAATAACCAGGTTCCGCTTCCAGCACTTTATCTACTTTTGCGCCTTTGTGTTTTCCGAAGGTAAAAATCTCATCGTTATCTTTGTCGAAAGCAATCATTCCAGCAAAATCGGCAATTTTTTTTCGAGTTGTAAATTCTGAAAGCGATTTGATGTCGTTTTCTAATTCAGGATAGCGATCGAGTTGTGCTTTTAAGATTTCGTAAGTCGCCATGGTATCTGCTTCGGCAGAATGCGCATTTTCTAATGATTTTCCTGTATAAAATTTTAAAGCAGCACTTAAAGTACGTTCTTCCATTTTATGAAAAACGGTTTGCACATCGACAGAAACCCTGCCTTTCATATCAAAATCGACACCCGCACGAAGTAATTCTTCTGCTAATAAAGGAATATCGAATCTATCGGAATTGAAGCCTGCTAAATCAGAATCTTTTATCATAGTATAAACTTGCGAGGCTAGTTCTTTAAAAGTAGGCTCATTAGCTACTTTTTCGTCTGTTATTCCGTGTACTGCGGTGGTTTGGGCAGGAATAGGAATGGTCGGATTTACCAACCATGTTTTACTTTCTTTGTTTCCGTTTGGAAAAACTTTAAATATTGATATTTCTACAATTCTGTCTTTTCCAATATCGATTCCTGTGGTTTCAAGATCAAAAAAACAAATTGGTCGGGTTAATTTTAGTTCCATTTATTGTGTTTGAATATACTACAAAAGTAAAATTTAAATATAGATAATAGCTGTTTTTAAGTAAATTAATTTAGCTTATGTGGAGTTATTTTTCCAACATGAATAGGTGAGATCTGATGAATGGTTCTAACAGAATAATCTTTCTTTTGAGTTTTATAAGACTCAAGAGATGATGTGCAAATAGCTAAAGTCATTTTCTAACTTAGCTATCAATTTTCATTCCCTGTCACACAAATTGCAGCGTAAAACCAAATTATTAAACACGTTACTCCCTTTTTGGACTTTAAATGTTTTATAATTATTTAGCTACTCTAGGTTATTTTAAAAGCAAAAAAAAGCTATCAAAAATTGACAGCTTTTTAGTTTTGGTATAAATGATTTTATTTAGCAATATTTACAGCTCTTGTTTCTCTAATTACCGTTACTTTTACTTGGCCTGGATAGGTCATTTCGGTTTGAATTTTCTGAGATATTTCAAACGATAAGTTGGCGGCATTGTCGTCGCTTACTTTTTCGCTTTCTACAATAACACGCAATTCTCGTCCCGCTTGAATAGCATAGGCACTTTTTACACCATTGAAACCATAGGCTACTTCTTCTAAATCTTTTAATCGTTGTATGTACGAGTCTAAAACTTGACGGCGAGCGCCAGGTCTTGCGCCAGAAATGGCATCACAGACTTGCACAATTGGCGATAGTAACGATTTCATTTCTATCTCATCATGGTGCGCTCCAATAGCGTTGCAAACTTCTTCTTTCTCTCCAAATTTTTCTGCCCATTGCATTCCTAAAAGTGCGTGAGGCAAATCGCTTTCGGCATCGGGTACTTTTCCAATATCGTGTAATAAACCAGCTCTTTTAGCTAGTTTTACATTCAATCCTAGTTCGGCTGCCATGATACCGCACAATTTAGAAACTTCGCGCGAGTGTTGTAATAAATTTTGTCCGTACGAAGAACGGTATTTCATACGCCCTACTACTTTTATTAGTTCTGGGTGCAAGCCATGTATTCCTAAATCGATTACGGTACGTTTTCCGACTTCGATAATTTCATCGTCAATTTGTTTGGTGGTTTTAGCCACAACTTCCTCAATACGCGCTGGGTGAATACGTCCGTCGGTTACCAATTTATGCAATGCCAAACGAGCAATTTCTCGTCTTACAGGGTCGAAACAAGAAAGAATAATAGCTTCAGGTGTGTCGTCAACAATAATTTCGACACCTGTTGCGGCTTCCAGAGCACGAATGTTTCGTCCTTCACGACCAATAATTCTACCTTTTACATCATCGGATTCTATATTGAAAACAGAAACACAATTCTCTACGGCTTCCTCTGTTCCTACCCTTTGAATGGTGTTTATAATTATTTTTTTGGCTTCTTGCTGTGCTGTTAGTTTGGCTTCTTCAATGGTTTCTTGGATATGCGCCATCGCTTTGGTTTTGGCTTCCCCTTTCAATCCTTCTATAAGCTGATTTCTAGCTTCTTCTGTCGATAATCCTGAGATAACTTCTAACTGTTGCAGTTGGCTTTTGTGCATTTTTTCCACTTCAACTTGCTTTTTATCAAGCAGTTCTATTTTAGTAGTGTATTCGCTAGTTTTTGCTTCAAAATCGTCGTTTACTTTTTTTGCTTTGGCTAACTCATTAGATACCTGAGATTCTTTGTCTCGAACTCTTTTTTCAACTTCAGCAACCTTACGATCTCTATTTAAGATAACTTGTTCGTGTTCTGCTTTTAGCTCGATAAATTTTTCTTTGGCTTGTAAAATTTTATCTTTTTTAATATTTTCTGCTTCAAGACTAGCGTCTTTTAAGATAGAAGCCGCTTCTTTTTTAGCACTTTTTATTAAGTTTGAAATGTTGTTTTTTTCTATAAATTTTGCAATTCCAAAACCACCACCTACTCCAGCTATTGCTGAGATTATTATTGTTAAAATGTCCATATTTGTTTTTGTTTGTATATAAAAAAACCTACATTAGAGGGTATTGCATAAACTCGGATAGACAAGTTTTGAGCTAACTCACTGTTCAAGCTTCCAAACTAAATCGGCTTGCTATAGTAGTGAAGATTTACTCATTTTAATTTGTTAGTGTTGAGTTTATCAAATAAGACTAATGTAGGTAGTATTTTAGTGTATGTATGTTAAGAACGTGTTATTTATTTAGATACTCGCCTAATAATTCATTTAATTTTTCAAGTTTCAATGTCGTTGTTTCTTCTATTGTTGACTTGTCAATTTGTTTTTGTTCGACTTGTGAAGCAAATTGTAAGGCACACATGGCCAATACATCTTGTTTGTCTCGAACGGCATAATTTTGTTCAAACTGCTTTATCATTGCGTCAATTTTTTTGGAAGCACTCCGTAGTCCTTCTTCTTGACTAGGATCTATCGTTAGCGGATAAACCCGATCTGCAATGGAAATTTTTATTTTTAGCTTTTCACTCATTATGTTCTTAATCAGAAAGTTGTGCTATACAATAATCTATTTCTCTAATTAATGAATTTATTTTAAGCTTTGTATCTCGTTTGTATTCGTCACTACCAAGCAATGAATTTGTAATTTTAATGGTGTTTAAATTAGTTTTTAAAACTGTAATTTCTTGATTTTGATTGAAAACAACCTTTTCAGTTTCTGCCAGCTTTGTTGCTAAAACTCGATTTACATCTTGTAAATCTTCCATTTTTTTTAAAAACTTCTGAAACCTAATTTCAAGAGAATCAACAATTTCTCTAATTTCACTCATTGCAATAAAAATTCATTACATAACTTTACAAAGTTAGTATTCCTATTTAATTATAGCAATAACTTTTACAAAAAAAAACTTTTTTATTCGTTTTAATTTGTAAATCCTTTAAAATCTTAGTGTTATCAATCTAATTTTGCATATAATTTTTATAAAATTATTTCGTTATATTAGCACAAATGTTTTTTATGAGATTGTTAGTCCTCTTTTTCTTTATTTTTAATATCGGTTTGTCCCAAAATAAGTATCCAAAAGATTATTTTGGTTCGCCTTTAGACATCCCTCTTTCCATTTCTGGTTTTTTTGGCGATCTGAGACCCAATCATTTTCATTCGGGCATTGATTTTAAGACTCAAAAAAAAGAAGGTTTTCCCGTTTATGCTACTGCCGATGGCTTTGTTTCTCGCATCAAAGTTTCAACAACAGGTTACGGAAAAGTTATTTACATCGATCATCCCAACGGGTATACGACCGTTTACGGGCATTTGCAAAGCTATGAAACTGCCATTCAGAAAATTGTAATTGCAGAGCAGTATGCTAAAAATTCGTATGATATAGAAATGTACCCTAAGCCAAACGAAATTTTGGTTAAAAAAGGAGATGTAATTGGCTATTCTGGAAATACAGGAGGGTCTGACGGGCCGCATTTGCATTATGAAATACGAGATACTAAAACCGAAAACATTATAAATCCATTGTTTTTTGGCTACGATTCTAGTTTTTTAGACACAAAAGCGCCTCAAGTAATAGGACTTTTAGCCTATTCAATTGGCACTACATCGCAAGTAAACGGCACTTCAAACCCAGTTTTTGTTCCGCTTTCTTTGCAAAAAGATGGTTCCTACTTAGCCACTACAATTACAGCAACTGGAAAAATTGCTTTTGGATTAAATGCTTTTGACACTTCCGACAACAGTTGGAACAAAAACGGAATATACAAACTAGAAACTTTTTTAAACGGCACTCCTTATTATGGTTATGAGTTTGATGCTTTTTCATTTGATGAAACCAAATACATTAATACCTTTATAGATTATAAACGATATAAATCCCAAAAGCAGCGTTTTCAAAAGTTATTTGTGAGTTATTTGTATCCAAAAAACATTATAAAAATGTTAAAAAACGAAGGGTTTGTTGACGTTACTTCAAACTTTACACTCAATTACAAAATTGTACTACACGATTTTCATGGCAACAAAAGCACAATCAACATTCCCATTTCCTATGGACTAATCATGCCGTTAGAAAAACCAGATAATGAAAATAAAACGCCTTATTTTCTAAAAGCAAAAAACGAAAATAATTATACTAAAGACGGGATTTCCGTTTTTATCCCTGAAAATACATTTTACGATGATTTTTATTTGAATTTTGAAGTAAAAGACAACGAACTTTTCCTTCATGACGATTCGGTTGCTGTAAATGAGTATATGACCATTACTTTTGACGTGACAAAAATTCCTGTCCCAGAAAGAGAAAAAATGTTTATTGCCAATCTCGACGGCGAAAAAACGGAATACAATTCGACTTACAAAAAAGACAGCGTTTTTTCGATACGAACCAAAAAGCTTGGGAAATTCTTTTTGGCAAAAGACGAAACGCCTCCTTTAGTATATAAACCTAATTTTTCTGAAGGCGAAAATCTCGACAATCAACCAATTTTGAAAATTTACATTTCCGATGATTTATCTGGAATTGCTACTTATAACGCTTATTTAAACGAAAAATGGATTCTTATGGAATATGAAAACAAACTCAACAGATTAACGCATAACCTCTCTGACGCCATTTTCGAAAACGGAAAAAACGAATTTAAGCTTATTGTTACCGATAAGTTAGGAAATTCTGCTACTTTTGAATCCAATTTTACTAAAATAAAATAAATACTTTTGAAAACTAAATTCACACTACTATTCTTTTTTGCTACTCTATGTACTTTTGCGCAAACTGCCAGGGTGAAAGGGCTTATTCTCAACGAAGACAATATGCCTCTTGAAGGCGTAAATGTTATTTTTCAAGAAAACAAAACCACGTCAAATGCCAATGGGTTTTATTCGCTAACGATACCTTCTAAAGTAAGATCAAATTTGAAATTTTCACATATTTCACTCAAAGCTGCAGTAGTTTCGTTAGAATTAAAACCAAACGAAGATTATGAGTTTAACATTGTTTTAAAAAACAATGTCGAACAAATTGGCGAAGTAATAATTACAAATAACAACCGAAAAAGAGTGGAAGGTGTCATTGCTATTTCGCCCAAAGCAGTTCGTTTGATTCCTGGCGCCAATGCAGGTGTGGAAAACATTCTTAAAACACTTCCAGGAGTATATTCAAACAACGAACTAAGTACGCAATATGCCGTTCGAGGCGGAAATTATGACGAAAATTTAGTGTATGTAAATGAAATTGAAGTGTATAGACCTTTTTTAATTCGTTCTGGGCAACAAGAAGGTTTAAGTTTCACGAATACTGATTTAGTACAAAACATTGATTTTTCTGCCGGAGGATTTCAGTCAAAATATGGCGACAAATTATCCTCGGTTTTAGACATTACTTATCGCCGTCCTACAAAATTCGGGGCTTCGCTCGAAGCTAGTTTTCTAGGCGGAAGTTTAGCTGCCGAAACCGCTTCTAAAAACCAAAAATGGACTTCGATAACAGGGGTACGATACCGAGATAACGCACTTTTAGTAAAAAGCCAAGAAACAGAAACTAATTTTAAACCCCGTTTTCTAGACGTACAAACCTACATTACATTTACACCCAATACAAAATGGCAATTTGGATTTTTAGGAAATATAGCTCAAAACAAATACGATTATACTCCACTAACACGTCAAACCAATTTTGGTTCAATTTCTGAGCCTTTGGCGCTTTTAGTTACTTATGAAGGGCAAGAAAAAGACCGATACAACACACTTTTTGGCGCTTTCAAAACGACTTATACTGTAAATGAAAACTTTAATTTAAAACTGATTACATCCGCCTATCACACAACCGAACAAGAATATTTCGATATTCAAGCAGCCTATCGCTTGGGCGAAGTAGATTCAAATTTAGGTTCAGACACTTTTGGAGGCGTTACTTTTTCGAGAGCAATTGGATCACAGCTCACACACGCTCGAAACGATTTAGATGCTCTTATTGTAAATGCAGAACTCAAAGGATTTCATAAAAAAAATGAGAACCAAATAGAATGGGGAATTAAATATACTCGGGAAAGTATTCGGGACCGATTGATCGAATGGGAAGTCATCGATTCAGCAGGTTTTTCTATCAATCCGCCTGTTGTCTTGCCTCGAAATGAGCAACCGTACAATCCGTATGTGGGACCACTGGTTCCGTATCATAATGTGAGAGCCACAAATTACGCTAATATATCAAGATTTTCGGGTTATGCGCAATGGAACCGACGTGCTAAATGGGGAACTCACGAGGTTTTTACCAATATTGGTGTTCGTGCTCATGAGTGGCAAGTAAGCGGCGACAATATTTCAGGTAAAAGCCAAGTAACTTTTAGTCCGAGAGCACAATTTGCTATAAAACCTGATTGGGACAAGGATATGTTGTTCAGAATTTCGGGCGGTTTATACCATCAACCTCCATTTTACAGAGAATTACGAAATGCCGAAGGACAAGTTGTCCCTAATGTAAAAGCGCAACAATCAGTGCATATTGTAGTAGGAAATGACTATAGTTTTAAAATGTGGAATCGACCGTTCAAACTAGTAACCGAGGCCTATTATAAAACATTAACCAATGTTAATCCATATACTATAGACAATGTACGCATACGTTATGAAGCAGATAACAATGCAAAAGCCTACGCACAAGGATTGGATCTAAGACTAAACGGAGAATTTGTACACGGAACCGAATCTTGGTTGAGTTTTGGGTATCTAAAAACAGAAGAAAACATAGACAACAAAGGCTATATTGCACGACCTACAGACCAACGATTGAAGTTCGGAATTCTATTTCAGGATTATGTACCTAACATTCCCACATTCAAAATGTATCTGAATTTAGTGTACAACACTGGTTTACCAGGTGGTTCACCATCTTATGCCGACCCGTACGATTATCAGCTGCGCTTGCGTGATTACCGTCGTGCCGATTTAGGTTTTTCGTATGTGTTTACCGATAGAGCTAGAGCTAAAGAAGAAGGACATTGGCTAAAAAAGTTTAAAGATTTATCTATTGGACTAGAAGTATTCAATCTATTCAACAATCAAAACAGTATTACATATACTTGGGTTCGTGATGTGTATTCGAAAGAACAAAAAGGCGTTCCTAATTATCTAACCACACGCGTATTTAGTTTGAAACTGAATGTAAAGTTGTAATATAAAAATCTTATATTTGATATTAAATAGTGATAATATGAAAAAACTCTCAACCTATATTTTCCCAATATTACTTCTAGTAGTAAGTTGTAAAGAAGAAGAAAAAAAACCAAAAGTAATTTACGAAGATGCAAAAGCGGTGGTTGCGCCTATACAGAAAGATACAACACAAATAAAAATTGCCGATTTGCCCATTCATATCGAAGGGACTTCTTTTTTAGTACATCCGATGGGAGAATATAGCCTTACCGATGGAAGTTCTAAATCGAATTCCGGAGCATCGTCAGCGTATGACAAAGACGAAAGTTTCAAAGTTTCTAATTATAACGATTACGAAATAACAGGCTACATTAGTAATTTTAAATTCCAAAAGATAGGTTCAGATTCATTGCGATTACTTACTGAAAAGCCAATTTTAATAGAAACAGTAACCTATTTAAAAACGGTTTCAGACAAAACAAAACAACAAATTTTGGTATACACCCTTGCGGATATGGATACTAACAAAGATGGCAAAATAAATTCTAACGACATAAAAACCATTTATTTAAGTGATATAAGCGGGAATAAATTTACTAAAATTGGAACCGATTTTCAGGAACTAATCGATTGGAATTTAATTGAAGCTACTAGCCATTTGTATTTTAGAACCCTTGAAGACATAAACAAAAATGGCGCTTTCGATAAGACCGACAAAGTACATTATCATTTTATAAACCTGCAAAATAAGGATTGGAAAGTAGAAGAATATTCGCCTATCAATTAAATCAAAATATCACTTTCTAAATCTGATTTTTCAATTTCAAAATCGAAACCTAGTTTTGTTACTAATTCGATGACTAATTTTTTGTACCAGTTTTCCGATTTAGGATGAATGTATATTTTTTCGATTAAAACAGCAATATCGATATTGATTTTCAAGCCGTCATTGATTGAAATATTTTGTTTTGTAACATCTGTAATAATACGAACTTCGCGTTCGTATTGAAAACTTTTCCGTTTAAATAAGAATGGAAAAAAAGTATCCTCAAACGGAATGTATTCTTTTTTGTAATCAATATAATTTACGTCACCTATATATTGTTCCGTCGCAGTTTCTAGCCTTAGTGCTTCTTTTAGCCTTCCAATGGTTGATTGTATCGCTAGCCCTTCTTGATTTTTGGTAAAAATTTGCCACATCGCAAAACTCTCGTATTCATTGGTATGCCAGCTGCTAATGGCAATTTTTTCGCGATGGGATTTGTAATACTCTAAAAATTTTGGATTGTTGTCGGCAATTTTCTTGATTTCTTCAAAAGTGGGCTCGCTAAAAGTGCCTTCGTACTGATCTTCAAATTTATCAGAACGAGACAAAAACATTTTTTTAGACAGTAATAAATCTAAAAATTTCGATAAGTCTAAATATTTCCAAACAATAGTGTCGTTGTCGTCTGATAAAACAATATTGGCGTTACTGATATACATCTTTAACTAATTTAGAAAACAAAGTTATAAAAAAAAGCGACTCAATTAAGTCGCTTTTTTAGGTTTTAAAAATCTCTATTCACATCAAATGCTTCTAAATAATCGGCTACTCGTTTTACGAAGCTTCCGCCTAAAGCGCCATCTACAACTCGGT
>CAXYWC010000070.1:0-12206 GCA_964292845.1 uncultured Flavobacterium sp. | reverse complement strand
GTTTAACCGAATTTAAAAAATTTATTACAGACAAACCTGTAAAAAAAGTAGCTTATTTTATTTGGAAAAACCCATATATGGTGGCGGGTTCAGATAATTTCATCAATGAGTTATTAAAATTAAATAACTTTGAAAACATTTATGCTAATAATCCCGAAGCTTCTGGACGTTACCCAGAAATAGAACTCAAAAAAATACGTTTAGAAGGCGATCCAGATTTGGTTTTTCTTTCATCAGAACCCTATCCTTTTAAAGATGAAGATGCTTTCGAAATTGGTCGATTTACACATCATGCCAAAACCGTATTTGTCGATGGCGAAATGTTTTCTTGGTATGGAAGCCGATTATTAAAGGCTTTTGAGTATTTCAAAATTTTACACAGTAAGATTTAACGAAATTTTCTTGTCTATTATTTTTCATCTAGTATCTTTACTTAAATTTTTCAGCAATTGATACATTATACCATTTACGAAAACAAAGACAGTAATCAGTGGGTGACATTTGTGCACGGTGCTGGCGGAAGTTCGTCTATATGGTTTAAACAAATTCGGGATTTTCAGAAGCATTATAATGTTTTATTATTAGACTTGCGTGGTCATGGAAGCTCGAACGAGCAAATAAAAAAAGCTTTTCACAAAAAATACACTTTTAAATCGATTGCCAACGATGTACTAGAAGTGATAGATCATCTTAAAATTGAAACCTCCCATTTTGTTGGTATTTCTTTGGGTACCATTGTCATTAGGCAATTGGCAGAAATGCATCCTGAACGTATAAAAAGCATGATTTTAGGTGGAGCAATTCTCAAAATGAACTTTCGTTCTCAAATTTTGATGCGTTTGGGAAATATGTTCAAATATGTTCTTCCTTATTTGGTTTTATACAAATTTTTTGCTTTTGTTATTATGCCAAACAAAAACCACAAACAATCTCGTTTGTTGTTTATAAATGAAGCTAAAAAATTATACCAGAAAGAATTTATTCGTTGGTTTAAATTAACTGCCGAAATAAATCCAGTCCTTAAATGGTTTCGTCAAGTTGAAGTCAATATTCCTACACTTTATGTTATGGGAGAAGAAGATTATATGTTCTTACCATCTGTTAGAAAAGTGGTCGAAAACCATTACAGATCTTCAAAATTATTCGTTATAGAACACTGCGGACATGTGGTAAATGTTGAACAACCTTTGGTTTTTAACACTACTGTAATTAATTTTATAAATTCGACTAAATAACAACTTTTGGTTATTTAGTAACAAAATCCGAACTTCATCGTCTTACTGGTATCAATCAAAAAACGAACAGTTTTGGAAACCATACTTACGATTACCAATCTCAACAAAATTTACAACAAGTACGTTCATGCTGTAAAAAATCTTTCACTAGAAATTCATAAAGGCAATGTTTACGGAATTTTAGGTCCCAACGGATCAGGAAAATCGACTACATTAGGAATTGTTCTAAATGTGGTAAATAAAACTTCAGGCAATTTTAGCTGGTTTGGTGGCACAATGGAAACTCATGATGCTCTAAAAAAAGTAGGTGCTATAATCGAGCGACCTAACTTTTATCCATATATGACAGCCAAAGAAAATCTAGAATTAGTATGCAAAATTAAAAGTATTAATTATGCAAAAGTTCAAGAAAAATTGGAATTAGTAGGATTAATGGACAGAAAAGATAGCAAGTTTAGTACCTTTTCATTGGGAATGAAACAACGTTTGGCTATTGCTTCTGCCCTACTTAACGATCCTGAAATTCTAATTCTAGACGAACCAACTAATGGTTTAGACCCTCAGGGAATTCACCAAATTCGTGATATTATTAAGCATATTGCATCACAAGGAACTACGATTTTATTGGCTTCGCATTTGCTCGATGAAGTCGAAAAAGTATGTACGCACGTTTTGGTCTTACGCAAAGGAGAAATGTTATATTCTGGAACTGTAGATGGAATGACGAGTAATGAAGGATTTTTTGAATTGAAATCGAACAATCATCCAATATTAAAATCAGTTTTAGCAAATCATTCAGCTGTTGAAAAAGTAGTGGAAGAAGATGGTAAAGTCTTGGTTTATCTAAAAGAACATTTAGAACCAGCAGATTTAAACAACTATTTATTTGATAATAATATTAGTTTAGCACATTTAGTAAAACGCAAACATAGTTTAGAAGAACAGTTTTTAGAATTGACGAGGAATCAATAACAAAAGTCAATGACAATGGCAAAAATCAATAAAAAATTTCTCGAATTTCTCAAATCGGTGTTCTAAATAATCAAAACCATTTTATTTTATTAAAATATTAATGACAATAAGAATTTTGATTTTGAATCTAAAAAAATCCTAATTTTCAAATCCTAAATAAAAAATGAAAAGATTATTATCCATAGAATTACAAAAAATCTGGAAAAATAAAGCCAGTAGAGTTTTGACAATCACTTATTTTGTCTTGCTTTCGTTTATCGCATTAATCGCTTCCATCAAATTTGATTTAGGAATTTTTAAATTAGATTTGGCCGAAATGGGAATTTTCAATTTCCCTTTTATTTGGCATTTCAATACTTATATTGCTGCAATATTAAAGTTTTTCTTGGCCATCGTCATCGTTTCCATGATGGCGAATGAATATAGTTACGGAACTTTAAAACAAAATCTCATTGATGGAATGAGCAAGAAAGAATTTATTTTATCTAAATTTCTAACTGTTGTATTATTTGCACTATGTTCTACTATTTTTGTTTTTGTGATGAGTTTAATTTTAGGTTATAGTTTTTCGTCCTACACAGAATTTGGCATCGTTTTTTCCGATTTAGAGTATATTGTAGCTTTTTTTGTGAAATTGGTTGGTTTTTTCTCTTTCTGTTTGTTTTTAGGGATATTTGTAAAACGCTCCGCTTTTGCTATTGGCTTTCTATTTGTATGGAATATTGTTGAAGGAATAGCCAAAGGAATTCTAACTTTCGAAATTTTTCCTGATAGCAGTACTGCACAAAATATTACACAATTCTTTCCCTTGGAATCGATGTCAAATTTGATCGTTGAACCATTTTCAAGATTATCTGTTATCAAAAATATTGGTACACAAATTGGAGTAAATGATATTAAGGATTATAGCGTTCACTTTTCTGCAATTGCCATTGTTTTAGCTTGGACTGTTATATTTATGTTAATGTCTTATAAAATTTTAAGAAAACGAGATTTGTAGTATCTTTGCAGTCTATGAAATTAAGACTCCAAATCCTTGTTTTTAGTGTTACTTTATTATTTTCAGGAAACACTTTTGCCCAATACATTCAGGTAGATGATACCTATACTGCAACACAATTAGTACAAAATATTTTTTCCGCAAATGGTTGTGCTGCGGTAAATAACATTAGTGTTTCTGGAGGGAATTTTGGAACTGCAGAACAAAGTTTTGGTTATTTTGATAATGGAACTAGTAGTTTTCCTTTCGCAAACGGAATAATATTAAGCACTGGAAAAGCAACATCAGCAATTGGTCCAAATTCAAGTATCGTAAGCGAAGGATCAACCAGTTGGGCTGGAGATTCTGATTTACAAAATGCGTTAGGTGTTTCCAATACCATCAATGCTACTGTTTTAGAATTTGATTTTACACCTATTACCAATAAAATTAGTTTCGATTATATTTTTTCGTCCGAACAATATTTATCAAATCCATCAGCATCACAATGCGGCTATACCGATGGATTTGCTTTTTTATTAAAACCCGCAGGAAGTTCCACGTATCAAAATTTAGCCGTTGTCCCTGGAACATCAATTCCCGTTACAGTAAATAATGTAAGAGGTTCTGGCACCATTTGTCCACCAGCCAATGCAGCCTATTTCGACGCTTTCAATGGTACAAATCATCCTACAAATTTCAATGGTCAAACCGTAATTATGAAAGCTGAAGCGGATGTAATTTCTGGCACAACGTATCATATCAAATTAGTCATCGCCGATCAAGGAAATAATTTATACGATTCGGCTATATTTTTAGGTGGCGGGAGTTTTGAAAGCGCTACCGATTTAGGCATAAATCACTTAACCGCTACTAACAATCCGTATTGTGCAGGTGATGCCGTAACGCTAAATGCCACACAACCTGGAACAAACACATACAAATGGTTTAAAGATGGTGTGGATACAGGCATAACATCGCCAACTTTCCCTATTACAGACAATACAAATACGAATGTTGTCGAATATTCAGTAGAAGTAACTATAAATGGTAGTTGCACATCGCAAGGAAAAGTGAAAATTCAATTTGCAGCTTTGCCTACATTAATTAATCAAACGTTAGTACAATGTGACGATAATAATGATGGAATTACAATATTTAATTTAACCAAACTAGATAATCTTATTAGAAATAATGATACTACACTAGGAACTGTTTCCTATTATCAAACTATTGGAGGAACTCAAATTACAAATCCTTCAACATATTCTAGTGCTGCAGCTACCATTTATGCAGAAGTTTCTAATAATTTTGGATGTAAAAGCACAGCGACAATAAACTTACAAATTGCAAATAATAGCATTCCTACACAACCTGATATAAAAACATGTGATGAAGATGGCACTTTCGACGGAATCACAAAAATAACGTTACCAACAAGCTTAACTGGAGTTCCAGCAGGATTAACTGCTGAATATTATACTTCCATTACAAATGCGGTAAATCAAACTAATGCTATAAGTAGCCCGTTTACAAACACAATCCCAAATTCTCAGACGATTTATACCCGAATCATAAACGGTTCAGATTGCTACGGAATTATCCCTATAAATCTAATTGTTACTACTTTTAATCCGCCCAGTTTTGAAGATGAAACGCACTTTTTATGTGGTACAAATTCTATTACGTTGAGTGTTGACACTACTTTTCCTAGTTATAATTGGATTGGGTTAAATGACTTTGATTTTGAAACTAATGTATCCACTGCAGGCAATTATTCAGTCGAAGTTACCAATACAAATGGTTGTAAAGCAATCAAGAAATTTATAATCCTACCTTCAGCTGCTGCAACAAACATAGATGCTGTGATAAATGATTTTTCAGAAAATAATAACTCTATAACTATTACTTATACAGATAATGGTGGTAATTACATTTTTTCTATAGATGGCATCAATTATCAAGAAAGTTCTTTGTTTACGAATCTTTCCGCTGGAGAATACACGATTTCTGTAAAAGACAAAAACGGTTGTTTGCCTACACCATCCAAAACAATTTATTTGTTAGATTATCCAAAATATTTCACTCCAAATGGTGACGGTATAAACGATACTTGGCTCATAAAAAATATAAATATGAAGCCCAATTCGACCATAACCATCTTTGATCGATTTGGAAAATTACTCAAACAATTAGACTCTAGTTCAATGGGTTGGAACGGAATGTATAATGGAATTAATGCTCCTGCTGCCGATTATTGGTTCGTTTTAACACTATTTAACAGTAAAACCATCAAAAGTCACTTCACACTTAAGAGATAATTAACTACTTTTGGGGCTTATATTTTCCAAATGAAAACAAAATTATTCCTTTTTTTATCTTTTATAACATTCAATTGTTTTTCTCAATTTAGTAAAACACATTATATTCCACCAGTATCGAATTCGGGTAATTTTGCTACGCTAGATCAATCTATATATATATCGTGTCCGAATACAAGTAATGTAAATTACAGTGTATTACCTCTTGGAGGTACTAGTATAATAGGTACAGTCAACAGAGATAATCCCGTAGAAATAAATATTGGAAACGGATCAAACACTCAAATTTTAATTAGTGATACGGCATCCAATCAAAATTTTTCAAACAAAGGATATATAATTGAAGCCGATGATTTAATATATGTAACGGTTAGATTAAAAACACAAAACCACGCTGGAGGGCTAGTTTCTAAAGGGTTAGCAGCACTTGGAACCGAGTTTAGAATTGGCGGATTGTTAAATACTGGTGTAGATAACGATGCTAGACATTATACATTTGCCTCTATTTTAGCAACAGAGAATAATACAACCATTAATTTTAGTGGCGTAAGACCAGGAACCACTTTATTTAACAATACAAATGGAAGTACTCCTTATTCTATTACCTTAAATAGTGGTCAAAGCTACGTGATTTCAACAAGAGGAGATACAAATTCGGTTCCTGACGGTTTAATTGGAGCGCTTATAACTTCTGACAAACCCATTGCTGTAAATTCAGGATCCTATAGTGGCACCAATGGTAGTCAGAATAACAGTACCGATTTAGGATTTGACCAAATTGTTTCTGCTGAAAGAACGGGTACCGAATATATTTTTGTAAAAGGAAATGGTAATAATAGTATCGAAGTACCATTAATTATTGCACATGAAAATAACACACAAGTATTTATTAATGGGAGCGCAACTCCAACTGCAACCCTAAATGCGGGAGGATATTTAGCCTTAAATGGAGCTGATTTTTCGGCCCAAAATAATTTATATGTTAGTACTTCAAAAAAAGTTTTTGCTTATCAAGGTTTAGCAGGAACTTCTGCCGATGCGAATCAAAATATGCACTTTGTTCCCCCTTTAAGTTGTGAGACCCCGAAAATTATCAATAATATCCCTTTAATCAATAAAGTTGGTAGCGATAGTGCTTTTACCGGAACGGTATGCTTGGTTACAAAAACGGGCGCTGCATTAAATTTTATAATTAATGGCGCAAATTACACACTTGCCACTTTAAATACAATTGGCATTAACTTTACTGGCCCTTCGGCAGTTACAGGAAACACAAATTATGAAACATACATTCTATTTGGATTAACTGGGAACATATCTGTTTTTTCAACGGAATCTATCTATTTATCTTATTTTGGCAGTAGCGGATCAGCAACCTATGGTGGATTTTATTCAGGATTTACATTCAAACCCGAAATAACGCAACAAATTATTACAGCAGGACAATCTAATTGCATTCCAAATGCTAATTTAGCAGTGAGTAGCATTACCGCTTTTGATGTTTTTCAATGGTATTTTAATAATGTGCCCATTGCTGGTGCCACTACTAATCAATATTTACCAACACAACCCGGATATTATCATGTAAAAGCAACCATATCAGCATGTAATTCTGATTTAATTTCAGAAAAAACACCTGTAAGTTCTTGTCCAACAAATGGCGACAATGATGTAGCGAATGACAATATCGATATCGATTTAGACAATGATGGTATTACAAATTGCACCGAATCTTTTGGAAATCAAATTATAAATACAGCAGTGGGTAGTGGTACAATTCCGCAAAGCACAACTACTTATACTGGAACTGTAACCAATACAACTCCTGCGGCCACTACCCCATTTATAGGTAATA
This sequence comes from uncultured Flavobacterium sp., assembly GCA_964292845.1. Lineage (GTDB taxonomy): Bacteria > Bacteroidota > Bacteroidia > Flavobacteriales > Flavobacteriaceae > Flavobacterium. Next base: position 4,844 of record CAXYWC010000070.1, on the reverse strand, counting down.
CAGATGGTAGTTTTATTACAGAAGTTTTAGCTGGAAAAACATACGAAGCGGCTTACAATCTAGCATTTTCGCAACCTACCAATATTCGATTAGAATATCCAATGACTGCAAATGCAACCGATTTGATAAATGCAAATGCTGAGTATATTGTCAATTCAGATACCAACAAAACGATTACCGTAGTAAATCCAACAAATCAGTTATTAATTGACACAAATTATGACGGAATCTATGAAAGTGGGGTAACACAATACTCTTCTTTCGAAATTCGTTTCAGGTTAAATGGAACCACACCTCTTGTTGCTGGAACTGGAACATTTAGTTTCCAATCGTTTCAAACTAGCAGCTTTAAAATCACACACAAAAACCTTAGTAATTCGACTGGAAATAAATCGACATTCAAGCTAATAGTTACTTGTGTTCCTAAAGATACTGATGGAGATAACATTCCTGACCAATTGGACACTGATAGTGATAATGACGGTATTTTAGATGCTATCGAAGCACAAGTAAATGCTTCCGTTGTCCTATCAAACGCTGACACCAATAGTAATGGATTGGATAATGCTTTCGAACCTGGATTTACACCTGTAGATACTGATGGTGATGGCGTTTTAGATTATTTAGATTTAGATTCAGACAATGATGGTATTCTAGATTCAGATGAATTAATTGCCGATACTGATGCTGACGGAATCAAAAATTATCGCGAATTAGATTCTGATAACGATTTATGTAACGATGTTATTGAAGCTGGTTTCGCAGGAACTCCTGATGCAAATAGTGATGGATTATTGGGCGCAATTGCTCCGCCAACAGTAAATACCAACGGTCAAGTAACCAGCGGTGTAGGTTATACAACCCCTACCGCAAATTATGTAACCTACGCCCCTATTGTAATTACCACACAGCCTTCTATTGCTCCTACTTGCGATCTTCAAAACGCAACCATTAGCCTTGTAGATAATGGCGGAAACACCTATCAATGGGAAGTTTCTACCGATGGTGTTACTTGGACTGCTGTTTCGAATGCTGTACCCTACTCAGGAGCAACAACAAACACGCTAACCATTACAAATGTAACCACTACAATGAATGGGTATAAGTACAGAGTTCAACTAAATAAAATAGGAAATTCATGTGGCTTACTTTCGGCTGACACAACACTTACTGTTTATGCTTTGCCTGTTGTAAATGATGTGACAATTATTCAATGCGATGATAATTTAGATTTGTTTTCAGTTTTTAATTTAACTGTAAAAAACAATGTTATCTCAAGTAACTTTACTAACGAAACTTTTACCTATTATACTAGCTTAGCAGGTGCTAATAGTGCTAATCCAGCACAACTCATTGCTAATCCAATGGCTTTTCCAAATACAACTGCAGGAATCATGCAAGTTTGGGCAAGAGTAACCAATGCAAACGGCTGTTTCAGAGTAGCTCAGCTAACATTACAGGTTTTAGCAACTAATATTCCAGCGACATTTAGTGTTCTAATTCCTACTGTTTGCGATGACACTTTAGACAACGATCCCTTAATTCCACTTACGCCCGATGTAAATAAAAGAGACGGTGTTTCGACCATAGATTTTACCGCTGGAGCAACCGCAGTACAAGCACAACTTCCTCCAGGAAACTACACTATCAAATACTATAGAAACCAAGCAGATGCCTTAGCCGAAACCAATGCGATTACAGACATTGTTAATTACAGAAATATTGGGTATCCAAATTCACAAGATATTTGGGTTCGTGTCGATAGCGATGTAGATAATGCGTGTTATGGTTTAGGGCCTTTCATCAAACTTTCTGTAGAAAAATTGCCGTTTGCAAATGCCATAACTCCATTCAAACAATGCGATGACAATCAAGATGGCATTTTAAATTTCAACACCGCCTCGTTACAAACAACACTTTTGGGAAGCAATCAATCCTTCCCTGTTACCGTAACGTATTTTGACAACGCAACAGGCTTGCCATTAACCGACTCGAATGGCACTCCTATCAGCAGTCCATTTCCTAATACTTTTTCGACCACTTCAAGAACTATAAAAGCCGTAGTAACAAACAATACGACACTAGCATGTTTTGACGAAAGACTCATCACTTTTACAGTCGATGATTTACCAGAAGCCTTCCTACCAAGCACCAATTCTAGAGTTGAATGTGATGACGAAGCCGATCCTGCTGCACAAGATAGAATTTTTACATTCAATACAACAAATTTAGAAAGTGACGTCATAGGAACTCAAACCAACGTTTCCGTTACTTATTTCGATAGCTCAGGAAATCCATTATTGGACTTTGCAAGTAACCCAATTACAAGTCCATTTCCAAACACGTTCAAAACTATCTCTAGAACCATTCGAGCAGTAGTAACGAGCACTATTGCTGGAACTACTTGCAATTCTGTCTTTGTAGATATCCCGTTTACAGTAAATCCAGTACCTAATATTAATTTGCTAGGAGACGAGTTGGTATGTTCGAACAACTCTTCCATCAATGTAACTATAGATGCAGGAATTAACGACGGAACACCAACAACCGATTACACCTACATTTGGAGCAAAAACGGAACGCCTATCGTACCTGCGGCTACAAACTATACCCTAAACGTAAATACCGAAGGGATATACACTGTGGTTGTCAAAAACACTTTAGGATGTAGCAGAATCAGAACTATAACCGTAGTATCCTCAAACATTGCAACACTTGAACCTACAACTATTGTCGATTTAGTCGATCACAATACCGTAACGATAAATGCTATTGGTCCTGGAATTTATGTGTATAGTTTAGACGAGCCCGCAGGGCCTTTCCAAGAAGACACCACTTTTATTAATGTCATGGCAGGAATACATACTATTTATGTAAAAGACATGAACGGTTGCGGTACCGTTTCAAAAGAAATATACGTTTTAGGAGCTCCAAAATTTTTCACACCAAACGGTGACGGAATTCACGATTATTGGAATATGAAAGGTATTAGTGCTGTTTCAAATGCTAAAACCACCATTTACATTTTTGATCGTTTCGGAAAATTAATCAAACAAATTTCACCGTTACAACAAGGTTGGGACGGAACGTACAATGGTCAAGCACTTCCTGCAACCGATTATTGGTACAATGTACAACTTGAAGATGGGCGAAACATAAAAGGAAATTTTGCTCTAAAAAGATAAAATAGACTATAAAACCTAGCATTTGCTAGGTTTTGTCTTTTTAAAACCAAGCTCCTTTCGATGAAACCCTCAATTGAATTGGCATAAACAATTTCGCATAGCAACCATTTGCACTAAAAACAATTTCCTATTCGAAATATAATAGTTTACTTTTGCAAAAAATTACTCTTGTGAATTACTTATCTGTTGAAAATATTTCGAAATCTTTTGGGGAACGAACTTTGTTTGATAAAATTTCTTTTGGAATAAACAAAGACCAAAAAATTGCTTTCATTGCCAAAAACGGTTCTGGAAAAACCACCATCATGAACATTCTAAACGGCATTGACGAACCTGATACGGGACAAGTCGTGATTCGTAAAGATATTCGCATGGCGTTTTTGTCTCAAAATCATAATTTACAAGACGAATTAACCATTGAAGAAAGTATTTTCGCGTCAGATAATGAGACGCTTAAAATAATTGAAGCGTACGAAAAAGCCTTAGAAAACCCTGAAGACGAAGAAGCGTATCAAAAAGCTTTCGACGGAATGGACCAACACAATGCTTGGGATTTTGAAACACAATACAAGCAAATTTTATTCAAACTAAAGCTAGAAGACTTTAAACTGAAAGTAAAAAATCTTTCGGGTGGTCAAAAAAAACGGTTGTCACTGGCTATTATTCTGATTAATCGTCCTGATTTATTAATTCTTGACGAACCTACGAATCACTTGGATTTAGAGATGATTGAATGGTTAGAAAGTTATTTTGCTAAAGAAAATATTACTCTATTTATGGTAACGCACGACCGTTTTTTCTTAGAACGTGTTTGTAACGAAATTATCGAATTAGACAATGGAAAACTGTATCAATACAAAGGGAATTATTCCTATTATTTAGAGAAAAAAGAAGAACGTCTTATTTCCGAAAATGCCAGTATCGATAAAGCCCAAAACTTATTTGTAAAAGAATTAGCTTGGATGCGTCGTCAACCAAAAGCAAGAACAACCAAATCGAAATCACGACAAGACGATTTTTATGTTATTAAAGAAAAAGCTGAAAGTCGTCGTAAAGAGAATGTAGTCGAACTAGAAATAAATATGGAACGTATGGGAAGCAAAATTATCGAGCTTCACAAAGTTTCTAAAAAATTTAAGGATAAAGTTATTTTAGACGAATTTACTTTCGATTTCCAACGTGGTGCCAGAATTGGTATCATTGGAAAAAACGGAACGGGAAAATCTACTTTTTTAAATTTGCTAACCAGTACAATACCCGCAGATAGTGGAAAAGTTGTAGTAGGAGATACTATAAAAATTGGCTATTACACGCAAAGCGGCATCAATCCTAAACCCGGTCAGCGTGTTATCGATATTATAAAAGAATACGGAGAATATATTCCGCTTACAAAAGGAAAAATTATTTCAGCATCGCAATTGCTAGAGCGTTTTCTTTTTGACAGCAAAAAACAATACGATTATGTCGAAAAATTAAGTGGTGGCGAATTAAAACGCTTGTATTTGTGTACCGTTTTAATTCAGAATCCTAACTTTTTGATTCTCGATGAACCAACAAATGATTTGGACATTGTTACGTTAAATGTTTTAGAAAGTTTCCTTCTTGATTATCCAGGTTGCTTGCTTGTAGTGTCGCACGACCGTTATTTTATGGATAAAA
>CAXYWC010000069.1:0-12358 GCA_964292845.1 uncultured Flavobacterium sp. | reverse complement strand
TGTTTAAAGATTTTTAATTTCTCCGATACAGTTTAGTCATTCATTTGATTGATGGTGTTTGCAAGGTTCGAGTCCTTGGTCGGAACAAAAATAAAATAAAAAATATGCCCTTTATATTTTCAAATAAAATAGTAGCCGTTGAACTTGATGAACTTGTTCCGAAATTTTGGAATTGTCTTGGTTCGCTTCAAAAAGAAATTCAACGCTACAAAGAAAAACCTTTCGGCATCAAACGCCTGCAAGTTGGTGGTAACGGACGCAAGCTACTCATCGACTTCGATAGTTTAACCGAAGTTATTCAAGACGCTTTGGGTGATCCAAGAAAAACCGACCACCCACTAGAACCATTTTTTGAGTGGGACTCAGAAGCACCTATTTTTTATTCAAAATTCAAACGTGCTGGCGCAAGATTAAAACCTGAAGAGCAGGAAAGATATATTATAAACGCTAGTGTAATGCAAGCAGTTTTAAAACTGGAACAAGCACGAATAGCCGAACGTATCAATAAAAGAAAATCATGCGCAGGCGTTGTTGAAAGTTTGCGTTACGATGTGGAGAGTTTTCAGAATCATCTAAGAGCAAAACATAAAGTAGAACATACCTTACCCGTTTCAATTCGATTTAAATCGCTTTTAAAAGAGTTTCGAGACAACGGTCATATAGCTATTATTAAAGACCCAAATGGCACGGGTAAGCAAAACGCTCGAAAAGTATTTGAGAGAGAAGAAATGATTTTAAACGGATTGTTTAAAAACCAATTACACAAACCAACACCTAGCGAGATAGCTCGTAGTTACGATACGTTCCTAAATGGTTATGCTGAAGTGTACAATCAAGACACTGGCGAATTATTTAACCCAAAAGAGTTTCCAAAATTGTCAAAAGGCTGCATCATAAGTTATATAAACAAGTGGGAAAACAAATTATCAACACACAAAGCAAGAAGTGGCGACCGACAAGTGTATTTAGGAAATTTCAAACCACACCATCAAATGGATTTACCAACACTCGCAGGTTCTATCATTTCTATCGATGACCGCCAGCCGCCATTTGTTTACAACAAACAAAATGATAGAGTTTGGTTTTATTTAGGTGTAGATATTGCTTCGCAAGCATTTACTACCATTGTTTATGGTAAAACTAAAGAAGGTATTATCGTTGATTTTTACCGTCAAATGGTAAGAAATTATACCGAGTGGGGTTTTTGTTTGCCTTGGGAATTAGAGTGTGAAAGCTCTTTAAATAGTAGTTTTAAAGACACGTTATTACGCCCAGGCGCAATGTTTCAAGAGGTAAAAATAGAAGCCAATAATGCGCGTGGTAAGTATATAGAAAGAATGAACGGAAAGCTACGTTACGAGGTCGAAAAAGATGCGTTAGGTTGGTTGGCACGTCCAACAGCAAAAAGTGAAGCCAATCAGTTGAGTAGTGCAAAAAAGCAAATCATTCCTTACGATATTTTAGTAAACGAAAGAATGTTAGAATTAGAACAATGGAATAATAGCGCGCACCCAGAACATAAAAATTTAAGCCGTTGAGACTATTTTGAAGCCAATCAAAATCCAAACTTAAAACCAACCAATTGGAATGCTATACTACCAGTAATAGGACATAAAACGCCCACTTCCTGCAAAGGTGGTTACATCAAATTACAAGGTCAAAAAAGAGCCATTGCCGAAGATGGCAAAATACTAACTGGCGAAGCACTTATTCAACAGATGCGAATAATTGAAGGTAAAGAGTTTGATGTGTATTGGCTCGACGGAAATGATGGACAAGTACTGAAAGCTTTTGTTTATCTAAATGACAGATTAATTTGTGAAGTTATGGAAATGCCACGATACAACCGTGCAAAAGCTGAACGAAAAGATGCTAACAACCCATTAATTGAAATTCAAAATGATGAAGCTATTAAATTACAGTCTGCCTACGTGGCTTCGGTAGATGCTTTTGAAAAAAGACAAAGAAACAAAATCGAAAACATTCAAATTATCGACAATACGCCAAAAACGATTAACTCAAATTTCAGAATGCCAAATTTAAAAAGGTTTGAAGTGCGTGATGAACCTGTAGAAATTTTTGCAGACGATGAAGATGATAATTTAGTTTACATACCAAATACCAACACAGCAAAAGGCTGGAAATCAAGTTTTCAAATTTAAAACAACTACAAAATGAACCTGACAAACGAATTTAAAGCAAAAGTAAGGGTAGCAATACTCGAAAAAAGACAAAACTACGGCGGTTCCGATGCCGATTTTTCTAAAAGTTTAGGTATAAATAATGCCGTTTTTAGCCGATTAAAAGCAGGAGAAACGGAAAAGATTTTATCCGATACTGTTTGGATAACTCTTGGACGTGAATTGCAAGTAAAAGTGTTTGAGGATAACTGGAAAGTGGCTCGTACATCGGTTTATACAGAAATCGAAGACAATCTAAATTTTTGCAAAGAGTTGAGCCGTTCAATGGTTTTAGTAGATGATTGCGGTATAGGTAAAACATTTTGTACTAAGCATATCATTCGCAAGATGAAAAACACATTTTATGTCGATTGCTCTCAGGCAAAATCAAAACAATTGTTTATCCGTCTTTTGGCTAAAACAGTTGGAATTGATAATCAAGGCAAATATTATGATGTGTTGGCTAATTTAAAATATTATATCACAACACTTGAAAAACCATTAATAATACTAGATGAAGCTGGCGATTTAGAATATACTGCCTTTTTAGAACTCAAAGGAATCTGGAATGGAACCGATGGCGTATGCGGTTGGTACATGATGGGAGCTGATGGCTTAAGGGATAAAATTGATAGGGGTATTAAGAATAAAAAAGTAGGATTTGCCGAAATATTTAGCCGCTTCTCTGACGAATTCATCAAGTTAGTACCTAACGGTAAAGCAGACCGTCAAGCATTTTACTCTGAGTTAATCGGAGCCGTTGCATCGGCAAACATTAGCGATCAAAGTAAAATCAAACCTTTAGTTAATAAGTGTATTGGCAAGGAAACAACACTTAGATATTTAGAAACGCTCATAAAAATAGGTGCGTAAATGGCTAGAGCAATATCAACCAAAACACTTTTTGAGAAAAAGTATAAAGAATTTGATTTTAAAGGTGTTTGGGGTCAAGTTCTCGGAAATCCTGAAAAAGGAAAAGAGTGGTTAATATGGGGTGATGAAAAAAACGGGAAAACACTATTTGCCCTAAAATTAGCAGAATATATAAGTCAGTTTGAAAGTGTAATGTATATCTCAGCTGAAGAGGGGTTTGGAAAATCATTTCAACAAAACGCTAAAGATCGTGCAAAAATAGATTTTAAAAAAACAAAGGTAAAATGGTTAGAATACGAACCATTGGAAGAAGTAGAAAAAATATTAGACAAACGCCAGTCACCTAAAGTAGTGTTTTTTGATAATATGACGGCTTATAAAGATGAATTCATGCAAGGGCGTTATACTAAGTTAGTTAAAAAATATCCGAACATAACAATGATTTTTATAGCTCACGAAGAGCGAGGAGAACCTTTTACCGCAGCTGCAAAATTATGTAAAAAACTAGCTCGGATTATAATCAGAGTTGAAGGAATGGTAGCTAATATAACAGGAAGTTGCCCAGGTGGTCAAATAATAATAGACGAGCAAACAGCTCAACTTATATACGGAAGTCAAATTAAAAAATAAAACCATCATGAAAATATATCGACCATCAAAACGACTTGTGGAATTAGGATTGGTTTTGCAATATGATACGGAGCTTCAGGAGGTTTCCAAAGATGCAATTTTAACAGATACTCAACGATTTTGGATAAACCAAGAGAGGGGGAAAATAATGAGTGGCGAAGACGATTATTTACAACATCCAAAATTAGAAGTAGTAATCGAAAGCATTTCACTTCAAATCCGAAAACAAAAGTGGAAACCTAAAATAGAGATACAGTATGGATAAAAAAGAACACAGACGGCGTTATAGGTTGCATTCTAAAATTAAATTAATTGTAAATCTATTGCCACGCCAAAGAACGATAAGCGTGCCCATTGGTTACGAAACTGAAAATAAATACATACTGGAATTAATAAATCGATTTCATTATAACTTACAGTTTCACATACCAATCCCCGATATTAATAACATTGAAGTCAACGAACCTGAAATAGTACAATCAAAATGAAAATACAATTAGAAACTAAAATTAGAGATTTAGAACATTGGCTAGAAGCCTTTCCAACAGCTCCAGAGCGATGTTTGATAGAAGCCGATTTAGTAAGAGTAAAAAAAGAACTGGCTAATTTACCACCCGACGAGTGGCCAGTTGAAAATGACACATTAGACCTAAGAGAACATAATTTTAAACAATAGAAAAATGAATACAGAAACCCAAAAAGTAGATTTATCTAAAATGAGCGATGAAGAATTTGAAGCCGAAATGCAACGCCGAAATTTAGCAAAAGTAGAACAACAGGAAAAGGCTCGAAACGATTACGAAGGATTAAAAAAAGATGTAGTCCTAAACCTCTGTACAAAAGCTATCCGAGTAAATAGAGTTCTGAAATGGTTAAAAGAACAATCATTTTCAGATATGCAAACACTGTATGAGATGCTCAAAGAATATAGCAATCGCCATAAAGACGGCAAAGGTAACTTTCAAGTCGAAGATGGAAATTTCAGAGTGAGTTACAAACGACAGGGCAAAGCTTCGTTCGACGAGCGTTCGCACCAAGCAGAAAAACACATTATCGATTTTGTTAATTCAAAATTTGAAAATGATATTGATACAAAAGATTTAGTTATGTCGCTTTTAGAACGCAAAAAAGGCGAATTAGACATAAATCTTGTGCAAAAGTTGTACGCTATGGAAAACCGCTTCCAAGACGAAAATTGGAAACGTGGCATTGAACTTTTAAAAGAAAGTTACTCTTATTCGCACTCAAAAGATTACATCGGTTTTGAAACTAAAAACGACAAAGGCGAATGGCAAACTATTAACCTTCAATTTTCAAATATTTAACCATGAGTATCATGATTCAGCGAGTAGATGAGCGCACTATTTATGTTAATAATAAAATGATACGCAAGGACACTAATAATAATTGGGTTGCGCCTTTTGACCAGTTAACCAACTCCGAAACAAAAAGTTTTCACGAGTATTTAAACTCCGAAAAATTAGATTTAAATAACCGACTTAACTAGATATTGGTTGGTATCCCGAGTAAGCTCATTGGCTAGAGCTTTGTAAAAATTACATGACGATGTTATGTATAGCTGCAAGGTAGCAGGTTCGAGTCCTGCCTCGGGAACAAATTTTAAAAACAAACAGCAAAATGGGAACAAAAAAACAACTCGAATTTGATAAAGTTAGTGCATTAGATGAGTTTATAATACAAATGACACCACCTCAAAATGCAACAATGTCACAAAATCTAAAAGTAATTATTGATAGCCAAAATTACTTACAAAAAATACATGATGATGCCTTTGCATTAGGTTTTGAAAAAGGATGCGATGCAACAACTAAAGTAGATCAATTATAAAAATATACCATGGCAACAGTAAAACAATTACAAACCCTATTTGGAAAGCTTGGGGTTGAACAACCACAACGCCACGCACGAATTAATGCTTGGACTTCGGGCAGAACTCAAACCTCAAAAGAACTATATCCCGAAGAATTGCAAGAACTCTGCGATTCTTTAGCAAGCGAGGTAAAACATCAAAAACAGCAATTAGAAGATGCAAAAAGGTTACGCAGGTCAACGATTCTAACAATAGCAACAAGAACTGGTGTAAAACAACCTAATGACTGGGATACTTTCAATCATTTTATGTTACACTCCAGTGTGGTAAAAAAATCTTTGAATATCTGCAATTTAGACGAATTAGAATTAGTCATCAATCAATTTAGAGCATTAGAAAGAAACAACGCTATATCGGCACAAAAAGCAGGCACAAAGGCGTATTTCAATCAGTTAGGAATGCCAAACATAAGTAAGAACTAATGGAACACGAACTAAAAATACACCCCAAACATTATCGTATGGTTCTGCTTGGATTAAAGAAAGTAGAAATAAGACTAAACGATAGAAATTACCAAGAAGGCGACCTCTTAATTCTGAATGAATTTGACCCAAAAACGCAAAGATATACCAGTTTTCAAATTAAACGAAAAGTAGATTTTATCATTAATGATGTAGCAGGTTTAGACCCTAATTATGTGATATTACAAATTTCAAAACCGCTGAAATAAATAAAGCAATAGAATGAAAATAGAACTAAAAATAACCAGTTATCAATTATCATTTTTAAACGAATTTATTGCCAATAACTTACCAGTTCAAGTTGTTAGTCAAGAAAAGCAAACCAAAGCATTGTTTTTTTTAATAAGAGAAATTGCCAATAAAACGCTCAAAAAAGCAATCGACAAACAAGGTGTTTCAAAGCCGTTTAAACTGCATTTAAAATATTATGAAGCCTACGCTTTGCACCAATTTTTATTGACATTTATGGACTATGAAGCGGGTGAAAACAGGAGAATAACAAGAGAAATTTTAGGAAATATAAACAAACAGTTAACCTAATGTACATCAACCACAAACGAAAAAAAGCCATCGAAAAAACGGAAAGCATTTTCGAATATGAGGCACGATTAAAAAGGGAGGCTATCGAGATTTCAAAGACGTTTATTCACACAAAACCAATTAAATACCTTTTAAAATGAGTAAAAAGAAAATATACATCGCTGGCAAGGTTACTGGAGAACTCCAATCGGAATGCACATTGAAGTTTGCCGAATTAAAGCAAAAAATTGAAGATTTAGGATTTGAAGTTATTAATCCATTAGAAGTAGTTGGCGATTGGAAAACGCCTTGGAATAAGGCAATGCGAATGTGTATTTCAAAATTAACGGAATGTGATGCTATTGTTCTTATTCCTGACTGGGTTACTTCTAAAGGAGCAAGAGTTGAGTATGATATTGCGAAGCAGCTTGAAATACCTGATTTTAGAGCATCAACTTTTGGATTAAAGGATTTAAAGGCGCACAAATGGAACTAGTAACTTACGAAGTTGTTTTCAAAGAAACTAAAGAAAAATGGATATTTCAGTACCGTAAATCAGATGGTAATCTCAATGCTTTTTTTAATGACCCAAAAGGCTCAAGTTATATCAATTTACTTCGAAAACAAACATTTCCTGAAAACATAGAAATGATAGAAAATTGGACTAAATACAAACATATCGTAACTATCGAACTAAAAATTAAAGACTATAGTTTTGAAACTCTTTACAATGAATATGGTTTGAAAAAGAAAGGCGATTTAGCTAAAATAGTCTATGAAAAACTAGACTTGCCAACTAAAATAAAAATATTTAATGCGCTCCCAAAGTATTCAGCTGACTTAGCAAAAACAGGACAGGCAAGAGCGCATTTAGTTACCTGGCTAAGACAAAAACGCTACAACGACGAATATTAATTAAACACTATTAAAAATGCAAACACTAACAATTAAAGCCCCAACAGGGCACGTCATCGATAAATATGACGAAAGTACAGGAGTGGTAACTTTTAAACCAGTTCCAAAAGATATTAAAGAGCGAATTCAAAATATCGATGATATTTTCGCTTTAAACAATACAACAAAAGAAGAATTTGAAATTAAATGGAAAGGTTTTGAACCTCACGAAGTGGGTAATGCTTTTGAAGTATTAATGGTTGCAGCCTACAATGAAGGAAAGTTACCAGACTTTACAGACGGCACTTATAAATACTATCCTTTATTCAAAATGGGTTCTCCGTCGGGTGTCGGGTTTTCGTCCGCCGTCTGCGCTGACTGGACTGCGGTTTCGTTTGTCGGTGCCCGCCTTGTTTTACATGGAGAAAATGCTAAAGCCAATATGTTAGATGCCGTGAATAAATTTTTACCTGAATACAAAAAATCAAGAACAACTTAATAAATAAAACAATGAAAAAAATTCAATCAGTACAGGAAGCTTTCGAAATCGAAAATTTAGATTCAAACAATATTACAATAACAGGAGTTCCAGAACGCCATGTCGAAGCTTTAAAAGCACTGGCAAAACTCTTTGTAGTTCACGATCATGTGAACCCAGAATTTAAACCCGACTATTCAGATTTTAAACAAGACAAATACGAAAGCATTTTTGAGTTAGGTTCTCCGTCGGGTGTCGGGTTTTCGTTCTACGTCTACGTTGTCTGGCTTTCGGCTTCGAATGTCGGTGCCCGCCTTGTTTCGGAATCTTCGGAAGCGGCTCAATACATTGCAACACATGCCGAATTTTCTGAGTTATTCAAAAAATTTATGGTTTATGACCGAGAAGTAAAATAAGAGTAAAGGTTGTGTAATGTATTGCTGGCAGTTCTCCGTCAGGTGTCGGGTTTTCGTTCAACGACTACGATAACTGGAATACGAATTCGAATGTCAGTGCCCATATTGTTATAATGCACATTACAGACCTTGCCCACATGGCAAAAAAATACAATTTGAACGGCTCTTTAGTAAAAAATTGAAAAAGAGCCACAATAACAAGGCAATGAAAAGAATAGGAAATTTATACGCTCAAATAATATCGCCTGAGAACCTCGAAGCTTCGGAGTTGAATGCACGAAAAGGAAAAGCCAATCAGTACGGTGTTTTGCAATTTGACAAAAACAAAGAGTATAATCTGCAAATGTTACATGAAATTTTGAAATTAAAAACATTCAAAACGTCACAGTACACAACTTTCAAAGTTTATGAGCCAAAAGAACGCATCGTATATAAACTTCCTTACTTCCCTGACCGAATTACCCACCACGCTATAATGAACGTTTTAGAGCCCCATTTTGCAAAGTGGTTTACAAACGATACTTACAGCAGTATAAAAGGCAAAGGAATACATGCAGCTGCTAATAATATCAAAATAGCATTGCAGGACCAGGAGAATACAAAATACTGTTTGAAGTTGGATATTGTGAAGTTCTACCCTAATGTAAATCACGATATTTTGAAGCAACTATTGAGAAAAAAGTTCAAAGACAATGACCTACTTTGGTTGCTCGATGAAATTATAGACAGCGCCGATGGTTTGCCTATCGGCAATTATCTAAGCCAGTACTTTGCTAATTTTTACCTTACTTATTTCGACCATTGGATAAAGGAAACCAAAGGTGTAAAATATTACTTCAGATATGCTGACGACATTGTAATTCTATCAAACAACAAACCCTATTTACACGAAATTTTATCGGAGATTAAAGAGTATTTAAACACCAATTTAAAGATCCAAGTCAAAAATAATTATCAGGTATTCCCTGTTGAAGCTCGTGGGATTGATTTTGTAGGTTATAAGTTCTACCACACGCACACAATGCTTCGAAAATCAATCAAAAAACGATTTGCCAAAGCAATATCAAAAAACAAAAATAAAGCCACAATAGCCGCTTATAAAGGTTGGACAAAACATTGTGATTCTAAACACTTACTAAAAAAATTACTACCGAATGAACAATTTTAAAGACTTTGGAATCAAGTCTAAAACTAAAAGTTTTACTGGCGAAAAGATAGATATTGAAAGGATATTTAATGTTGAAATTATTATTGAAGATTTTAAAATTGAAGATTCAACAGCTAAACCAGGAACCAAGCGATTAACACTTCAAATAATAAAATCAGATGAAAAAAGAATCATTTTTACAGGTTCGAAAAATTTGATTGAAACTATAAGTGAAGTGCCAAAAGATAAATTTCCTTTTACAACTAAAATTATAAAAAACGAAAAACGATTTGAATTCACTTGATATGGCAACAATAGGTAAACATGGAAAAATTATATTTTCTGAAATCGATATTCAATTCATAAAAGATAACTTTCAAACGATGACCAATAAACAAATAACCGCAGCGTTAGGTTTAACAAGGACAATCGTCAAAAACAAAGCTTACGAACTTGGATTGCAAAGAATGACTCCCGAAAAATGGCCGCAAGAAGCTGTACAATTTCTAAAAGACAATTATCATAAAATAGGAGATACCGAAATAGTACGAATTTTTACAGAAAAATATCCGAAGCAAAAAGGTTGGACTACAAGCCACATACAAAAAAAGTTAGATCAGTTAGGACTACACCGCAACAAACTCGATTGGTTTCAAATAAAAGAAAGAAATCGACTTAACGGAAGCTATGGCAAAATAAATCCAAAAAACAATCCAAAACCGCCCAAAATATATTTTACTTTAGATGCAAAAACAAGAATTGAAGTAAGGCCTGGGCAAACGATTCAAGAATTAAAAATAAAATACGGTAGAGTTTGATGTTTTTATGTGAAAGCTAATGTTGAGCTAAATCGATTTTTTTTATATTTGTAATCTAACTAAAATAAATAACAATGAAAAAAGTAACACTACTATTATTATGCTTTGCTGTATTTTCTTGTAATAAAGAAGCTGATTTTACAAAAGTACAAAAAGGAATGACAATCGAACAAGTTGTCGAAATTGTGGGAGAGCCAATCGAGAAAAAAGAGATTCCTTTTATTGGTAAATTTTATAAGTACGAACATCAAATTATACTATTTCATAATGATTCCGTTACTCGATGTGAGGACAAAGAAAAGTTTTTAAAAGGAATGGGAAATGTAATAGGCAAAACAAATGAAGATATTGAAAAAATTGACAATGCCATCGAAGAATATAAAAACAGAAAATAACGACTAATGAGAGCCACGCCCAAAAGCGTGGTTTTTTTATGCTTTTTCACTAGATAAAATCGCCTTGATTGATATGTTTGTTATAAGTAATTTTGTAAAATCATGGCGTACAATCGAAATAATTATTATAAACGAGCAAAGCACATTATAGAAGTCTATAATGGAGCAAAGCACGCCGATGTACCCGATACAACTATAGTAAGAAATGTTTTTCCTAAACACAATATTCATCTAACTTATAGACAATGGATGAACATAAAAGGCTTAGTAATTCCGAAGCAAAACACAAATCAGTTAAGTATGTTTTAAACATCATTTAAAGCACCTTTAGAGAGGTTTTTTTTATGGAGCAACCGTACCGTTAAAACTAATTACAAAATCTACACTTTGGTCATCGTCTGAACTCCAGTCTTCAAATTCAGTATTAAAATTCAGTTCACGAATACGCAAACCTATTTCATTTCTGTTTTGGCTTTTGGCATCGGTTCTAACCAATGGTGTACAAAATTCAGGATTCCAATCTTGTAGGGCTTTACAAACTTGATGCTCGATTTCGTAATACTCTAATGCTTTTTGCTTTACGGCTTCGGGTGCTATATTATAACTTTGTGAAAATGGCTCAAACAATAGTACAATATTGATAGTTGCAGCTGCTAATTGAATATCGCCTTGTAGTGCCGAATAACTGGTATTTGGAAAGTCGATAAGCAATGCAGGAAATGATACCATCGCCCTGTAATCTTCAAAACCATACTGACCGAAGTTTTGCTCTACAAAACGAATATCTGGCACATCGTTTTTAATTTTTTCTTGAATTTCAAGAAACAACTTTGCGAAAAATGAGTTCATAATTTACTATTTAAAAATGTTGTTTAAATCTTTTGCTACTTCCCTTTCTATGGCATTATTCAAAACGGGACTATCATTTTTGTCTATCGGCATAAATTGACGTTGCGGAATATCTACTTTTCGAGTATGCGCCTTTACGTCGTTTTGCCCTGTTTTATGGGTTAATGTTTTGGTGCGTTCCAAACCGCTTTTATTAAACTTACCAGTACCTACTTTCATCGTTCCGTAGGTGTTTCGGCTATGCGCTTTTATGCTTACCGTTCCTTTGAAACCTTCGTTATGCACTTTGGCATATGGCATATTGTTTTTAATCGTTACTTGACCTTGTTGGGTAGTATAGTAATTTGCCGAACGCAAAGCTCCAGTTTTTACCAGTGGTGTGCCTTTGCCTTTTTTCCACTTCTTGAAAGTTGCTCCCTGAAAACCACCAGCTCTAAAATTACCATTTATAAATCTCAAAGTAATATTCCCTGCAGTACTTGGAAAAGTGTTTTTAGCATAATTTTCAACTTCACGAGCTTTGGTTTGTAGCACTTTTTCAAATTCTTCTGGTGTCATTACTTTTGAATTAAAATGTTTCGTATATTTGCAATAGAAATGATCTCATAGTAACCTTACCCGTTCTGATGAGGCAATCGGTTCTATCAATAGCGAATGGCGTTTGTCTTTCGCTATTTTTTTGAGCTATACTTTAAAATCCCTCTCCTTATTTCTTTTAATCGATTTTCAACATTTATTTCATACAATGAATGAGCTTCGTTATTTTGGCAAAAAACAGTTATTGCACCAGTGCTTTTTTTAGCTTCA
>CAXYWC010000068.1:0-12430 GCA_964292845.1 uncultured Flavobacterium sp. | reverse complement strand
ACTTCTTGTAATTCGCTTTCTTCGTCTGAATTTGCTACAATTCCAGCACCAGCTTGGTAATGTAATTGGTGATTTTTACTTAAAAAAGTTCGAATCATAATGGCATGGTTAAAGTTACCTTCAAAATCCATAAAACCAATGGCACCACCATAAAAATTTCTGTTCGTATTTTCATATTTTTCAATCAGTTGCATGGCTTTGTGTTTGGGTGCACCAGATAAAGTTCCTGCAGGAAAAGTATCAGCTACGACTTTCATTGTAGAAGATTTTTCATGTATTTGCCCTGTAACTTTGGAAACTAAATGAATGACATGAGAAAAAAACTGTACTTCACGATATTTTTCTACTTTTACCTGATGACTTTGTTTGCTTAAATCATTTCGAGCCAAATCTACTAACATCACATGTTCGGCATTTTCTTTTACATCTTCGGATAAACTTTTAGCTAGAATGGCATCTTGTTCGTCGTTTCCAGTTCGTTTGAAAGTTCCTGCGATTGGATGAATTTCGGCTTTTCGATTTTTGATAACCAATTGTGCTTCGGGTGATGAACCCATGATTTTGAAATCGCCATAGTCAAAAAAGAATAAATAGGGTGAAGGATTGATGCTTCGTAAAGCGCGATATACATTAAATTCATCACCTTTAAACCCTTGTGCAAATCGTCTTGATAATACCAATTGAAAAACATCGCCACGGTAACAATGTTTTTTGGCTAAAGCCACATTTTTTTTAAAATCCTTATCGGTTAAATTAGATTTTTTATCATCGGTTTTAAAAAAAGAGTAAGCTGGTAAATTACGTGTTTGCAATAATTGCTCGATTTCATTAATATTATTTTCTTCGGTTACTGAATGACAGAAAATATAGGCTTCGTTTTTGAAATGATTAATCGCAATGATGTTTTGATATACAGCATAATAAATATCTGGAATTTGTAAATCATTTTCTTTTTTTGAAATTTCTATTTTTTCGAAATAACGCACAGCATCATAAGAAATATAACCAAATAATCCATTATTGATGAATTTGAAATCATTGTTTTCTGATTTGAATTGAGACGTGAATCTTTCAATTTCGTTTGGAATGTTGGTTTGAATATCAATTTCAATTTTTTCTGAAGTTCCATCAGGAAATGATTTGAAAATAGTTTCATTTTCTATTTTTATGGATGCTATAGGATTACAACAGATATAAGAAAAACTATTGTCATTAGCATGATAATCGCTACTTTCTAACAATAAACTGTTAGGAAATTTGTCTCGAATTTTTAGGTAAATGCTTACTGGCGTGATTGTATCAGCAAGAATTTGTTTGAATTGTGTTTTAAGATTATAAGTTTTCATAAAAATTATTTTCGTTTTTTGCATAAAAAAAGGCTTGTCGTGATTGACAAGCCTTTTTATATATTTTGAGTTTAAAAAATACAATATAGAGGATTAGTTCACGACGTTTGACGTAAATTGTTCCACCACCAAGTATTGTTTAAAAATGTGTTCATGTTCGGTTATTGAATTACAAATGTATAAAAAAGTAGTATACAAATCAAATTTTTGTAAAAAAAGCCTCAATTTTATTTTGAGGCTTTTCTGTAGATCTATTTATTTGTTCAGAAATTAGAACTTCAAGTTGACAACCAATTCAAATTCATCAGCAATTGTTTTGTCTCCAAGGTTTTCGAAAAAATTGCCTGAACCGTATTTGATGTCAAATTTTGTACGGTCAATTTTCAAGCTTGTTGTTGCTGTATTATCTTTTACAAGAATAGTAAATTTGATAGAATTTTTAATTTCTTTGATGGTTAAATCTCCCACTACAGTATAATTTCCATTTCCATTGTCAGCAATTAATTTGAATTCTAATTTTGAACTAGGGAATTTAGCAGTACTAAAAAAATCTTCATTTTTTAAGTGACCATCTAATTTATCTTTCCATTCACCTGTTAAATCGGTTGTAGATAATGTAGTCATATCAACTGTAAAGTTTCCTCCAACTAATTTTTGACCTTTAAAAACTAGAGAACCTTCTTTTAGGTTAATAGTTCCTTTGTGTTCACCTGTTACTTTTTTACCAGTCCAGACTATTTGACTCCCAGCAGCATCTACTTTTTTTGTTGTTTGTGCGCTTACAGTAGCAATTCCTAAGGTTAGCGCTAACGCTAATGTAATTGATTTTAGATTTTTCATTTCGTTTTAATTTAAGGGTTTAATAATTAAATAGTTATAAATAAATCGGCATTCGATTTTCTTACTTTTTTGTAATGCTGTGTTACGTCTTCTTCATGGCGATAACCAACAGCGGCAACAACAGCGGCATTAAGATTTAGCTTGTCTAAACCTAATATTTCGTTGTACTCTTTTGCATCAAAACCTTCCATTGGGGTTACATCTATTTTAAGCTCAGCGGCGGCATTAAGCAAGTTTCCTAACGCTAAATAAGTTTGTTTTGCAGTCCAAACATTTTTAGCTTCTTCTGGCAGCGAATTGATTTTACTTTTCATAAAATCTCCATAGCCAGACAAGGCATCAATTGGCATATTTCTAGTTTGCGAAACATTTTTTAGGTACGAATCTATTTCGGGATTCCCAATATGGGTTTGATTGGCAAATACAATTAAGTGAGAAGCATCAACAATTTGAGTTTGCCCCCAAGAGGCAGGTTGCAATTTTTCTCTTATAGTTGTGTTTTCTACTAGTATGATTTTATAAAGTTGCAATCCATACGAAGAAGAACTCAAACGAATGGCTTCTTTAAGTGTTTCTAAATCTTGAGGAGATACTTTTTTTGTAGTATCAAATTTTTTAGTGGCGTAGCGCCAATTCTGGTTTTCAATAAATGAGGTCATATTTAATTTCGGTATTTTTCTAATAAATTATTTAATTGTTCTAATTCGTCTAATGTTAATTTGTTGGCAAAATGATTTTCATATTCTATTACAATAGGGTCAAGCTTGGTTAGGATATCTAATCCTTTTGGTGTGATTAGAATTTCTATTTTTCGCCTATTTTCAGCACATTCGTTGCGAGTAACCATTTCTTTCAAGAGTAATTTATCTATTAATCGTGTGGTATTGCTGTTTTTTGCAATCATTCTTTCCTGTATATCGCACATATTTACAGGTTTGCCTTTCTGACCTCTTATTATTCTTAAAACGTTGTACTGTTCTCCAGACAAGTCAAACGGCTTTAGTAGTTCTTGAAAGCTATCATTTAATACATTTCTTGTAAAGGATAGATTAAGTACTACTTTTTTAGCAATATCCATAGGAATGGTACTTTTTATTTCGTCTTCTATCTTCATATTTTCTATTACAAAATTTGTAGGTACAAATGTAGTACTATTTTTTATTTGTACATACAAATGTGTATTAATTTTTTGTTAAATTATTTTTAGCTAATTTTTAATCAGATTTTATTATTTTTGATAAAAAATAAAAGAAATGAATTTAGCACAAGAAGAATGGTGGGCAAAAGCACAGGAAGACCAAAATGCCGTAATCTTAGATGTTCGTACAGATGAAGAATGCAGTGAAGGAATTATTCCTAACGCTGTGATAATCGATATCTACAAATCAGAAGAGTTTGTTTCTAAAATTGGAGCACTCGATAAATCTAAAAATTACTATGTGTATTGCAGGTCTGGAGGACGAAGCCGACAAGCTTGTAGTATCATGAATCAATGGGGTTTTGAAGCTACATTCAACCTTGATGGTGGGTTTATGAATTGGAATGGTCCTGTTTCTATTATATAAATCCTAGTAACTCTTAGTTTCTTAAACGCAAATTCCATAAATTCTCACTAACTTTTTTAAGTTGTAGGAATTTATGGAATATGTGTTTAAACTTTTTTAAGAATTTGGTCTAAATTGTTCTTTGAACTACTTCAAAAATAGCGCCATCTTCACATTTTAATGTTTTTGAAGGATATTTCATAAGCAAAGCATAATCATGCGTTGCCATAATAATGGTTTTGCCTTGCGCGTTTATCTTTTTTAGCAATTCTAAAATTTCGCTACTAGTTTGAGGATCAAGATTTCCTGTGGGCTCATCGGCAAGAATGAGTTCAGGATCGTTTAGTAAAGCACGAGCAATAGCAACGCATTGTTGCTCGCCTCCCGAAAGTTGGTGTGGCATTTTGTTGGCCATATTGGCCATGCCTACTTTTTGAAGTACTTCTTCTATCTTATCATTTATTTTTTGTAAATCGGTCCAGCCTGTTGCTTTAAGAACAAATACTAAATTTTCAGTAACGGTTCTGTCGTATAACAATTTAAAATCTTGAAAAACCATCCCAATTTTTCGTCTCAAAAAGGGAATGTCTTGATCAATTAATCCATTCAAATCATAATCAACAATAGTACCCTGTCCTTCTGTAAGCGGAATATCAGCATATAGCATTTTCATAAAGCTACTTTTTCCAGAACCTGTTTTACCTATTATATATATAAATTCGCCTGAATTGATACTCAAATTAATATCGGAAATAATCTTGTTTCCAGATTGGTATATGTTTACGTCTTGAAGGGATAAAATGGTTTTTGACATCTTTTGTAGAATTTTATTTCGTAAAAGTAGTAAGTTATGTTTCTTATTCAAAATAAAATTTGAGTTGTTATGCAATTTTGAATACTAAACCCTAATTTTACTCGTTTAAAGAGTAAGAATGTACTATATTTGAAATCCTAAAATAAGTTACCAATGCAAAACTATTTATCGTCAATTTTCGTATTTTTATTCTTTGGATTCACTTCATTATTTGCACAGCAATCCGCCATTTATACTAACAACTTAGTCGATTATACTAAAGCTTTGTCTTTGTTCAATAACAAACAATATAAATCGGCACAATTGCTTTTTGACAAAGTTAAAAGCGAAAATACAAATTCCGATTTAGAAGCCGATTGCACTTATTATAGTGCCAATTGTGCCATACGATTAAATCAGAACAATGCCGATGAAACAATGGAACGTTTTGTGAAAAATTATCCAACAAGTACCAAACAAAATCTCGCTTTTACCGAAGTTGCTACCTACTATTTTGAGCAAGGAAAATACCCACAAGCCTTAGAATGGTTTGATAAAGTGGACGAAAGTACGCTGACAGAAGAAGAATTAGATAAATATAATTTTTACAAAGGGTACAGTTTTTTTAATTCTGGAAAAAAGAAAGAGGCCGCACAATATTTCAACAAAGTACTCAATTCGCAAGAATACGGTTCGCAAGCTAAGTATTATTTAGGCTTTTCGGCTTATCAAGACGACGATTATAAAGAAGCTAGCAAATATTTTGATCAAGTTTCGGGCGAAGAAAAATACAAGGAAAAACTCTCGTATTTTCAAGCGGATATGAATTTCAAATTAGGCAAATTCGACAAAGCAATTCAACTTGGGCAAGCAGCAATGAATAATTCTAATGATTTTGAAAAATCAGAATTAAATAAAATTATTGGGGAAAGCTATTTTAATTTAAAAAAGTACAACGAAGCCATTCCGTTCCTAAAAGAATACAAAGGCAAAAAAGGAAAATGGAACAATACCGATTATTATCAGTTGGGCTATGCTTTTTACAAACAAAATGATTTCGAAAATGCCATTACACAATTTAATAAAATTATCGACGGAAAAGATTTTGTAGCTCAAAATGCCTACTATCATTTAGGTGAAAGTTATTTGAAAACCGATAAAAAACCACAAGCTTTAAATGCTTTTAAAAATGCGTCGGAAATGACTTTTGACCTCAAAATTCAAGAAGATGCCGCTTTAAATTATGCTCGATTGAGTTATGATATTGGAAATTCGTATCAAAGCGTTCCTGATGTTTTGAATGCTTTTATGACGAAATATCCATTAAATCCAAACAAACCCGAAATTGAAAATTTAGTAATCAATTCGTATATCACGTCAAAAAATTATGCAGCCGCTTTGGTATTGTTAGACAGAAACAAATCCTTTGGGAACAAAACAGCGTACCAAAAAGTTGCTTTTTATCGCGGTTTAGAACTATTTATT
The DNA here is from genome assembly GCA_964292845.1 of uncultured Flavobacterium sp. Lineage (GTDB taxonomy): Bacteria > Bacteroidota > Bacteroidia > Flavobacteriales > Flavobacteriaceae > Flavobacterium. Next base: position 6,422 of record CAXYWC010000068.1, on the reverse strand, counting down.
GATGGAAGTTATAAAGAAGCGCTCCCAATTTTCAAAAAATCGATTGCCGAACAAAAAGACGCTAAATTCTCAGCTCGTGCTACGTTTTGGAAAGCAGAAACCGAATTTGTTTTGGACGATTTTACCAATGCATTAGTGAGTTTCAAACAATTTTTAAGCTATCCAGAAGCCAAAGAAACCGCTGAGTTTGCAACTATAAATTATAATATAGCGTACAGTCATTTTAAATTGAAAGAATACGAACAAGCAGGCATTTTTTTTCAGAAATATACCGAAGTTTCTAAAGACGATAAAACCCGTTTAACCGATGCCTACCTGCGTTTAGCCGATAGTAAATTCGTAACTACAAAATATTCGGAAGCATTGAATGCTTACGATAAAGCCATTGCCTTAAAAACGGTCGATGCCGATTATGCTGCTTTTCAAAAAGCCATTTGTTACGGATTTATGGCTAAAAACGACAAGAAAATTTCCGATTTTAATCAGTTTTTAAAAACCTATCCCAACTCACAATATCGTGACGATGCTTTGTTTGAACTAGCCAATACCTATACCGCCGAAAACGAAACAACATCGTCTATAAAAACCTATGACCAGTTAATTGCAGAGAATAGCAACGGAAGTTATGCATCTAAAGCAATACTTCGTCAAGGTTTAATTTATTACAATGCCGATAAAGACGAACAAGCTTTAACCAAATTCAAAAAAGTAGTAGCCGATTTTCCAAAATCGGACGAAGCACTAGAAGCCGTAAAAACAGCACGTTTGATTTATGTCGATAACGGAAAAGTAGACCAATATGCTACTTGGGTAAAATCGCTGGATTTTGTCGAAATTTCCGATGCCGATTTAGATAACGATTCTTGGGAAGCTGCCGAAAAACAATATTTACAAGGCAATACCAAACAAGCGATTACGAATTTAAGCAGTTATAATAAAACGTTTCCAGAAGGCCTACATTCGCTGAAAGCTAATTTTTTCTTAGCGCAATCTTTGTATGCTGATGGGCAAGCAAAAAATGCCGTTGCAAATTACGAATATGTAATTGCAAAATCACGAAGCGAATATACCGAACAAGCCTTGTCGCGTTTGTGCGAAATTTATATAAAAGAGAGCGATACTCCCAAAGCAATTTCAGTTTTGCTACGACTAGAGGCAGAGTCCGATTTTCCTCAAAATAAAACCTATGCACAAGCCAATTTGATGCGCAGCTATTACGACGGAAAAGATTATGCAAATGCAGTAGTATATGCCGACAAAGTACTGCTAAATCCTAAAACGGATAATAAAGTAAAAAGTGATGCACAAATAATAGTGGCTCGTTCTGCCATACAAGTAGGTGATGAAGACAAAGCTAAAGAGGCGTACGCCAAATTGCAAAAAATGGCCAAAGGAGAGCTCGCTGCCGAAGCCTTGTTTTACGAAGCCTATTTCAAAAATGCAGCCTCAAAATTTGAAGACTCTAACAACGTTATTCAAAAATTAGCCAAAGAGTATTCGGGTTACAAATATTTTGGTGCCAAAGGATTGGTAGTTATGGCAAAGAATTTTTACGGATTAAAAGATAGTTTTCAAGCCACCTATATTCTAGAAAGTGTGATAAAAAACTTTACCGATTATACCGATGTGGTGGAAGAAGCCAAAAAAGAACTCGATTTAATAAAGGTTGAAGAAGCCAAAACAAATTCATCGATTTCTAAATAAGACTAAAAGAGAATAGACGGATAGATAAAAGACTAAAAATAGAAAAGAGTGTATGAGTGATTTCAAAAGACATAATTTCAAAAAATTAAAAGTTTGGCAAATGGGAATGGAATTAGCAAAATCAATTTTTGATTTGACAGATACATTTCCAAGTGTTGAGAAATTCGGATTAGTTTCACAAATGAATAGATGTGCAGTTTCCATTCCTTCAAATATTTCAGAAGGCTCAAGTAGAACAACCAAATCATTCAGTCATTTTATAGATATTTCTTTAGGATCATCTTTTGAGTTACAAACACAATTATTACTATCAAATATGAAAAATTTCGTATCCGATGAAACTACGATACAAATTGAGTCAAAAATTGAAGAATTTCAACGAGCAACAATGTCATTTCAAAATACGATAAATCAAAGCAATGATTCAAAATAAATCACATAATTTAGCGATAAACAGTCTATCATCTATCCGTCTATTCTCTTTTAGTCTTATTTTGTTTGCACAATTTTCTTTCGCCCAAAAGAAAGACGAAAACATTGGTACAGAAGTTGTAAACGTGGTAAAACCCTATGCACCATCGGTTTCCGATGCCAATAAGGTTAAAGAAATTCCAACACTAGACGATAACGAAACTAGTAAGAAGGAAGAAGTTAAATACCAGATTTTCTCTTTTCCTGTGGCATCTACCTTTACACCATCGAAAGGGAAAGCCGCTGGTGTTGAAAAAGCCAAACAAGAAAAACTGTTTTCTAACTATGCCACTTTGGGGTTTGGCAATTACGGAACTGTCAATGCCGAATTGTTTGTTTCTCACGAGTTAGACAATTACCAATATCTAGGTGGAAAAATACAGCATCAATCCTCCCAAGGAGGCATCAAAAACGTAGCGTTAGACGATAAATTCTCGGTATCTTCTGCCAATGTGATGTACGGTTACAATCGACTGCAAACCAATTTCAAATTAGATTTAGGATACAAACACGAAGGCTATAATTGGTACGGATTACCTTTAGAAAACCCCAATTTTAATAACATTCGATTGGATACGATAAATCCAAGTCATCAATACAATACCATTTCGCTAGCTTCAGAATTGGCTATTTCAGATAGTTTTTTCGAAAAAGCAAACTTGAACTTTATTGCTTTCTCTGATAATTACGGGTCTAAAGAAAATCGATTTATGATCAAACCTGTTTTTACTTTCGATTTTGACGATACGGCTATAAAAGCAAAATTCAATATCGATTATTTGAATACTAGTTTTGATACTTCTTATTTGCTGCAATATCCAGTGGTTGGTGTTGATACCAATATTCAAAAATCCAATTTAATTTTCAGTGCTAACCCAAGTTATCAGCTGTTAAAAGAGGATTTATCGGTCGAATTAGGAGCAGAAGTTACTTTTCTATCCAAAATGAAAGACGTTTATTCAGGAATTAAAAATGGGAATAAAAGTAGTTTCTTTATCTATCCAAAAGTAAAATTATCGTATAAAGTAGTAGGCGATTTGATGATTGCTTTTGCAGGAGCAGAAGGAGGATTAACTCAAAATTCGTATGCCAATTTTGTTGACCAAAACAAATTTTTATCACCAACCTTATTTATCGAACCAACCGACAAGCAATATGATGTTTATGCCGGTTTGAGAGGAAAATTGGCAAGTACATTATCCTATACCGTAAAAGCATCGTATGTTTCGTCAAAAAACCAAACGTTGTTTAAAACCAATCCGTATTTGTCGTCGCCATCAGAAAATTACAGTTACGGTAATTCTTTCGATGTGGTTTATGATGATATAAAAACACTGTCATTTTTTGGAGAATTGAAAGCTGATGTCAACAAAAACATTTCTTTAGGTTTGAATGCTGAAGTAAATGATTATAAAACAACTTTTCAAGCTTACGCCTGGAATTTGCCAACCATAAAAGCCTCTTTCACTACCGATTTTAATGTAGGTAAAAAATGGTATGCAGGAACGCAATTGTTTTATGTAGGCGAAAGAAAAGATGCCTTTACCAATTATCAATTGTTTCCTTTTCCTGATTCAGTACAAACAGTAGAGGCCTATTTTGATATCAATGCACATGTTGGTTTCAAATACAATCAGAGATTAACCGCTTTCTTAAAAGGGAATAATCTTGCCAATCAAAACTACAATCGTTGGCTAAATTATCCTGTGCAAGGTGTACAAGTACTATTGGGTGCGAGTTATAAATTTGATTTTTAGGTTTTTTAACCACAAAGTTCACTAAGAAAAGCACAAGGTTCACTAAGATTTTTAATACGTTTGCTTTGTGAACTTTTTGACCCGAGCCTGAAAGAGCAAACTGGCAAAGCAAAAACTTTGCGTTCTTTGTGTTTAAAATAAATAATGTTTAAATGTTTTCAAAACAAATAATCCATCAACAATACCTTCAACTCGTTCAAGATAAAATCGATGTTTTTCAAGACATGATTGCATCATTAACCGAAGATTCAAAAAATGATGCCAAAGGTTCGGCGGGCGATAAGCACGAAACAGCCTTGTCTATGATGCATATCGAGCAAGAAAAACTAACGCAGAAACTCAAAGAGTCTATAGAACAAAAATCAATATTAGATAAAATTGACGCTTCACAAATTCATAATAAAGTGACAGTTGGCAGTTTGGTCAAAACCAATAATTTGACAGTTTATATCAGTGTAGCTTTGCCTAAAATTATGGTTGAAAATCAAACTATTTTTGCTGTTTCGCCACAATCTCCGTTGGGAATTCAATTAATAGGAAGAGGAGTTGGTTTTGAATTTGAAATAAATGGAACTCAATACAAGATTTTAAATGTAAGCTAATAATCTGCATTTTCTTGATCCATCCGTTAAATCGATTATCCAACTAATTACAATTTAAAACTTCAAATTAAAATTTAATCGTTTTTTATTCCATATTTATATTTAAAACGCTATTTTAGTTATAATTTATAACTAAAAATCAACATCTAGTTTATATATAATATCTTTATTTGCACTTTTGCTTCAGAAATAATTAGAAACAAAACAGTATGTGCGGAATAGTAGCCATTATCGGAAAAGGAAAGGACCAAGAGTTAGTAAAACAATTATCTAAAAGAATGTCGCATCGCGGACCAGATGAAAGCGATTTGCACGTTACCGAAAACGGACATATTTTAAGTCACGAACGTTTGTCTATTATCGATTTGCACTCAGGGCGTCAACCTATTCAAGGTTCTTCTTCAGCTTGGATGATTCATAATGGTGAAATATACAACCACCAAGAATTACGAGATGGAATTTTAAAGCACCATACTTTTAGAACCAAATCAGATTCGGAAGTAATTGTGCATTTGTATGAAGAATTTGGGTATGATTTTCTAAATCAATTAGATGGCGATTTTGCTTTCGTAGTTATAGACGGCGATGATTATATTGCAGGACGTGACCCAATGGGAGTGAAGCCTTTATATTACGGACTTGATGAAAGAGGTAGAATGTATTTTGCTTCCGAAATGAAACCCATTGCCGACCAATGTAAAACCTTTTCAACTTTTCCTCCAGGACATTATTACACCCCAAAAACAGGATTTGTTAAGTATTACAAGCCAGAATATGAGGATTATACAAAAGCAATCAGCGAACTAGATTTAGAACTAATTCGAGACACATTAACCGAAGCGACTCGCAAACGATTAATGAGCGATGTGCCCATTGGAGTATTACTTTCAGGAGGATTAGATTCGTCCTTAACTTCATCAATTGCGTCAAGATTATTGAAAGAAAAAGGCAAAACATTGCACTCGTTTTCTATTGGTTTAGATGCTGATGCGCCCGATGCCAAAGCGGCTCGTCAAGTGGCTGAATTTTTAGGAACTCAGCACCACGAAGTACATTTTACTATTGAACAAGGAATTGAAGTTTTAGATAAATTAATTTGGCATTTAGAAACCTACGATGTGACTTCGGTAAGAGCAAGTACACCTATGTATTTCCTATCGAAAGCAATTACTGACAGGGGAATAAAAGTAGTCCTTTCGGGCGAAGGAGCCGATGAAATTTTTGGAGGTTATTTGTATTTTAGAAATGCGCCATCAACAGAAGATTTTCAAAAAGAAACAATAGAAAGAGTTCAGAAATTATTCACTGCCGATTTGCTTCGTGCCGATAAATCGACGATGGCACACGGATTGGAAGCTCGTGTTCCGTTTCTTGATAAAGCTTTCTTAGATGTTGCTATGCTAGTTAAACCAGAAGAAAAACAACCCAAAACATACGACGGAAAAGAAAAATACATTCTTCGCAAAGCCTTTGACACTCCTGACAATCCGTATCTTCCTGCTGAAGTTTTATGGCGTCAAAAAGAACAATTTTCTGATGGAGTAGGGTACAGCTGGATTGATCAATTAATCGAATATTGTGCATCAAAAGTAACCGATGAACAATTGGATTCGGCCAAAGAATTATTTCCTTACAATACACCCACTACTAAAGAAGCCTATTTTTATAGAACCATTTTTCATAAATATTATCCACAACAAAGCGCTGCCGAAACCGTGCGAAAATGGATTCCAAAATGGCAAGAAAACCAAGATCCAAGCGGTCGTGCTAATGCGGCTCATGTACAAGCAGATGTAGAGATTGCAAAAGCAAATGTATTGGTTTAGAAAAATCAATTTCAAAAATCAATTTCAAAAATCAATTTCAAAAATCAATTTCAAAAATCAAT
>CAXYWC010000067.1:0-12808 GCA_964292845.1 uncultured Flavobacterium sp. | reverse complement strand
TTTTTCAAAGATAATTATCAATTGTCAATTATCAATTATCAATTGCAACTATTTTTTTTTCTTCTTTGCTGCTCGAGTTTTTAAAATATTTCTATTAACAGATGTTCCTGTTTTTTTCTTGGTTTTAGAGGGGCCTCCTAAGTTGACTTTTTTGTTTTTCTCGGATTTTTCGTGATGAGAAGCACCGCCTTCTAATTTCACTTTTTTAAGTAAAAACTTCACTACTTCTTTCTCTTTTTCTGGACCAATGAGTAGTTTAGAAATTTCGACTTCTTCAGGTAAATCAAGAATAGTAATTTCTTTACCCATTAAAACTTCGGCACCAAATTTTATTTCTTCCTCACGAGGTGCAATAAAACTTATCGCAATTCCACTAGCATCAGCACGACCCGTACGACCAATACGGTGAATGTATTGTTCTGGAAGTTCAGGCGCTTCAAAATTGATAACGTGTGTAATATTAGAAATATCAAGACCACGTGCCATAATATCCGTCGTAATCAAACCACGTAATTCGCCTTCTTGAAAAGTAGCCATCGTAGTTAAACGATAATTTTGAGATTTATTAGAGTGAATTACCCCAAACTGATCTGGAAAATCGGCTTCAATTCTTTCATGAAGCATATCGGCAATTTTCTTATTGTTTACAAAAACTAAAATGCGAGACATTTCCTCATTGGTATGAAGCAAATGTTTCAGTAAATTCACTTTGGTATTAAAATTGGGAACATTATAGGACAATTGCTCAATTTTTTCTAAAGGAGTTCCAGACATAGCAAGGGAAACTTCTTCTGGAAAATCGAAATAATCGTTCAAAATAGCATCAACTTCATCCGTCATGGTAGCTGAAAAAAGGATGTTTTGACGCTTGTTTCGTAACATGGCAAGAATCGATGTGATTTGTACTCGAAACCCCAAATTTAGCATTTCGTCAAATTCATCAATGACTAATTTTTGAGTATCATCGAAGCGAATTACGGCGTCAAGCGCTAAATCCATAACGCGTCCAGGTGTTCCTACTAGAATATCGACACCTTCGTAAACTTGTTTTTTTTGGGTATTGATATTTACACCACCGTAAATTCCTAAGGTTGAAACAGACATGTATTTGGTCAATTTTTCAACTTCTTCCACCACCTGAACAACTAGCTCACGAGTTGGAACAAGAATTACAATTTTAGGCGTATTGGTATTCGTAAAAGTATATTGTTTTAATAAAGGCAAAAGATAAGCAAAAGTCTTACCAGTACCTGTTTGCGCAATTCCCATCATATCGCGACCAGACATGATTACAGAAAAAGATTTTTCCTGAATAGGGGTAGGAGTTGATAAGTTAAGCTCGTCTAAAGCTTTTTTTACTGATTTTGGAAGATTAAACTGCTCGAATGACGCCATTTTATTTTATTTTGTGCAAAGGTATTCTTTAAAGTCAATATTTGACTAAGTTCCTCTTGAAAATGATTTTAAATAAGAAAAGTGAATAGTACTACGAAAAAAAGTTTAGCATTTGCTAAACTTTTTTTATGTAAATTGAAGAGTCTAAAAACTGAAGTCGCCTAGCTGTTTAACATTACTGGCATAACAAGCATGGTAACGGTTTCTCCTTCGTCAAGACCATCGGCAGGAGTCAAAATCCCCGCTCTGTTTGGCATTGACATTTCTAGCATAATCATGTCTGATTGTAAATTACCCAACATTTCTAATAAGAAACGTGAGTTAAAGCCTATTTGCATATCGTCACCTTGATAATCACAGGTTAAACGCTCTTCGGCTTTGTTGGAATAATCGATATCTTCAGCTGAAATATTTAATTCGGTTCCAGCGATTTTAAGTCTAATTTGGTGTGTTGTTTTGTTAGAGAAAATCGCCACACGACGTACAGAACTTAAAAATTGTGTTCTGTCTATTAAAAGTTTATTTGGATTTTCTTTTGGGATAACGGCTTCATAATTAGGATATTTTCCGTCAATTAATCGACAGGTTAATACATAATTATCAAAAGAGAAAGTAGCGTTCGAATCGTTATATTCAATGGTAACTTCTTCGTTTGAGGTTGCTAAAATTCCTTTTAGGATATTTAGAGGTTTTCTAGGCATAATAAAATCAGCAACTTGCGATGCTTTTACATCGGTACGAGCATATTTTACTAATTTGTGTGCATCAGTAGCTACAAAAATCAAGCCTTCTGGCGAAAATTGAAAAAACACACCCGACATCACTGGACGCAAATCATCGTTTCCAGCAGCAAAAATGGTTTTGCTTACGGCTGTCGATAATACTTCGGCAGGTACAATGGTTTTAGAGGGTTCGTCTAAGTTAACCGATTTTGGAAATTCTTCTCCAGGAGCATAGGCTAATGCATATTTTCCTGATTGTGAGCTAATTTCTATGGTGTTATTTTCTTCTACGGTAAAGGTAAGCGGTTGTTCTGGAAATGTTTTTAGTATTTCTAGCAATAATTTTGCAGGTACAGCCACACTTCCTTCGCTTTTAGAATCGATTGTAAGCGAAGCCGACATGGTAGTTTCTAAATCGGATGCAGAAACTAGCAATTCGTTTTTCTTTAATTCAAATAAGAAATTATCTAGTATAGGCAACGTGTTGCTACTGTTGATAACGCTTCCTAAAACTTGTAATTGTTTTAATAAATAGGAACTTGATACTATAAACTTCATCATTGTATTTTTTTAATAAGTAACGCTTTTTTCAAGCGAATTTTTAATTTATGCAAATATATTGTAAACTAATCAGTATTGAAAACATTTTTATCAACAACTAACGCCCAAATTGTCTTTTTCTGAGATAAGTAATTACAATTCCAAATAATAGGAGTAAAACCAGTGGCAGTCCGACGGTTAGGAATTGTGTGTAGGTGTATTCTTCGTACACTTTTTCTTTGTCTAATAATGGCAAATCGACTTCTTTGCTTCGAATGTTAATAAGTCCAGTATCGTCTAATAGATAATTAACGCAATTCATCAAAAATTCCTTGTTGGCATACATTTTATTGGTCCATTTGTCATAACCTAATTCTAAGGGTTGCCCGTTATCGTCGAGTTGATTTTTGATAATATCGCCATCGGAAACCACAATCATTTTTGATTTTTTTCCTTTGGATTGAAAATCAGGGTCTTTGAAGGCTAACACTCGATTTTCAAAAACGGATGAAAAAGTACCTTCTAGTAAGACTGAAACGGGAATATTTCCTAGGTTATAGTCTTCTGGATTTGGTTTTTCGTTTACCATTTTCAAATCGACCTCTACAGGTGTTCCCACTTTTTTAGAATAAATGGACGATTGTAGTAGGATTGTCTTTTTGATTCCATTTTTTAGTGTATCAATAGCGTTTGCAAAATCAAGTTTTACTCCGTCGATATTGTTTACAATAGGATGTTTACTTTCTGGAAAAATATAAGGCGCGTAAAACCAAGGATAGTTTTGGTATTGCGTCTCGTTTCCTTTGTTTCCGGTAGCAAGCGCAATGGGGGCGGCTTGTATGTCTTTGATTAATAATGGATTAATTCTAAAGCCATATTTAAAAAATAGATCGTTTAGCCCTAAATTATACGGAAAAGCAAAGCTAGTTCCTGTTTTATTTAGGCTTTCCATGTCAATATTTACGGTTTCAACTAGCCATAAGGCTTTGCCTCCGTGGATGATAAATTGGTCTAAGACTTGTTTCTGTTCATCAGAAAACGCTTGTTTGGGTTTGGCAATAATGGCTAAATCGAAAGTTTTTAAGGCTTTGGTAAACAATATTGGATTTTGCGAAACAGAGTCTAATGGAAATGGTGCGATAAAATAATTTTCTCGAACTGATTGTAAGAAGTCGGCTTTGAAAATATCTTCAAGTTCGGCATTGCCTTTTAGAACCGCAATTTTTTTCTTTTTTGGAGTGGTTATTTTATGAAAAGCATCGGCAAAAGCATATTCTAAATGTTGTACAGAACTCACTACTTTTTGTTCGGTAGTGGCGCCTAGTTTGTTTTTTAGTAATGGTAATTTGGTACTTTTATCTTTGTACGTAGCAATAGCCCAAGGAAAAACAACTTCTTGGGATTGTTTTCCTTTGTCATCGACCGAAATTTTTATGGGGGTCAACCCTCGCTGTACAAAAGAATCCATAATTGCATCCGCTTCTTCTGGATTTTCTAGCGGGTTTACAAATTGGTAAATGATATTAGGATTGTAGGCTTTAAATTCGTCGAGAATTTGTTTGGTTTCGGTTTGCAAACGTTTAAATTCAGGTGGAAAATTGCCTTCTAAGAAAACATCAATATACAAGGGTTCTTTAGCGTTTTTTAGAATATTTAACGAGGTTTCAGACAGCGTATATCGCTTGTCGTGCGTTAAATCGAATCGATGAAAAAAGAAGTTTCCAAAGATGTTTATAGCCACAAGTCCCACAAGGGTTAGGGCTAATTTTTTAGTATTGTTTGATAAAAATCCCATTATAATTTATACGATTTTAATTTGAAAACAGTAAAGGACAAAAATAGTGTGGTAACACTTATGAAATAAATAATATCTCGGGTGTCTATTACGCCGCGACTCATGCTTTTATAATGATAATCCATTCCGAATGATTCAATCATTTCGCCAAAATTGCCAAATAATTTATAGTTGGCAATGCCTTGAAATCCAAAATAAAAGATAAAACACAAAAATACCGAAAGTATGAAGGCAACAATCTGATTGTCGGACAATGTGGAGGTATAAATTCCAATGGAAGTGTAGGAAGCCATTAAGAATAATAAGCCAAAATACGACCCCAGTGTACTTCCAAAATCGATATTTCCTTCTGGTATTCCCAAATTATAAATCACTTTGACATAAACTAGCGTTGGGATTATCGCAATTAGTAGTAGCAAAAAGGCGCCTAAAAATTTTCCGTTTACAATTTCCCAAAGCGATAAAGGTTTGGTAAGTAACAATTCCATCGTTCCTTGTTTTTTTTCGTCCGAAAAACTACGCATTGTAACGGCAGGAATTAGGAATAAAAGAATCCATGGTGCAATGGTAAAAAAGGGAGTCATATCGGCAAAACCTGATTTTAAGATATTGTAATCGCCTTCAAAAACCCATAAAAACAAACCATTTAATACTAAGAAAATGGCAATGACTAAGTAACCTATGGGCGAACCAAAAAAGGATCGAAATTCTTTAAATAATATGGCTTTCATTCTTTTTGTTTAATCGTTAACTTATTTAATGGTAATTTGTATTTATTTTAAAGAAACTAATTTATCGACACTCCAAGCTTCTGGTTTGTCGTTAAATAAATTTTTTGTAAATGTCCAAACATCATAAAACAATTCCGAGTTTCGGTAGTTTTCTAAATCCTGTTCGGTTTCCCAGTAACTGTAGGTAAAAAAAATACATTTGTTGTCTTTGTCTTGATACAATTCTAAGAAACGATTTCCTTCGGCATTTCGTATTTTTTCTTTCATTAATTCGAAATTTTCTAGAAAAGCGGGAATGTTTTCTTCGTGAAAACTTAATTTTACTATTCGTACAAACATTTTTTTATTTTTTACAATTGAACTCTCATTACATGAATTTTGACTTTTTTCGTTACATCTAAATTCCAAATTCAATACTGACCATATCTCGATACTTCAATCCCAACAACGATTTGGCTGAGCCAACGGTTTTGGGATTGCTTTTGTAAATGGCAATTTCAAGAAAATCGGCTTCGTTAAAAAGGGCTAATTTTTCTCCTTCAAGGTCTTTCAACGTTTGTTTTTCAGTTACTTTAAAGTCGGAATAATGCGTATGTATTTTCTTGATGATTTTGTTGCCAAATTTAATTTCAAAATTGCGATTATTTCCAAATTCGGTAAACATTTTTTTTGAAATAGTAGTCACACAATTTCCGAAATTGTCTACATAAACAACGTAACCTTTTATACTATTCCCATCAGACGAAACAAAAGCTTGCAATTCGGTTACCATTTTTATACTTGAAATTTCGCTACCAATAGCAGTAAGCGAACCTCCTTTTGCAAGATGACAAGCTACTTTTACAAACACATCTAAATCGGTCGAATCCTCAGATAATTGATTGTGAATATTGATTTCGACGATTTTTTGTGGAGCTACATTCTGAGTAAGAATACTTAAAATGCCATTGTCAGCACAAACAAAAAAATGATCATTCCATTGTATCGCAATGTGTTTACTTCCGTTAATTCTCTCGGTGTCAACTCCTATCAAATGAACAGTTCCTTTTGGAAAACTAGTATAAGAAGCGTTTATGATATAACTAGCTTCCGAAACGTTAAACAAATCTACGTGATGTGAAATATCAATGATTTGAATTTCAGGGTTTTCTGAAATCAACTTACCTTTCAAAGCACCCACAAAGTGGTCCTTCAATCCAAAATCAGTAGTAAGCGTAATTATTGACATTTTTTTGTTTATAACTATTCTAAAATTGTTTCTCTAAATGTATTAAATTTGAGATATGCAAAGCTAACTTTATTTTACTTTTATTAAACAGATTTTAGAACTTAATACTTAAAAAAATCATGAAACAACTACTGCTTATTTTTTTTCTTTTAATTTCAATACAAAATTTTTCACAAGAATTAGTTTATAAATCGAATGGAAATATCCGAAATGCAGAAAATCAGAGAATATCTTCCAACCAAGTGAGAGCAATTTTGAAAAATAAGCCAGAATTACTACAAGAATATAATGAAGGAAGAAGTAAGAAAACGGTTGGAAATATAATGATGGTAGGTGGTTTAGGGCTAATTACGGCCGACTTACTTCAAGGATTAACGGCTGATATACAGTATCCAACAGCTTTAACTTATATAGGATTAGCTTCATTTGTCATTTCGATACCAGTTAAAATTGGATTTGCTAAAAAAATCAAACATGTAGTTTCAGATTACAATGCAAGTTCTAAAGTTGGTAATTCTGATTTTGAAATTAAAAAGGCAACTTTTATTACCAATAAAAATGGAATAGGCATAAAATTAGCATTCAATTAATTTTAAATATAAAACCTTTGAACGAACGAACCATTGAACTACACGACATTGCTCCTAAAGAATTTTGGGGCACACAAGATGCTCATTTAGAAACTATTAAAAAATATTATCCGAAGCTAAAAATTGTAGCACGAGGAACAACCCTTAAAGCCTTTGGCGAAAAAGCTGAGCTCGACGAGTTCGAAAAACGCTTCAATAGACTCATGGTTCATTTTACACGTTATAATACTATTGATACTAATGTTATCGACAGAGTCATTTTGAGCGATTCTAGAGAAGAACAAAGAATGGCCGACATCGATAAAATTTTAGTTCATGGAATAGGAGGGAAGCTCATTAAAGCCATGACCCCAAACCAGCAATTGCTAGTCGATTGTATAAATAAAAACGACATGGTTTTTGCCGTGGGGCCCGCAGGAACAGGAAAAACCTATACAGGTGTTGCCATGGCGGTAAAGGCTTTGAAAGAAAAACAAGTAAAGCGAATTATTCTAACTCGTCCAGCGGTTGAAGCAGGAGAAAATTTAGGTTTTTTGCCAGGCGATATGAAAGAAAAACTCGATCCGTATATGCAGCCTTTATACGATGCCTTGCGCGATATGTTGCCACCTCAAACTCTCGATGATTACATTTTAAAAGGAATTATACAAATTGCACCTTTAGCCTTTATGCGTGGACGTACGTTAGACAATGCCTTTGTGATTCTTGACGAAGCCCAAAATACCACACATTCTCAAATGAAAATGTTCCTGACGCGCATGGGGAAAAATGCTAAGTTTATGATAACGGGCGATCCTGGTCAGGTCGATTTGCCACGAAGAACTATTTCAGGACTTAAAGAAGCCATTTTAGTACTAAAAGACGTTGAAGGAATTAGTATTATTTACCTTGATGACAAAGATATTGTTCGTCATCGATTAGTCAAAAAAGTCATCGATGCTTACAAACAGATTGAAAATAACGATTAATATCGCTTTTTTACTATAAAGATGTATCTTTATAGCTTTATTTTTAAAATAGTTACTATTGAAAACCGTACTTATTACAGGCGCATCGGGTGGTTTGGGTAAAGAGCTAGCCCTACTTTTTGCAAAAAATGGTTGGAACGTTATTGCCACCATGATTTTGTTAGAAGAAGGAAAAGAACTTCAAGGAATGCCCAATATAAAATGCTATTTGCTAGATGTAACATCTACCGAAAGTATTGATAGCGCAAAAACTCAAATTCTTCATGATTGCAAAACAATTGATGTTATTATTAATAACGCAGGAGTTGGCTATCGAAGTTTTGTTGAATTATCCGAAGATGCCAAAATAAATAGTATTGTAAACATTAATTGGTTGGGAGTGGTTAAAATTTGTAGAGCCTTTATCCCAATTTTCAGAGTTCAAAAAAGCGGCTTGTTTATCAATATTACTTCGGTTGCAGGATTGGTCAATTTGCCGTTGGGTAGTTTTTACCATTCAACAAAGCAAGCAGTAGAAAGCTTTTCAGAATGCATGGCTTATGAATTATTAGATTTTAATACCCGAGTATGCACAGTACAATTTGGAAATGCAAAAACAAATTTTCAGGCAAATGTGACTAAATCGGAACGTTCAGATGTTGAATCCTATAACAAATTGATGGATACAATAACCGATTTATTGCACAAAAAAACGGCTAAAAACAAAGATTTACTTCCTACAATAACACATAAAATATTAGAAATAGCTGAAAATCCACCCAAAAGATTCAAACGATACACCATTGGTTTCGATGCCAATGCGATGAAATATTTGCGCCGTTTTTTAGGATATCGGATTTTTAATTATTTGATACGAAAATCAGTTTTGAAATAACTAAAAAATCGAAATTGATTTTTTAGACTATAGATGTTTAAAAAATGAAAAAATACAGGCTACTTTTTTTACTGTTTCTTCTTCCTTTTCCAATTTCAAGTATCGCCCAAAACAAGGCCGAAAACGAGATTGTTGTGAGTGATACTACTTTTGTGAATCTAAAAGAGTATAGCTCTGATTTTATTTTGGACATGAAATATGCCACAACAGATAATTTTCTGAAAACGAAAGTTTACGATTGTGCTTCTTGTTTTTTACGACTAAAAACCGTGCAATATCTCATAGAAGCCAATACTAAAGCCATGAAAAAAGGCTACAAAATAAAATTATTGGATTGCTACCGACCACTCGATGTTCAGAAAAAAATGTGGGCCATTGTGCCCGATGCGAATTATGTAGCAAATCCAGCAAAAGGCTCTATTCACAACCGTGGCGGAGCAGTCGATATTACATTAGTTGACCAAGCGGGTGTCGAGCTAGATATGGGAACTACTTTCGATTTTTTTGGTCCAGAATCAAGTCATGATTACCGAGAATTTTCTCGAGAAATATTAAAAAACAGGCGTTTGCTTAAAAAAATCATGACACGAAATCATTTTGAATCCTTCGATTCCGAATGGTGGCATTATAATTTGATAGGTTCTAGAAAAGATCGTTTGTCTAACTTTATTTGGCCGTGTGAGTAACTACTCAATGCACGGAAAACTGTTGATAAAGAAATTTTCAGGTTCAAAAATACCTTCTACTTTTTCAGGACGGAGTTCTTTTTGCAACACATAGTCTTGAGTGTCTGAGGCTAGTTTTAGTCGCATCATGCTAATTGGAAATTTTTTCAAATCGTCAAAGTTGTCTTTTAAAAACAAGAAATTAGCGCTAAGAAATCGATTGTTTAGTTTTTCGGTACTATTGTAAATAAGTTGGTCGCATTGATTGTCAACGGCACTCATAAACGTATACATTTTTCCATTAGACAACTGAACATAGACTTTCGAATTTTTGTCTAAACATTTTGGCGTAATAAAATCAGGGCTTTTTTGAATAATTTGTAAATTCAAAATGGGTGTTCCGTTGTCAGAAAGTAACGATAAGAAAACCAGCTGTGTTGAGTTTCCAAAAACTTTTTCGTAAACCAAGCAACTTTTAGTTTCTTTAAGTGTGCCAATAGAGTCGGTTACATTTACGCTGTATTCACACGGTTTTTGTGCAAATAATAATGATTGAAATAAGAAGAATAAAACAATTATAGGAATTCTCATTGGGTTTAAATTTTTGCGCAAAGTAACACAATTTTGCGATTATTTGCATCGGTTGTAAAAAAAGTATAAACAGTGCCGCCATCGCTTATTTTCCATTTTTTTCTAATGTTTTCAACCGTTTCAGGAAAGTTTCGTGTGGTGATATTGGCTTTGGTGTTTTGTAGCAATTGTTTCATTTCATTTTTAGTGTATTCAAATATTTTTTCAATTTTAAAAATACGTCCTGGAAAATCAATTATTTCGTTCGATGTGTATAAATGCGAATGTTGGTGTAGTTTTTCGAGGTTGAAATGATGTGCAATTAACTCGAAAGCACCTGATTTAAGGATAGCTGAATTAGGTTCGTAGATGTATTTTTTAGGCAACGAATAGCTATTGGGCTCCATTTTTTCATTCCAAACAAAGTCAAATACTTCTTCTTTTTCTTTGTTAAAATTGATGGTTTTTATAGTAATAGCATCTGTATAATCCTTTTTTATTTCCCATACTAATTCTTTTACTTCATTATTTACGGCAATAATATGAATGGTTTTTACCTGTTCTAATTCAGTCAACCCAGAAGTGATATCTAATATTGGCGCTGTTTTGATGAGTATTTTATCAGAAAATTGAAAATATTCTTCAATAAGTTCTGGAACATTGGGCAAACAATCTTTTAACATAAAAACTTTGCCTTTGGTATCGCTTCTTCGGGACGGATCAATGTATATCCAATCAAATTTTTGATTTAGTTTTTTTAAAGTTTCAAAACTATCTCCAGGGAAACAAGTAATGTTTTTAGTATTTAATAATTCAAAATTGTGCGTAACAATTTCGGATAACGAGGCGTTTAATTCGCAATGATAAACTTGTTTTATTTTCTTCGAAAAGTAATAATCATCTACACCAAAACCACCCGTCAAATCGATTAAACTGTCGCCTGATACTAGATCGGATTTATACAAAGCTGTTTTTTCAGAAGACGTTTGTTCTACCGATATTTTGCTTGGGTAAATGATGTTTTGCTGAGCGTACCAAGTGGGTAATTTTTCTTTAGCCTTACTTTTTGCCGCAATTTGTGTTAGTATTTCTACCCAAGGAATTTCGGGAAAAGGATTTTTTTGTAACGCTAATTTGGAAATAGTAGTATCACTATTTTCACGAATAAACTTTTGTACTGGAACAGCTAATAATGGCGAAATCATTAAATGTTTTTTGCGATAAGTTGCACTATTTTATTCTCAGGAAAAAATTCTTTAGCTATTACTTTGAGCATCGTATAAAAAGGAATAGCAATAATCATTCCTGTAATACCAAAAAGGAATCCACTAATTAGGGTAACTAAAAATATTTCTAATGGGTGAGAATTGACACTTTTTGAAAAAATTAAAGGTTGCGAAATGTTGTTGTCTATCAACTGAACGATCCAAAAACCAATCATGACATATAATGTAGTAGGTAAAATATCGTTTTGGAAATTACCGCCTAAATTACTAATCATCGTTAATAAGGCAGCGAGGACAGAACCTATTAATGGGCCAACATATGGAACAATATTCAGCAAAGCGCATAAAAAAGCAATAATAAAAGCATTTTCTACACCAAAAATGAGCAAAACAATTAAATATAAAATAAAAACAATCGATAATTGAATGAGCAATCCTATAAAATAACGACTTAACATTTCGTTTATTTTTGCAACCGAATTTAGAATTTTTTCCTCGTGATTATCAGGTAATATTATTTTTACGCCATTGGTAAATAGGATTTTGTCTTTCAAAAAGAAAAAGGTAATAAATAGGACAGAAGCCAACCCCATACCAAAACTGCTGATGGTTCCCAAAACAGAATTTAGTATTGTGGGAATAAAATTGAAATCCATTTTTGAGGTCAAATTTGAATCGTTTAATAAAATTCCAGCATCAATATGATGATTGGTTAGGTAAATTTTAAATTGAGTTGCTAGTTCGGTTGCACTTTTTTCAATAGCTTTAGTGTCTAACAAGGATAAATTTTCGCTTTGCGATAAAATAAGCGGCACAAACATCAGGATTAATCCGACAAAGGTAAAAATCACGAAAAACATCGTAAAAACAACAGCTACGGTGTTAGAAAATTTTAATCTTCTTTTTAGAAAAGCGACAAACGGACTCGTAATAAGTGTTAGTATAAGTGACACAATGAGATAAATGATTACCGATTGAATCTCGGATAGAAAAAACAGAATAGCAGCAATACCAATGCTAATGGCTATTGCTTTTATAATTCCTATGGCTATAATTTTTGAGGTCATTGTAACTTAATTTGGAGGACGAATATAATAAAAAAACTCGCTACAAGAGCGAGTTTTTAACTTATTATTGCAAGATATTACAATCTGAAAGAAGCTCTAGAACCTCCAACAGCAAATATAGCACTAACTCTAGATTTTTGTCCGTTAGAGAACATATACATTCCTCTATCATCTGTATAATCCATATAATTCATGTACATTTCTAATGGAGCACCCGTACAAGTACTTCTGTGACCTGCAGCAGGAACACCAAAGTTAGATGTATTATGAGTAGGTGTGTCTGAAACTAAATCAGATCCACAAGTTGCATCTCCCCAAATGTGACGTAAGTTCATCCAGTGTCCTACTTCGTGAGTAGCAGTTCTTCCTAAATTATAAGGATATGATGCAGAAGTCGAACTAGTAACACCTGTGTATTTAGAATCGATAGCAACACC
>CAXYWC010000066.1:0-13435 GCA_964292845.1 uncultured Flavobacterium sp. | reverse complement strand
CCATACTTTAAATATACGAAAAAATTATAAGTAATTATCAGAACACCTCAATAAATTTATATCTAAAAAAAACGTTCTAGTCAGGTTCAAAAAGCCTATTTTTTTTAAATTCATTTGAGACAAGTAACGCATTAAAAAAGGGATTCGCTTTATTTAAGCAAACCCCTTATATTTTTAGTGAACAAACTATCTAAATTGTGTCCATCACTAATTTACATTTGTCTAATTTGTTTCAGTTTTTCCTTCCAAGTATTGAGTTCGTCTTTGTGGCGTTCAATATTTTTTAATACTTCCAGCACCATAGGATTGTCTTTTTTAGCTTTCGCAAAAAACTGAATGTTATTTTCTAATTGAAAAATTTCATTCTGAACTTCTTCCACTTTTCGCATTAAGAACACTTTCTCATTTTCAATTTTTCTAGAATCGTTAGATTCTGACAATTGATCTAGCCTGTTATTAAAGCGCATCATATCAGCATCTTTTTTGCTCAAGCTTAATTTTTCAAAAAGAATATCCAATATTTTATTAAATTTTCCTTCAATGTGACGTCTTGCAAACGGCACTTTGCCTAAACTTTTCCAAGTTTCAATATGCGCTTTTATGGCGTCTAAGTCTGTTTTATGAACACCTTCTAATTTGAATTCTTTCAAAGTTTCTAAATAGGCTTTTTTCTTTTCAAAAGCTTCTATTTCTACCTCTTCATTTTCGTTTTTCACGGCATGCAATCTGTCAAAATAATGATTACAAGCGATTTTAAATTCCTTCCAAACAGCATCTGAATATTTTTTAGGCACGTGCCCTACCTGTTTCCATTCTTCTTGAATTTTCTTCATGATAGGAGTTGTACTCTCAAAATCGGTGTTGTCTTGTAGCTCTTTAGCACGTGCTACCAAGGCATTTTTTTTGTCAAGATTAGTGTGCTGTTCTTTTTTAATATCTTTATAAAAAGAATTTTTATGCAAATTAAAATTGCGAACCGCAGTTTTGAACTCATTCCAAGTTTGCTCATTTACTTCCGCGGGAACTTTTCCTGCACTAAAAAAATGGGCACGCAAGGCTTCTACTTTTTCTACTTGACCTTGCCAGCCAGAATGTATTTCAATTTTTTCTGTCGCAATTGCTTCGATTGCAGCAATAATTTCTTTTTTCTTTTCTAAATTTTCAATTTCAAATCCACGCTGCTGTGCAAAAATAAGCTCCCGCTTGTCGTGCATTTTTTTCGTCAAATCGCTAAATATAGTCCAAATTTCTTCTCGATGTTCTCTAGAAACGGGACCAATATCTTCTTTCCAAATTTTGTGTAAGGATTGTAATTCTCGAAACGCCTTCATCACATCAGTTTCGCTTACAAGCTCTTGTGCACGGGTAAGTATTTTAAGTTTTGCCTCTAGATTATGTTTGAAATCGATATCACGAGCTTCTCTGTCTAAATGCAAATAATCATAGAAATTTTCGACATGGAAGTGAAAATTATTCCACACATGATTGTACTTGTCTTTAGGAATTGCCCCTGCTGTTTTCCAACGCTCTCTTAAATCATTAAATTGTTTAAGATGGTCTTTTATATTTTCTCCAGGATTAATTAATGATTTTAGTTCTTCAATTAAAGCCAAACGTGTTTGCAGATTTGATTTTAAATCAGATTCTAAACTCTTAAAATGGCTATTTTTTTTGCTTCTATAATTAGCATATAACGAATCGAATTTTGATTTCAGAGGAAAATGGTATTCGAACACCTCTGTAGTATCTGGGTTTTCATGCAGAAATTCTTCTTTTTTTTCTTCGATGAGGTGATTGTATTTTGATAGAAAAACTGATTTTATTTCTTCTACATGGTTTTTTATAGCCGTAATTTTATCCGAAACTACAAGCTTTTCTAATTCAAGGACAAGACTTTCCATATCCATTGCATCATAATTGAGCATTGGAATATCATGACTTTCGTCTATTGAGGTATCTTCACTTACTTCTGCGTTTAGATTTTCGATCACTTCAATCGCTTCATTTACAGAATCTTGAGATTCTTTTTGAGTTTCTAAAACTTCATTTCCATCTACCATTGGTAGGTTGTCGTATTTTTCTTCTTGCATGGTGCAAAATATTTACAGTTATTATAACTACGAAGATACTAAAATCATACGTAAACAGAAAGTAAATTACATATTAAAGTTGTACTTTCCTTATTCTTAGAAGCAATTTTCAACTAGCTACTATACTTTTTTTCTAATATCTAACAAATTATTTTTCAATGCTTCTTATTATACTTTTATAAAAAAAACAATCCTAGATTAAACTTTTTTTTACTACTTTAGTCTAATTCTTAAACACTATTAAAACCACATATTATGAAAAATTTTAAACTATCGCTTATTATCACTTTTCTTTTTGCTTTAAATTCAAATGCTATCATTGCTCAGGAAACAGATAAAAAAGAAGAAATGATTGAACAACTAAAAATAGCTAAAGAACAATTATCACTTTCTGAGAAACAAGAGCTTTCTTTTAGAGAAATCACGAAGAAGTATGCCATAAAACTAAAGGAAATAAAAAACAATGATAGTAACAAGCAAGATAAAATGAAAATGCTGAAAGAAAGTAGAGCAGCAAAAGATGCTGAAATAAAATTATTACTTACTGAAGAACAATACGGTAAGTATTTACAAATGCTAGAGGAACGCAGATCCCAAATGACAAACAGAAAAAGGGACTAACTTTTTCTTACTCTTTTAGGAATTAGCAAAATCTCCTCTCTGCTAAGCGTGTTATTTTTTTTAGAAACTAAATACAAAATGTACTAAAAAATGATCCCGTTTTTGAATTTGATAAAAAGCATCACGTTAGTAATGTGATGCTTTTTTATTAAAAATTTACTTGATTTTTTTTTAATTCAAACTAAAACTATAGACAATTTTCCCAACTTGTCTTTCAGGTGCGTCTTCTTTGGGTTGCCATTTGGTATTCATTGCGGCTGAACGAGCTTGTTCTTTCAGACAACTAGCCGTTATTGTTGTTCCTTTTACTCCTGGAATAGCTTTAATTACAGTACCATTTTTATCAACGGTAATTTCTACAACAACATTTCCTACTTCATTACTACAATCGCTGTTGGGTTTTGGTTTGGAAAGGGCTTTTCGGTTTCCTAAATAATAGCCACCACCAGATCCAATACCCGAACCGCCACCAGATCCTGAACCACTTCCTGCTCCCGTTCCCGTTCCGTTTCCAGAACCGTTTCCGCCGCCTATACCTCCGCCAGAACCTCCACTTCCGTAACCATCGTTAGACAAACTTCCGTTAGACGACCCTTGATTTCCTTGTGTGTTCGAGTTTCCGTCACCACCTTTGTTTCCTCCTTTTAGGATATTAGCCAAAGCATCGTTAGTATTTTTAGTAACTTTTGGTTTTTCTACAACTGGTTTAGTTTCCTTTTTTATAACTTCAACTTTCGGCTTTTTTGTGATTACTTTTTTAGCGATGACCACATCATTTTCTTCAATCGAATTTTCTTGAGCAATAATTTGATCTTCGGCAGTTTCTGCTGGTTTTGCAACTTGTTTGGTTTCGTTTTTAATATCTAAAACATCGCTTTCAAAATTGTTTCCAGAACCCAATTCCGTATCACCAAAATTTACAGTAACGCCACCACCTCCGCCACCTCCAGCTAATTCTTGCATATTTGCTGGCGGCCAAAATCGTATAAAAAACAATATCAGCAACAACAAAATATAAATCACTGTAGTGATTACAAATGATTTTCTCTTGTCGGCTGCTGATATTACTACTCCCATAATTATATTCTTAATCTATAATAGAAACGAAAATACTAAATATTTGTTATGCGTTTATGAAATTAATTTCAAAAATTATACCAATTGTTTCAAAGCAATTTCAAAAGCTGTTGCGCTAATGTTTTTCTTATCTGCATTTAATGCATGTGCTTTTTCGATTGCTTTCTTGATAATATCCGAAGTGTCACTAAAAATAGATTCGTCAGTCATTTCGACTTTTTTCTCCATAAAATAAGCAAAAACACGTGCCATTCCGCAGTTTGAGATAAAATCTGGAATTAAACTTACTTTGCTATCTACTTCTTCCATAATAGGACCAAAGAAGATTTCTTTGTCGGCAAAAGGCACATTAGCGCCACAAGAAATCACTTCTAAACCTGACGCAATCATGCTGTCTATTTGACTTTTTACTACTAATCTTGATGCAGCACAAGGGGTAAATATTTCGGCACCAATAGACCAAATTTTAGCATTTATTTCCTCGAAAGGAATCATATTATTGGCTACTAATTTATTGCCATCTTTAGTAAGGAATAAAGTTCTAATTTCTTCGAAAGTAAATCCATTTTCATTAATCAAACCTCCATCTCTATCTATAATTCCTATTACTTTTGCTCCCATTTCTGCTAGATAAAAAGCAGCTGCAGAACCTACATTCCCGAAACCTTGCACGATGGCTTTTTTACCTACAACACTGCCTCCATAAATATCATAATAATGACGAACAGCTTGTGCCACGCCATAACCTGTAATCATGTCAGCTACAGTGTATTTTCTAGTAATATCTGGCGAAAAAGTAGTATTCTCAATTACTTTGACAACGCCTTGACGCAATTGTCCAATTCTATTTATTTTGTCGGCTTCAGTAGGTTTAAAATGACCATTAAAAACACCTTCTTGTGGATGCCAAACACCACATTCTTCAGTCATTGGGATAACTTCATGTATTTCGTCAACATTCAAATCGCCACCTGTTCCGTAATAGCTTTTTAACAAAGGAGAAACGGCTTTATACCAACGTTGCAAAACACCTTTTTTACGAGGATCGTTTGGATCAAAATTAATTCCTGATTTTGCCCCACCAATAGCGGGTCCTGAAACTGAAAACTTTACTTCCATTGTTTTTGCTAACGAAAGTACTTCGTTCATATCCAAACCTTTTCGCATACGAGTTCCACCACCAGCTGCTCCTCCACGAAGTGAGTTTATTACTGTCCAACCCTCTGCTTCTGTTTCCGGATCTTTCCAATTAAAAACTACTTCTGGCTCTTTATTTTCAAATTTCTTTAATAAATCTTTCATTGTGTTGTGGTGTGTGTCATTTTAGTACTGTAAAAATTCAATCTAAAATAAATTATGGTTTGATTAAAATGGTTATGTAAATTTTAGCTATTGTATTAATGTTCTCGAAATTACAATTCTTTGTATTTCTGAAGTTCCTTCGTAAATTTGAGTAATTTTAGCGTCACGCATCATTCTTTCTACATGATATTCACTTACGTAACCGTTTCCTCCGTGTATTTGTACTGCTTCAATAGTAGTATTCATAGCTGTTTCGGAAGCAAATAGTTTTGCCATAGCGCCTGATTGTGAAATATCCTGACCTGCATCTTTTTCGGTAGCGGCTTTCATACATAACATTTTGGCTGCCATAATTTGCGTTGCCATATCGGCTAGTTTGAATGCAATAACTTGATGTTGAAAAATTGGTTTTTTGAATGCAATACGCTCTTGTGCATATTTAAGTGCTAATTCGTAAGCTCCTGTTGCAATTCCTAAGGCTTGCGAAGCAATTCCAATTCTCCCTCCGTTGAGTACCGCCATAGCAAAATTGAATCCAAATCCGTCTTCACCAATTCTATTTTCTTTAGGGATTTTTACATCTGTAAAAAGTAAGGAATGTGTGTCTGAACCACGAATTCCCATCTTTTTTTCTTTTGGTCCAATTTCAAATCCTGCCCAACCTTTTTCTACAATAAAAGCATTAATTCCTTTATGTCCTTTTTCTAGATCGGTTTGAGCAATTACAATATAGGTAGAGGCTGTTCCTCCGTTTGTTATCCAGTTTTTTGTACCGTTTAGCAGGTAGTGATCGCCTTTGTCAATAGCGGTAGTTTTTTGAGAAGTGGCATCAGATCCTGCTTCTGGTTCTGATAAACAAAAAGCACCTATAACTTCTCCTTTTGCTAAAGGCACCAAATATTTCATTTTTTGCTCCTCATTACAATATTTTTCTAACCCCGCACAAACTAACGAATTGTTTACCGACATGATTACGGCTGCCGAAGCATCAATTTTTGCAATTTCGGTCATTGCTAAAACATACGAAACACTGTCTAGTCCAGATCCACCGTATTTTGGATCGACCATCATACCTAAAAATCCAAGTTCAGCCATCATTTTCACTTGTTCGGTTGGGAATTTAGAATGTTCGTCACGTTCTACAACGCCTGGCAATAATTCGGATACAGCAAAATCTTTTGCCGCTTGTTGAATCATTAATTGTTCTTCGGTTAAATTAAAATCCATATTGTAAATTACTAATGTTAGTTTTATTAAATTTGACCTCAAAAGTAATTATTTATTATCAAAATTTCAAACGATTTCGTAAATTTAGCCATGGAAAATAGAAATTATACTGTTTTGGGAGTTATGTCAGGTACTTCACTTGACGGAGTAGATTTAGCTCGCATTTATTTTTCAGAAGAAAATAAAAAATGGCAGTTTCAAATACATGAAAAACAAACAATTCGTTATTCAGAAGATTGGGTAAATAAGTTAAAGGAAGCGATTCATTTTTGTGATTTTGAATTGAAAAAATTAAATGAAGATTATACCGAATTGTTAGCTACAATTATTTTAGATTTTATCGAAGAACATAAAATCGAAAATTTAGATGCCGTTTGTTCGCACGGTCATACCATTTTGCATCAGCCTCAAAACGGAATTACTTTGCAAATAGGAAATCTTCCTAAAATTGCAGCATTGATCCATCAAAAAGTAGTTTGCGATTTTAGAGTTCAAGATGTAGCGCTTGGCGGACAAGGAGCGCCGCTAGTACCTATTGGCGATCATATTTTGTTTTCAGAATATGATTATTGTTTAAACTTGGGAGGATTTTCAAACATCTCGTTTGATGAAAATGGCCATAGAGTTGCTTTCGATATTTCGGCAGTAAATACCGTTTTGAATTTTTATGCTCAAAAATTGGGTTTTGATTATGATGATCGAGGAAGTCATGCTCGATTGGGCTCTATTTGTTCTGATTTACTCTTAGAATTGAATAGCTTGGAATTTTATAAAAAAGAATACCCAAAATCACTTGGATTCGAGTACGTAAAAACGATACTATTACCTATTCTTGAACAAAAGCAAATAACTATAGAAGATAAACTACGAACATTTACCGAACATATTGCTATTCAAATTGCTGCAGCTTTACCTAATAAGCAAGGAACGCTATTGATTACTGGAGGTGGCGCTTACAATGACTTTTTGATAGAACAGATAAAACTTTTTTTACCTGAAATGACCATAATAATTCCTGAAAATAAAATAATAGAGTATAAAGAAGCTTTAATTTTTGGTTTTTTGGGGGTCTTAAAGATGCGAGGTGAAATAAACGTTTTGGCTAGTGTAACAGGTGCTACACGAGATCATAGTTCTGGAATTATTTTTGATAAAAAATGATTTTTTTTCATATAATTATTTTAACTTAGCATCTATATATAAACCTACAAAATAAATTATTCTATTTTTACTACTATCTTTGTCTGCCCAATTTTCGGAAGTTATAGCGCAATCTGAATTTCAAATGAAAGGAGTTTCTGTTCCTAGAACATTGACTTTTGAAAATAAAACAGTGCAACTTAACGGCTTAGGTATTCGATCTAAATTATGGACAGATGTGTATGTTCAGGCATTGTATTTGACCGATTTGTCTCCCGATGCGCAAGCAATACTTGATAGCGATACCGAAATGGCAATACGACTAGAAATAACATCTTCGATGGTTTCTTCAGGAACATTAACACGCAAAATGAACGCTGGTTTTGAAAATTCATTAGGGACAGATTTAGAAAAATTTCAATGCTTACGAATGCCTTTGTTATAAAAACAAAAACGAGCCATTGCTGACTCGTTTTTTATTTTTTAAAATGGCACCAAGATGGTGATTATTAATGCCGTTTTATTTTTTGGTTAACAGAACCACACGAAAGGATTCGTGCGGTAGCTGTGATTGACCAAATCCTACTGGTACACGACCTCTTAAATCAGGTAAAGCAAAAGTAGTTCTTCCATCGCCTCCATAAGTGGTTCCTATAATTGAAAACAAGGCAGCGTTCTGAGTGATATTCAAAAGTCGACCATCGCAAATTAGCCAACCATGCGGTGCAAAATTCCCCGCAAATAGTTTGATTGTTCCGATTAATTCTTCCATAATTGTTATTTTATTTAGTTATTATTAATTAATTCTATACCATTTGCTTACACCATCGGTAATCACATTTAAAACCCCACTTGCACCGTTATTTGTTAATGTAACAGCATTCGCTGTGGAGACATTATTTGCGACATGCGCAGTGATAGTGGAGTTTGGAGAGGTAAACGTGTAATTTCCTACAGTTAATGGAGATGTTGTTATTGTATTTGTACTTGAAAATGTAAGTATTGTACCAGCTGGATAACTTGCTGCACTTGGCACAATAATGTTAATAATAGTACCACTTGCATTTCCATTCCCTCCTTGGTAATCAAGCATAATGTTTCTAACATTTAAATTAGATACTGTAACATTTGTAGTACCGCCTGAAGTAACAGGACTTACTTGTAATGTTCCTAAAATGGGTGCGTTTGTCCAGCTTGGGTTTGTACCGTCTGTTGTTAATACTTTACCTGCGTTTCCAGTTTGTGCTGGCAAAGATGTGCCACCACTTGGTGTTACCCATTGTGTATTATAATCTGTCCCATCTACTTTAGCTAACACTTGACCTGTTGTTCCACCAACTGGCACTCCAACTCCATTAGTTCCATTGGTTCCCGCTGGACCTGTTGCTCCGTCTAAACCATTTGCACCCGCTGGACCTTGTGGACCTTGAGGACCTATTGGACCAGGTGTTGAACTTCCTGAAGTTTTGGCATATAAAGCATAAGGCGCACTCAATAATTGAGAAGTCCCAGTAATAGTATATGAAGAACCACCTGTTGGGTCTGTTTCTGTTTTGATAAAATATGGACCGTTTGCCCAGTTAATGGTTGCCATGTTACCTGAAACAACTGTTCCTCCACCAATCTCTAAACTTACTAAACCGTTTGCATTAGAGGTTGGAGTTTGTGTTTCTACATACACCGCTGTTCCTGTAGCCGAACCTTGTAAAATGCTAATTTGCATGCCTACCGTTTGGTTGGTTACTAAATTATTGGTAGTGTTACGCACTACGGCTTGGTAGCTCATTTTTTCTGGAGCTTGGGCAAAAGCTAAACTTCCTATGAATAGAGAAGTCGCTACAATAAGTTTTTTTAAATTTTTCATGATTGTTTTAATTATTTAATTCTTACAATGTTCAAAAACGTACTCCCATTACTACTCGTATTACCCGTTACAGTATTACTAGCTGAAATGCCATAAAACCTAAGTGTGTTGCCAGCTGAAAGATATACAAGGGTATTCATAGTATTATAATTTCTTAAGTGTGTTGTATTAGTATTTGTAGAATAATTTGAACGATATAAAATGGCACTTGACATTGTGCCTCCAACAGTATTATTTAGATCCATATAAAAAGGTATTCCAACAGCAGATGTACTTACTCCGTCAGTCCCTGTACCTAAAATTTGTGCATTTATTTGATACCAACCTGCACCTGTAGCACCAACTGTGAATGTATTACCGCTCCATGTGTTTCCTCCAGTTAATGAGGCATTTGCTGAATTACTTCCAGAAAATGTTATAAGATTTGCGGTTGTACCATTTCCAAGACTTGTAATAGATTGTGTTACGTTGTTTATTATGTGCAACTCCACATTTGGATAAGCACTTCCACCCGCACTTGGTGTTACCCATTGCGTGTTGTAATCTGTAGCATCTACTTTCGCTAAAACTTGTCCAGTAGTTCCACCAACTGGCACACCTTGTCCGTTAGCTCCTGGTGTTCCCGCTGGACCTTGAGGACCTGTTAAACCTTGAGGACCCATAGGGCCTGCTGGGCCAGGTATTGAACTACCTGAAGTTTTCGCATATAAAGCATAAGGGGCACTTAATAATTGAGAAGTCCCTGTAATGGTATAGGAAGAACCGCCTGTTGGGTCTGTTTCTGTTTTAATGAAATAGGGACCGTTTGCCCAATTGATAGTAGCCATGTTTCCTGAAACTACGGTACCTCCACCAATTTCTAAGCTCACTAAACCGTTTGCATTAGAGGTTGGAGTTTGCGTTTCTACATACACCGCTGTTCCTGTAGATGAACCTTGTAAAATGCTAATTTGCATGCCTACCGGTTGGTTGGTTACTAAATTATTGGTAGTGTTACGCACTACGGCTTGGTAGCTCATTTTTTCAGGCACTTGAGTTGTGGTTGTAACAGTTAAAACAATTGAACTATTATTAGTTACAATACCAACATCAGCCAGTGTTTGATTGTCCTGAATCGTTGTACCATTCCAAGTTAAGACTTGGTTTATTACTGGAACAGAAATTTGATCAAATATCTTGGCTTTTACATTTTCTCCACTATCGGATGGCTCTACATCTAAAGAAATTGTTCCATTATTAGGTGTTTGTACAAATAGGTTCATTCCATTCATGCTCAATGATAGGAATGCTACAAAAACTATGGTATAAAAATATTTTATTTTTGTCATTAGTTTACTTTTTAATGATTTTAAATGTTTTCACTTCTTTGTTGTTGTTTACTACTTTTAACAGAAAAATAGCTGCTGGTAAACGTTCCATTTGAATGGAAGAAGTTTCGGCAGTAATTTTTTCATTTAAAATCATTTTTCCGTTTAAGTCAAATAATTGATACGAAAGATTTGCGAAATCTGTGTTACGTACTTCAAGTTGTAACCAGTTGGTTGTTGGATTTGGATACACCGCTAATTGCAGGTTAATGTTGAAATTCTCTGCACCTAACACAGTTTGAATTTCAAAAGGTTGTTGCACACCTTGTGCTACTGAACCCGTTGTTCCGGTGTTCGTTGTGTAAACCACTTGCCCTACTGTGTAGCTCACGTTTCCGTTTGTTCCAGAAGCGTCACCTCCTGCAGTAGCTACGGCTTCTTGCGCTTGTGTTTGAAAAGCTCCCAGTAAAAGTGTGGCAATGAGTAATTTTTTTATTTTCATTTGATTCATAATTAGTTAATAAAAAAAGATAATACCGTGTAGATTATACTAGTATATAAAATAAATAATAGAATTTCTAAACGGTATTTTTCTGTATGTTTCAAAGGTTATTGTTTAATTAATTTTAATAAATATTTTATTCCTTTGATTAATATATTTTAATTTAAAAATTTTGTTGAAAATAATTTTCCATTAATGTTATATTTGATAATATAGATGCCTGTGTTCGAATTTGTAAAATTAATTTCGTTTGCATTTGCAATATCAGATTGTAATAATTTACCATCAATAGAAAATATTTGATAATTTGTTATAATATTAAAGTTATTGCTAATTAATTTTATTTTTTGATCTTTTTTGTCATAAAAAATTAATCCTGTTTCTTTAATATCAAAATCATCGGCACTTAGTAAAGGCTCTGTAAGCCCAGTAATGATTACTGAATAAGGTTTTACAGTAGTAGGTGAGGTTGATTTTTTTCTAAAATACAATATACCAGCAGCATTTGCAGTTGGTGTATCAAAATAAACTTGTTTGTAATTGTTTCCGTTACCATCAAACCAAGTTGTAGATCTTGTTGCAACGTTGTTAGGATTGCTAATAGATAAATTTTTATAGGTTCGAGTATCTGCAAACGGGGTAAATTGTCTTAACATCATATCAAAATCATAAATTAATGATGTTGTATTATAATTAATACCGTCTGCTGCATCTTGCTCACTGCCTTCGTCGTCTTGCCAACAAATAGATGCTTTTGCTGGTTTTGTTCCGCCAAGGAATGTTATGCCTGAAATACTTAATTCACTATTAGGATTACTAACGGTTCCAGGATTTGTAGTAAAATTTCTCATAATAGCGCCAGACTGGCCAGATGTGTTATTTGGGTGTGTGGCTCTGTAAATAACCTCGGCAGCTTTTTCAAGGTTTAAAACACCCCAACCAAATTTAGCATCTGGTCCTACATTCCCTGCATCGTCTGCGGTGTGCAGTAATAAGGCTTTTAACATAGATGCTGTCATGTATGATTCTGTTAAACTTGCATAATATTGCTGTAACAATAATGCTCCTGCAGCCGCAGCAGGTGTAGCATAAGAAGTGCCACTACCTTGTGTATAGCCTGTATTGTTGGTAAAAACGGGATATTCAATATCGGTTCCTTTTGTTACAATATCTGGTTTTACACGCCCGTCGTCTGTAGGTCCCCAATTGCTATAGTTACTCATAACAGCAGCGCCATTTGTAGCGCCAATTGTAATTGCATTTTTACTAGCAGAAGCTCCAGTAATTAAATCAAAACCATTTGCAGCTGAGTTTCCGTTGCTCATTTGCTCATTACCAGCGGCAACAAATGGCAAATAATTTGGTTTAGCTTTTAACATAATATCCCATGCTCTTGATTGGCTATCATATGCGCCAAATGTCCATTGTGGTGTAGTGTTGTCGTTGGCATAACCATAAGAATGATTTGAAATTAAGAAACCACTTGCTGAAAAAGCTTGCATTTCTGTTATATCGTTATCCCAGTCATAACAAAATGCGTTTGCACCGAATGCTATGCCTCGTTTGTTATTAATGTTTTTTCCTACCATCATGGCGGTGCAAGCTTGCATGTGATCATTACCAGCAGCAGATGTTAAGGGTTGACTAGCCTGCATAGTTGCTTGTCCTGCTAATGCTTCGTGCGATGCATTTACTTGACCTCCATCCCATACGCCTACTGTCATTACTTGACCAGTTAAATTTAAATTTAAACTTAAACCAGAGCTTATAAAAACACTACCCCCTGTTTGTAAATTACTAGCTTTAGTATCATTTACTTGTCCTAAATCTTTAGTTGTAATATAAATTGGTGAACCATCTGTTTGCACATCATACAGAAGTTTTGGTTTTCCGTTTTCTTCAAAAGATTCTTTTTTGTCTGGGTTTTGTATCAGATAAGTTGCTACACGAGTTTTTCTGGCAGTATCATATTCTAGTAATTGTTGTTGTGATAAAGCTATTTGTTCTTTATTCATTGCAGCCTTAATTACTTCTCGTTGTTTTTCTGTTTGTGCTACTGTTAAAAAAACAGAAAAAAAGCATAAAATTGTAAATTTTTTTTTCATTTTGTATATATTAGATTAGTAAAAAAAGAAAAATATCGCACTAAAAATTAAGCTGAATAAAACAGTTAAAAGAATTTCTAAGCGATATTTTTCCATATGTTTCAAAGGTTATTGTTTAATTAATTTAACTGTTTTAGATTGATTATTTTCGTTAGTTACTTTTAATAAGTAAATACCCGTATTGTAGTTAGATAAATCTA
>CAXYWC010000065.1:0-14329 GCA_964292845.1 uncultured Flavobacterium sp. | reverse complement strand
ATTTGTTAATAAAATTATTATTTTTGCTTGTATTTTATAATTTTGCATTTATGAACATTACACATTCCATATCTCAATTATTATATCGTTTCCAGTGTGTTACTGTGCCTGGTTTTGGCGCTTTTTTAGCCGAAACTATTCCTGCAAACATACAAGAAAGTAATCAAACTTTTTATCCGCCACGTAAAGTAATTTCTTTTAATCCGCATTTGAAAAATAATGATGGTTTATTGGCTAATCATATTTCTATTGCCGAAAAAATAAGTTACGATCAAGCCATTGTTGTTGTTGATAATGCCGTTTATTCTTGGAAAAAAGAGTTAGAAACCAATCGCTTTTTAGCCCTTAAAAACATAGGTGAATTGCGCTTAAATCAAGAAAATAATTTAGTTTTTGAACCTTCAAATCATTTGAATTATTTGACGGCTTCTTTTGGATTAAGTTCGTTTGTTTCTCCAACCATTAAACGGGAGGTGATTATCAATTTAGCCGAAACAAATGCAGCTGAGAATGTTTTTCAAATTGAAAAAGAGGAAGCACAAGAAACGAAGAATAGACGCTATGTTAATCCTTATTTGAAATATGCTGCTGTTTTATTGTTGTCATTAGGAGGGACTGGTTTTGGGTATTCAACCTATATAAATCAAACGGAAGAAGCTGAAACACGCATTGTTAGAGCCGAAGTGCAAAAAGAAGTAGAAAGTAAAATTCAAGAAGCCACTTTTTTTATAGACAATCCTATGGCTTCTGTGTCTGAAGTTGAAACAGCAAAAATATTGCCTTTCCACATTATGGCTGGGGCTTTTAGAAATGAAAAAAATGCAACCCGAAAATTAGAAAATCTAGTATCGAAAGGATATAATGCGCGAATTCTTAAAAAAAATAAAGAGGGGTTAATTCCTGTTGTTTACGGAAGTTTTGCTACTTATACAGAGGCTCAATATAAAATAACACAAATTCAAGATTCGATAGATATAAACGCTTGGTTGCTAATAGAAGAATTATAAAGTAACCTCTAAATAAAATTATTCAACCACAAATTTGTTAATTTGTGGTTCTTTTTTTTCTGCTTTTTCTACTTTTCCATTTATCTTTGTCGAAAAACTCATGCAAGCAAAATTTCCTTCAGAATCACTAACAATTCTTACCGATTTAGTCCTTCCTAGCGAAACCAATCCTTTAAATAATTTATTTGGAGGCGAATTACTGGCTCGTATGGATCGTGCAGCAAGCATCTCTGCTAGAAGACATTCCCGAAGAATTACCGTTACCGCATCGGTAAATCACGTTGCTTTTAATAAATCAATTCCGTTAGGGAGTGTGGTTACTGTTGAAGCAAAAGTGTCTCGAAGTTTTAGAACTTCGATGGAGATTTTTATTGATGTTTGGGTAGAAGATCGTGAATCTGGAAACAGAACCAAAGCTAACGAGGCAATATATACATTTGTAGCTGTAGACGAAACAGGACACCCCGTTGAAGTGCCTGCCATAGAACCACAAACTGAAGAAGAAAAATCTCGATTTGATGCTGCTTTGCGCAGAAAACAACTAAGTCTTGTTTTAGCTGGAAAAATGAAACCTAATGAAGCAACAGAACTGAAGGCTTTGTTTTTGTAGATAATAACGGTAAATTTTAAATACAAATTCCACCCATTATCACAGATTGACTGTGATAATGAGTGGAATTTGCGTTTATACTATTACATGTTTACAATCCAACTTTGCGGATTTAGTTTTGTTGTATTTTGATATATTAGGAATTTTAGAATTGCTTTTCCTGTATTTTCGTTAAAATAAACTTCTCCTAAGGCTTGTTTGGTTGAAACCTTATCGCCTTTTCGTACAAATATTTTTCCTATGTTTGAGTAAGTAGTAGTGTAATCTCCATGGCGAATCATTATCGTTGCACTTCCGTTAGGCGCCATTTGCACATCACTCACTTCGCCAGAAAATACGGATCTTGCTTTTGCCCCTCTTTCAGAAGAAATTTCAATTCCGCTACTTTCAATCATAATAGAAGGTTCTAACGGATGTGGTTGTCTTCCAAACTTTTTTGTTAGTAACCCTTTTTCAACAGGCCATGGCAAACGTCCTCGATTGGTTTTAAAATCGTTGGCTAATTCTTTTGCTTCAGGTGTTAACACAAAGGTTGTGGTGTTTGTGGTGTTACCCGCTTTTTTGTTTGTTGCTGCAATAGATTCTCTAATTAATCGTTCTATTTGTCGCTCTATGGCTTTTGTTTCTTTTTGTTTTCTCTTGATTTCAGCAATAATTTTTACTTTGTCTTTTTTAATTAATGACAACAGTCGTTGTTGTTCTAACTTATCTTTTACTAAGACTTGTTTTTCTTTTTCGCTTTCAGCAATTAATTTTACTTTTTCTTGCTTTTGAACAGAAAGTTTGCTGTTAAATTTTTCTAATTCAATTGTTTTGGATTTAATTTCTTCACCTTGCATTTTTCTGAAACTAGAATACTGCTTCATGTACTGTGCTCGTTTGTAGGCTTGCAAAAAGTTTTCGGACGAAAGCAAAAACATGGCTTTACTTTGCTCGGAACGGCTTTTGTATGATTTTACAATCATTTTGGCATAATCTTCCTTTAGAATTACCAATTCTTTTTTGAGTTTATTTACATTTATCTGATTTATATACATGCTATTTCCTAGCACTTTAGCTTGTTTTGACGAGGTGTTGATTAATTTTTGTTGCAAATTAATTTTAACGGTTTGTTGTACCACTACTTTGGCAACCGATTTTTCTTTCGTTTTCTGATTTTGCAATAATTTTTCTTGCTCTCTAATTTCTTCTTGCAAGCGTTCTTTTTGGGCTTCTAATTTTCGTTGCCTTTCTTCTTCTTGTCCCCACGACAATGACGTTGAGAGGATTAATAAAAAACAAATACTATATTTTAACATGTTGATTTTTTTATCTAATTAATCATAATTTGTTCGTAACCACTTGGAACGCTATACGGAAAAGTTAATTCTTCGTTGAATGTAGCGTTTTTATATTCGATTGTAATGGTTGTTGTTTTACTGTCTTGATTTGCAAAAATAAGAAGTTCTCCTGGTATAATGCTTTCTGGATAGGTTTTATAATTAGAATAATTTACAGTTAATTTTCGCTGTGGGTTTTCTTGCGTGATTTCTTGTTTTTTTAACCAAAAATAGGCCGCATCAAAAAGATAGGATTTGGTAATATTCGCTTTTGTTGTTTCGGTAAGTTTCGGAGCATTTTCTTCGGTTGCCATGCTATAGCTGTTTTTTGTTAAATCATCAATGGCTTGACCTAGTAACATGTTTTGCACTTTCTGAAAATCCAAATCGGTTCCCAACCAGTTGCTTAGTGTTTGATAATCGCCTTCAAAAAATTTCCCGTTTAGTTTTTCGTAATACCGAACTTGGGTTGGGGTAATAATGGCTTTTGCCATCGTAATGCCAATCATTTTGATGCTTATTAGTATTATTTCGTCTTTTTTTATTCTAATATCTGCCGAAAGGCCTAAGGATTGTTTCTCATCGGCATAATCTACATTTGCTTTTATATAAGTGGTTTTAAAATCTCTTTTTAAAGCATAATGGTTTTTTATTATATTAGAAATGGTCGTGTTTGTGCTAGTTTCGATAGCTTTTGACACAACGGCCTGCTGTTTCGTTTTGCAGGACAATAATGCCAAAATGAATAAGAAGGGAAGTATTTTGCGCATTATTTTTGTTTTGCTTTTAAATTGTTTGCTTTTGTTAAATAGTAATTGCTTTTTTCTGTGTTGCCTAGTCCTTTTGTTGCTTCTGCTAACTGGTTTAAAAAATCGATTTCCAAATTGATATTATCTACAATATAATCCAATCCTGATGCTAGAAAATCATTGGCTTTTTTGTATTTTTTTAGCAAATTTGCGGCTTTTCCAACAAAAAAATAATATTCGGGTTGGTTCGGAAAAGTATCTACCAGTTCCGAAGCTTTACGCTCTAGCGTTTCTAGATTCCCTGTTTCTTCATACGCTACTAATAAAAACAAATTGGTTTCTAAATCGGAATGAACTACTTTTTCTAAATTTTTTATAGCCAAACTCCAATTCTTTTTTTTGTAATAAAATTTGCCTATTTCTTTGTGTACATCAAACTCCGAATCGTTTTCAAAGTACAATGTTGCTTTGTCTAATTCGTCTTCAAAAAGCGGATTTTTTAGTACAAAAATCAAGAACTCATTGTACATTCGGTATTTTACCTTCTTGTCAATTTTAGGACTGTTTAATACTGTTTTTAAAGAACTAGAAGCACTGTTTCCGTCGTTATTATTAATATAATATTTGTACAAAAAAACTTGTGCCCAAATGGAATTGGGTATGTTTTTTTCTAGCTTTTGCGCCACTTGAAATGCTTTTTCTTCCTGATTGTTGTCAGAATATAAATAGATGAGCGAGAGGTAGTTTTCTTCTATTGTAGGCGATTCGGTTATGGCTTTCTCCAGTGTGCTTTTGTCTGACGAATTGGTTTTGGTTTGCGCTAGTATTTGCAATTTGTATCGATCCCGAAGTTCGGTATTACCAACTGTTTCATCTAACTCATTGATTAACACTAATGCTTTGTCAAACTGTTGCGTGTACATATAAAGTGACACTGCGTCTTCTTTGTATTTTTTATCTAATGGGATTATTTTTTGTGCAATTAGCAACGCTTGGTTGTAATTTTTA
Source organism: uncultured Flavobacterium sp. (assembly GCA_964292845.1). Taxonomy (GTDB): domain Bacteria; phylum Bacteroidota; class Bacteroidia; order Flavobacteriales; family Flavobacteriaceae; genus Flavobacterium. Next base: position 9,636 of record CAXYWC010000065.1, on the reverse strand, counting down.
GTTTCATAATACACTTCATACAAATCAATCCAATACCATTTGTTTTTGGAATCAAGCTGTGTTGCTTTTGTAAAAGCTTGCTCCGCACTGGCATAGTTTTTTTGAAAAAAATAATTTTTACCTAATTCGTGATAAATAACAGGATTTTCAGGCTGAAGTTGGACACATTTTTCGAGCGAAATAATGGCTTTGTCATAATTTTCAATTCCTTTTTGAACAAGCGATTCGTAGTACGATTCTTTAAAATCATCTTTTTCTAACGCAACATCTTCGGGTTGAGTTTGTGCCAATGCCGTTGCAGAAATGATACACATTCCAAAAACAAACCTTATTTTATTTGACACTTTTTTCATTTTTTTTAACTGCAAAATTTTTTAACCACAAGTTCACGAAGAATCCGCAAAGGACACAAAGGATAACTTATTAAGAACACAACCTTTTTTGAACTTCGTGACACGAGCCTAATTTTACCACAAAGTTCACGAAGAAAATCTTAAAACTTTAAGAACACAAAGCTTTTGTGCTCTTGGTGAATTCTTCGCGCTCTTCGTGTTTAAATTATTTATTCTAAAACCGAATAATCTCCTATACTAATGCTGGTAAAATTACCATCAAAGTTGGCATGATTTCCTATCATTGCATTGTCTAAAACGGCATTTTTAATGTGTGCATGTGTTTGAACTAAACTATTTTTGATGGTGCTGTTCATAACATGCGTTCCTTTTCCTAACGATACAAATGGCCCAACGGTGGAGTCGATTAAAACAACATCATCCCCAATAAAACAGGGCTGAATAATGGTTGTGTTTTCTAATTTGACATTTGGCGAAACTAAATCGATTCCGTCTTGTTGTAAAAACCCCAACATACGAGAATTAGTTTCAACGGTTACGTCTTTGTTGCCACAATCCATCCATTCATCCACTTTTCCTGGAACAAAAATCATGCCTTTTGCCATCATTTGTTTTATGCCGTCGTTAATTTGGTATTCGCCACCATGAATGATGTTGTTGTCTAAAACCGATTGTAACTCATCTCTTAAAACGGAAATTTCTTTAAAATAGTATATTCCGATAACCGCTAAATCGGAAACAAATTCCTTTGGTTTTTCTACTAATTCTACTATTTGATTTTTATCGTTTAGGTTTATTACGCCAAAAGCTTCGGGCTGATCTACTTGTTTTACCCAAATTACGCTATCGGCAGTTTGATCTAAATCGAAATCGGCACGAATTAATGTATCGGCATACGCAATTACTGCTGGCCCCGAAAGAGAATCTTTGGCACACATAATGGCGTGACCCGTTCCTAGCGCTTCGTTTTGATAATAAATAGTGCCTTTTGCGCCTAATTTTTGAGCAATGGCAATAAGTTCTTCTTCTACTTTTTTGCCAAAACTTTCGTGAATAATAAAAGCTACTTCTTCTATGTCTTGTTGTAAAACTCCTGCAATATCTTCGACCAAACGGTGAACAATTGGTTTTCCTGCAATAGGGATTAAGGGTTTTGGAATTGTGAGTGTGTGTGGTCTTAGTCTTGAACCACGACCCGCCATTGGAACTATTATTTTCATGTTCTTCTTTTTTTTAACCGCAAAGTTCGCAAAGAGTTTCGCAAAGTTCACGAAGTTTTTTTATTTAATTTGTTGCAAATTTACTTCACTCCTGTGCTACCAAAACCGCCTTCGCCACGAGATGTTTCTGATAAATCTTGTACCTGAATCCACTCGGCACGTTCGTGTTTGGCGATAATGAGCTGTGCGATGCGTTCTCCATTTTCGATTACAAAAGCTTCGTTGGATAAATTTACTAAAATTACACCAATTTCGCCACGATAATCGGCGTCGACTGTTCCGGGCGAGTTGAGTACTGTGATTCCTTTTTTGAAAGCCAATCCGCTGCGTGGTCGTACTTGTGCTTCAAAACCTATGGGAAGCTCGATAAAAAGTCCTGTTTTTACGAGGGTTCTTTCTAGTGGTTGTAATATTATGGGATCTTGAATGTTAGCACGCAAATCCATTCCTGCCGAAGCGATGGTTTCGTAATTGGGTAGTTCGTGTTGGGATTTGTTGATTATTTTGATTTGCATTTTTTGGGTTTTGGCACGCGGATAACACGGATTGAACGGATTCTCGCGGATTATTTAGTGTTTGTTTTTTACGCTTTTTTAGCCCTGATAGCAGTGAAAATCCTTTTTCTGGCTCCTTTAGCCAGGAAAAGATTGTAACGGATAGCAGGAATAGCTTCAAAAATATTAATTTCTTTTTAAAATACGCAGTAAAACTTGTTTTTCGTTTCGGTAAATATAATATCCGAAAATTATTAGTGCAAATATTCCGAAGATATAACTGTGTCTGAAAATGGGAACGTAAAAGGATAGTCCCGAAAGTAGGATTGCTATGCCTAAATAGGTACCTATTTTATCGATTTCGTAGGGTATTGGGTATTTTTTTTGACCCAGATAATAGGAAATACCCATCATGCTTCCGTAGGCCGAAATGGTGGCAATAGCCGAGCCGTAGTAGCTGAATTTTGGAATTAGAAGATAATTTAAAAATAACGTAATTACTGCACCAAAGATGGAAATGTAGGCGCCTATCTTCGTTTTGTCTATTAGCTTGTACCAAACAGATAAATTGGTATAAATACCTAGAAAAAAATTGGCTAAAATAATAAGCGGGACTACTTTTATAGCATCCCAATAATCGGGATTTGGAACTAAGGCTCGTTTGAGTATGTCGATAAAAACAATTACAAATAATAAAATAAAGGAACCTGTTATGACAAAATATTTTGTGATGGTAGCGTACGTTTGTGGTGCGTTTTCGTTGTTGGCGTGACTGAAAAAGAACGGTTCTATGCCTAAGGTGTAAGCAGTTCGAAACAAGACCATAAACATTCCTATTTTGTAACAAGCGGAATAGGCTCCAATGTCTGATTTTGAAACACGAAACCAATCGAGTAGAATTTTGTCGAAATGCTCGTTGATGGCAAAGCCGATTCCCGCAATAAGAATGGGCAATCCGTACTGCATCATTTTTTTCCAAAGGGCAAAATCAAGATGCCAGTGTATCTTGAAATAATTAGGGGAAAGTACTACAAACGTGAGTAAACTTGCTATAAGATTGGAAATGAAAATGTATCCCACTTGAAAGTTTTCGAAGTAAATAGTATTGAAAAAACTATCCGAATTTGTTGCTATTTTTGGTAATACTAATAAAAAGAAAAGATTGAGCACTAAATTAACAGTAACATTTCCTATTTTAAGAACGGCATAAAGCATCGGTTTTTTGTCGGCTCGGAGTTTAGAAAATGGAATGATAACTAAAGCATCGAGTGCCAAAATCCAGATTGTATAGGTTATATAATGCACCTTGATTGAAGACCATTCTGCCAATGTGTTTCTAAACACAAGGCTTACGAAAAGAAATGCTATCGTTGTCCAAAATATAGAAATTGTTGTTGTTGATGTTACATTTTTCTTGTTTTGTTCAAGGTTATAAAAACGAAAAAAAGCCGTTTCCATTCCGTAAGATAAAACGACATTGAAAAATACTAAGTACGCAAAAACAATAGACACGTCGGCAAACTCTTGTTTTGGAAGAACTTCTGTGTACAACGGATTTAACAAAAAACTAATCATTCTTGGCAAAACCGTTGCCATACCATAGATTAATGTTTGTTTGAAAAGAGATTTGTATAGACTCAAAATTGGATGATTTAAACTGGAATTACACAAATTAACAGGAATTTTTTAAGAATAAAAATAAAAAAATAGGTTAATTTGTGTAATTCGTGATTGCACTACTAAATTAGTGCTAATTGCAGACAATTGCTTTGGATTTTCTGAAAGAAAAACAACTAATTTCTTGGTCTTACTGATGGATAATACAGCGGTTCTTTTTCCTTAACAGGACTGATTTTATAGTATTTTTTAACCCCTTTGTGGGTATATTCTAAAACAGCTTCGTTATCTTCTATCTTGATAGGTGATTCTACTGTTGTTACCTTTGGCTGACCATCGGTTTCAGGCATTTCTTTTCTTTCCCAATTGGCTTGACCGGTAATACTAGCTTGGTATCGTGTTTCCGTAATTTTAGTAATTTTTGCCTTATTGTTTAAGAAATAAACCTGAACAAGGGCTATGTCTTCTGGTAGCATTTTGTTAAATTCAATAGTAAAACTGGTTCCAGATCCGCCACCTCGAACTCCAGCAACCCAACGTTCGGAATATACCTCTTTTATACTTACTGGGAATTTTTCCTGAAAATTGGTTTCAATTGCTTTTTTATTACAGGTTTGTGTTAAGAAAATGGATGCTATTAATACGATTATTGTTTTCATTTTTTTCTTTTTTATGTTAATCCGTCCTCATCTAAAATTTTCACAAAGTGAAAGCCTTTAGCACCATAACCTTGGTTGTAAAAGAATTTGTGTGCTTTAAAATTGTGCGTATAAGCGTCTAGAACTATGTTTGTACAGCCTAAATCTAATGCTTTTTGGTTTACAAAATCGGTCAGCATTTTTCCTATTCCTTTTGAACGATAATCAGGATGAACAATAAAATTATCGATTTCTACATATTTTCCTGACCAAAGTTTTATACCAAACCAACAACCTGTTATTCCGATACATTTATCATCATCAAAAACAGTAATTTGAGTATAATTATGCGGAATCATTTCCCGAAGATACGATTCATACTTTTCGATAGTAAGTTTTGGGTACAAAAATTGCATAGTCTCAAATTGAGCTAACATTTCTTGTATTGTGGTGAGTTCTTTTGTTTGCAATGTAAAATAAATTGTTTTTAGTAAAATTACATAAAAATTCATATTCAAAAACAAGTACATTTGCTTCTTTTTTTAAAATCGCATCATGAAAGTCTGCACGCTATTGTTTATCGCTATTTTATTTTCGACAGAAATGTATTCTCAAGAATTTTTCGAAACTAAAAAAACACCTACTACAATTACAAAACATAAAATTTCGTATCAAGACGACTATTCTTGGTTAGAAAACATGCGTTCGGAAGAAGTTACTACTTGGGTGGAACAACAAAATGAATTTACGAATAATCATTTGTTAGAAACAAGCAAAACCTATTCCTTGGTTTCAAAACTAAAAGAATATGACACCCGAACAAGCTATAGCATACCGAATAAAAAAGGAAAGTATTTTTATGCTAAATTTAGGAAAGATAAAAAGAAACCTGCTAGCTTATTTTTCATGAAATCGTTAGACGATTTGCCTGTTGAAATTGTAAATCCAAACAAGATTTATCCTGAAAAAAACGTTACTTTAAGCGGTTATTATCCGTCTAAAAACTCGGCAAATTTAGCGTATAAAATTAGTATTGATGGCAGTGACAAACAAGAAATTAGATTTGTCGATTTATTTAAAAATAAAGATTTAGATGATGTTTTAAGGAATGTGAAATTTTCTAATGTTTCTTGGAATAAAGACCGTGGCATTTTTTACAAACAAAATAGCAATAAAGAATTTTTTGCGCAAGATTCAACATTCAAACTATATTACCACCGGATTGGAAGCATTCAAGATGCTGACGAACTTATTTTTGACACCACCAAAAGCGGTAATAGCGTTAGTTTTTTTACATCGATAAACAAACTTTTTGTAATAGAATTAAACAAAACTGATGGCCGTAAAAATTATTATTATAGCGATTTAGAAAACGATAATTTCAATCTCAATAAATTTATTGAAAATGATGATTCTGATTTCGAATTCATCAATTACCATAAAGGAAGAGTCTATTTTACCTCCAAAAAAATGAACTGGGGAGACGTTCGATCTTTTGATATTCAAAATAGAAAAGATGAAAAAACAGTCATTCCGCAACTATACACCCATTTACTAGAGCAAACCTATTTCTCAGATGATTATCTAATTTGTAAATACAGGACTTTGGGCAAATATTATATTATTTTCTATGATTACGATGGAAAATTAGTCCGAAAAATAGAAGTGCCCAATGGCATGAATATTGAATTTATAAATTTTGACAAAGAAACTAAAGACTTCTATTTTGGGGTTTATTCCTACACGATGCCTTTTCGGAATTTTAAAGCCAATATCGAAACAGGCAAGGAACAACCTTTTTTTAGTTTAACAAACCCACCCAAACCCACCCTTTTTCCATTGAATTATTTTGAAACTAAAACAATTACTTATAATAGTCGAGATAATGTAGCTGTTCCTATTACAATTATTTATAAAAAAGGGCTGCAACTAGACGGTACTAATCCAACGTTATTAGAGGCTTATGGGGGTTTTGGAACTGTAAGTTCACCAAATTACGACACAGGTTTGCTGTATTTTCTTGAAAAAGGTGGCGTTTTTGCGTATGCAGAAATTCGTGGAGGAGGAGAAAAAGGAGAAAAATGGCACGAAGACGGAAAAGGATTAAAAAAAATGAATTGCTTTAACGATTTTATTGATGCTGCCGAATATTTAATTAAAGAAAAATATACCTCACCAAACAAATTAGCCATCACTGGTGGGTCACAAGGCGGATTATTAGTTGGTGTAGCTATGACACAACGACCTGAATTGTTTAAAGTAGCCATTCCAAAAGTGGGCGTTTTTGATATGGCAATGTTTAAAAAATATACTGCTGGAAAATATTGGTTAGAAGAATATGGTAATGTAGAAAATGAGAAGGATTATAATTATTTATTAGACTATTCGCCTTATCATAATGTAAAAAAAGACGTTAATTATCCTATAACATTACTAATTACTTCCGAAAATGACGATCGAGTTCCACCATTGCATTCGTATAAATTTGCAGCCGCTTTGCAAAACAGAGAGGCACAAAAAAATCCAATCTACTTAAAAGTTACAAAAAAAGCAGGACATTATGGAGATTCGTCCACTTATGAAAAACACTTAAACGAAAAAGCGGCATTTTATAGTTTCTTGATGTACCATTTATTCCAATAAAAAAAAGCCAGCAAAATTTGCTGGCTTTCATATAACTTTTGAAAAAAATTCTTATCCTTTCAAAGCTTCGCATTTTGAAGATTTGAAAAAATTAAAAATTTTTTCTTATCCTTTCAAAGCTTCGCGTTTTGTAGATTTGAAAAAATTAAAAATTTTTTCTTATCCTTTCAAAGCTTCCGCTCCACCAACGATTTCTAAAATTTCGTTAGTAATAGCAGCTTGACGTGCTTTGTTGTATGTTAATTTCAATTGGTCTCTTAACTCCGTTGCGTTGTCTGTTGCTTTGTGCATCGCAGTCATACGCGCTCCGTGTTCTGATGCAAATGAATCGCGAATACCTTTGTACAATTGTGTTTTCAATGATTTTGGAATCAATGTTAATACAATTTCTTCTTTTGAAGGTTCAAAAATATAATCACCTGTCGAAACTGGTTTATCCGATTGTATTGGTGCAAGAGGCAAAAATTGCTCTGTTTGAACAATTTGTGTAGCGGCATTTTTGAATTGATTGTAAATTACTTCAATTCTGTCGTATTCTCCTGAAACAAATTTATCGGTCAATGTTTGTGCAATTTGCGCCACATTATCAAAAGTTAAATCGTCAAATATGGAGCTTTTATTTTCAACAACCGAAAGTGTTTTTGCTAAAACATCGTTTCCTTTTTTACCAATAGCAAAAACATCTACTTGTTTTCCAGCGTAAAAATCGGCACGGTTTTTTACTTCCTTAATAACATTAGAATTAAAAGCACCACACAAACCTCTATTTGATGTAATGGCTACTACTAATACTTTTTTAATTTCACGTTGTTTTGTAAATTCTCCACCTATATCACCATCTAGTGTTGCAGATAGGTTTTGCAATAATTCCGTTAGTTTTTCGGCATAAGGGCGCATCGCTGTTATGGCATCTTGTGCTTTTTTTAGCTTTGCTGCAGAAACCATTTTCATTGCCGATGTAATTTGCATCGTCGATGAAACGGAAGTAATTCTATTACGGATTTCCTTTAAATTTGCCATTTGTTAATGAGAAAATGTGATAATTAGATAATTAGATAATTAGATAAAGTACAAAGAAATTATCTAATTATCTAAACTGACTAATTATCTAATTAGTTATATTTTGCTGATAATTCTTTAGCTGTTTTTTCGATAACGTCTGTAATATTGTCATCTAATTTACCTGCTTTTAGAGCATCTAGCGTATCTCTGTGTTTGTTGTTTAAGTACTCGATAAAATCTTTTTCGAATTCTTTTACTTTATTTACAGGAACATTTCTTAATAAATTTTTAGAACCAGCGTAGATAATAGCTACCTGATCTTCAACCGTATAAGGAGAGTTCAAACCTTGTTTCAAGATTTCAACATTACGTTTTCCTTTTTCAATTACGTTCAAAGTTACTGCATCTAAATCAGAACCAAATTTAGCAAACGCTTCCAATTCACGGTATTGTGCTTGGTCTAATTTTAAGGTTCCAGCTACCTTTTTCATTGATTTAATTTGCGCGTTACCACCCACACGAGATACCGAAATACCTACGTTAATAGCAGGACGAACTCCAGAGTTAAACAAATCTCCATCCAAGAAAATCTGACCATCTGTAATCGAAATTACGTTGGTTGGGATATAAGCAGAAACGTCACCCGCTTGTGTTTCGATAATTGGCAATGCTGTTAACGAACCACCACCTTTTACAATACTTTTTAAAGTATCTGGCAAATCGTTCATGTTTTTTGCGATGTCATCATCAGCAATTACTTTACAAGCTCTTTCTAATAAACGAGAGTGTAAGTAAAAAACGTCTCCAGGATAAGCTTCACGTCCCGGTGGTCTTCTTAATAAAAGAGAAACCTCACGGTAAGCAACTGCTTGTTTAGATAAATCATCATAAACAATCAATGCTGGACGACCAGAATCACGGAAATATTCTCCAATTGCAGCTCCAGCCATTGGCGCATAAACTTGCATTGGTGCTGGATCAGAAGCATTTGCGGCTACAATAATAGTATAAGCCATTGCGCCTCTTTCTTCTAACATTTTTGCTATTCCTGCTACAGTTGACGCTTTTTGTCCAATTGCAACATATATACAGAATACAGGTTTTCCTGCATCGTAAAATTCTTTTTGATTTAAAATGGTATCAATACAAACGGTAGATTTACCTGTTTGACGGTCACCAATAACCAACTCACGTTGTCCACGACCTACTGGAATCATAGCATCGATAGCTTTGATACCTGTTTGTAATGGCTCAGTAACAGGTTGACGGAAGATAACTCCAGGCGCTTTTCTTTCTAAAGGCATTTCGTATAAGTCGCCACCAATTGGTCCTTTTCCATCGATAGGAAAACCAAGAGTGTTTACAACACGACCTACCATTTGTTCTCCAACTTTTAGAGATGCAATACGTTGTGTTCTTTTTGCTGTAGATCCTTCTTTGATTCCTGTAGATGGGCCTAAAAGTACCACACCCACATTGTCTTCTTCAAGATTCAAAACGATTCCTTCAAGACCATTTTCAAATTCTACTAACTCACCGTATTGAACGTTTGATAGCCCGTAAACACGAGCAATACCATCTCCAACTTGAAGTACAGATCCTACTTCTTCTAGCGTAGCACCAGATTCAAAACCTTCTACTTGCTTTTTTAATATTGCTGAAATCTCAG
>CAXYWC010000064.1:0-14357 GCA_964292845.1 uncultured Flavobacterium sp. | reverse complement strand
ACCCAAGTATGGTTTTTGCCAGTTTTGATGGTGAAGTTTTTGAGGTTTTTGGGTAATAATAAAGTTTAATAACGTACTTTAAAAACTACTTCTTAAGCCCCAACTCATAAGTAGCAATATACTCTTGCATTGTCATTTTTTGCATCAATTCTCCAATTAATTCAAACGGAATCGTATCTGGTTTTTTGAATCGAATGCAACTTTTTCCCATATCGAGCTTACTTTTGCTGTGTTTAGGATATTCGGCTACAAACCAATCGAATATAGTTTTGTCCATATACAATCCCATGTGATACAAGGCAATAAAATTTTTTTGAGAGGCAATATTCACAAAAGGCAAGGGTAGTTTTGGGTTGCAATGGTATCCATTAGGGTATAAGGTGTGTGGAATAACATAACCAATCATGCCATAACTCATGGTTTCTTCAAATCCTGAAGGGATATTTTCTAGAATGGTTTCTCGAAGTTTGCCGAAAGCTGCTTTTCGTTCTTCGGGAATTTCGTTGTTATAATCGGATATGGTTTGTGCTTTGGATTGCATATTTTTGTGTGTAAAATGTAAAATTAATAAAAAAAGCTGAAAAGTTAAATTTAACTTCTCAGCTTTTTTAGCCCAGATGGAAACGGCATCCTTTTTCTTGCTATACTGAGCTTGTCGAAGTATAGCAAGAAAAAGATACAGTGTACAGCTGGAAATAGCTCCTAAAAATTAGTTGAAATATGAAAATGTTTCGTTGTTTTCAATTTTTAGTAACGATTCGTAAATGAGTTTAATTACATTTTCTACGTCGTCTCGATGTACCATTTCGACCGTGGTGTGCATGTAGCGTAATGGAAGCGAAATAAGTGCCGAAGCCACGCCACCATTGCTGTAAGCGAACGCATCGGTATCGGTTCCTGTAACGCGTGAGGAAGCCAATCGTTGAAAAGGGAGTTTGTTTTTTTCGGCAGTATCTATAATTAGTTCCCTCAAATTGTTTTGAACAGCTGGCGCATAGGTTATTACTGGGCCTCTGCCCATTTTTATTTCGCCTTCTATTTTTTTGTCAATCATAGGAGTTGTGGTGTCGTGACAAACATCGGTTACAATGGCAACGTTGGGTTTGATGGTTTGGGTAATCATTTCGGCACCGCGAAGACCTACTTCTTCCTGAACAGCATTGATAATATACAATCCGAATGGTAATTTTTTCTTGTTTTCGTGAAGCAATCGGGCTACTTCGGCAATCATGAATCCGCCCATTCTATTGTCTATGGCACGACAAACGAATTTATCATGGTTTAAAATCATGAATTCATCAGGGTAGGTGATTACACAACCTACATGAACGCCTAGTTTTTCGACTTCTTCCTTTGTACTACAACCACAATCGATAAAGATGTTGCTGATTTTTGGATTTTCTTCTTTGTCTCTATTTCGGGTATGAATGGCTGGCCAACCAAAAACACCTTTAACAATACCATTTTTAGTATGAATATTGACTCTTTTGGATGGTGCAATTTGATGGTCAGAACCACCATTGCGGATTACATAAATCAAACCATCGTCGGTAATATAATTTACATACCACGCAATTTCGTCGGCATGACCTTCAATAACAACTTTGTATTTTGCATCAGGATTGATAACCCCAACCGCGGTTCCGTAGGTATCTGTAATGAAAGTATCGACATACGGTTGTAAATAATCCATCCATATTTTTTGCCCTCCAGATTCAAAACCAGTAGGCGAAGCATTGTTGAGGTAGCTTTCTAGAAAGTCTAAGGATTCTTTTTTTAGTATTGTTTTTGTGCTCATAAAAATATTTTTGGCTAAATTATAAATTTGGCATAACAGTTGTACAATAATTATATATTTTTGATGAAATTTTTAGTTTATACCATGAAATATTTACTTAGTTTTTTGCTATTTTGCTTTGCAACCACTATTTCGTTTAGTCAAGTTGTTAAAACAGAAACTACTGAAGTCGAAAAACCATTAGTAGGAACCGATACTATTGTCAAACTTCCAATCGAATTGGAGGAAGTTTACATATCCAATAAAGCCAATCGTTTGTCTTTAGAAGAACGTAAACGATTCTTAATACTGCAACGCCGTGTTCTTAAAGTATATCCTTATGCAAAAATAGCTGCCGACAGATTGACGGAGCTTAATAACGGAATGAAAGCACTAAAATCGGAAAGAGATAAACGCAAATATTTTAAGTTAGTCGAAAATTATCTGACCAATGAGTTTGAAGAGCAATTAAAAAAATTAAGCAGAAAAGACGGTCAAGTACTAGTAAAGCTAATTGACAGACAAACAGGATCATCAGCTTTCGAACTAATCAAAGAGCTAAAAAGTGGTTGGAAAGCTTTTTGGTCCAACAATACTGCCAGATTATTCGATATAAAACTAAAAACCAAGTACGATCCTTACACTGTTGCCGAAGATCTTACGATAGAAGGAATATTATACAAAGCCTTTAGTGATGGAAGATTGCAACGACAAGCAGCAAAAAACGACATTCCTTATATGAATTTAGTAAAAGCATGGAAAGCAACTCATAAAGCTCCTGCAGAAGATAAATAATTACCAGATAGAGTTATAAAATGGGCTAAAGCACGAGTGAGTTGGCTATTTTATAACTCTATTTGGTTAAATGGTATTATGGAAACTGATAAGCTCCGATGTCAGGTTTTGTGGGACTTACAGGTCTAGGAGTATTTTTAATATCATTTGGTAATACCATAAAATCTTTTCCATTTCCTATTGCAGAGGATCCCGTTAAAAGACTCAATTGGTTTTTTATAGTATTCTTAAAATTAGGGGCAAACGGTGTGACGTTAGTACTCATTAAATTATTATTTGAGGCAGCAAAAATACTAGTATATAAGGTGTTTCCAGCAAACTGGTTGTTGATATCATTAAAACGAATTAGGCAATTTGTCATATTTGTTGTAAATACTAAACCAGCAACATCAACTTTATTTATTCCCAATTCTATATTATTTGCACCATAAATAATACTGTTTGTAAAATTAGCTTGTAATTGAGGAAAAACCAGTACTGCGTCATTTTGTGTGTAGCTATTGTCTAAATAAACAGTAGGACTTTGCCTGGTACCACTGGCCCAGAAATTGGCAAAAGTACAATGCAAAAAGTCGTAAGTTCCTCCTAATATACAGGCTAAACTCGATTTTCCAGCATTGTTAACAACAATATTTTCCCCGTTTATTTTCCCTTTTCGAGCAATAATTCCGTAATTGGAAGTATTGTAAATTTGCGTATTTTTAATTTGCACGGTCGATGTTGCTTCTTGTCTGTCAACAAAAACACCAACAGTGGCATTTTTTATGGTAGTATGATCAAAAATATTATTTTTACTGCCTTCGGCTAAATAAATCATTCCCCACTGCCCGGGTGTCTCCGCAAAAGCAGGTTCTAACCTATCGCCTTCAAAAATTACTTCGTTAAGTAATGGTGTAGCTGTGGGCGATGCTGTTCCTTTTACTTGAATACTTCCTCCATTTTTAACAAAAATCCCCGATTGGTCATGAAAATGAATTCGAGCCCCTGGATTAATAGTAAGAACATCTCCCGACTTGACTCCAGCATAACCGTAAATGACATACGGTTTTGAGTTTGTAAAGTTTAATTCGCTACCTGTAAGTTCAAAACCGTAAATTTTACTATCAGGATCGGCATCGTCCAATTGCAAATTTTCATAAGAATACCCACCCGTTCCGTTGGGAGTTCTGTCAGGAAATAAAAAAATGGCATCTTGTATGAGTGTTACTAAATTCACTTTTTGTTGAAAAATGCCTGCATCAAACAAAATTTCGTCGGTATAAAGCATATCTGCTGGATTTGCATCAGCAATATCGGCAGTGGTTTCTATAAAAACAAACAAACTATCATTTGCCAAAAGCTCAACATTTGGAAAAATTTTCCCATCACCAATAGTGTTGGCATCTGGACCATCTATTCCAGTCATACCATCAACCATCAATCGGTATTTTGAAGCATCTCCTTTAGCTAAAGCAATGCTAGGAATGGTAATATCGTCGTTGCTTCGGTTGTACACCTTTAGCATATATGTACTGGATCCAATATTGGTAAAAACAGTATCTAAATAAACGGTTGTTTTTGAAAATGCCAATTTTCCTGAACTAGGAACCGTATCGAAATCTTTCCGACAGGAAGTTATGGAAATAGCTAAAACAAATAGAACTAAAATAAAATATCGCATTGGTGATTTAATTTTTGATAAAAATAGTGAAAATGTACTAACGAACGAAAAAGATTTTTATTCTTTGAATTCGAAAAAAAAGAATCTTATTTTTTTGTAAATTTGAAACATCAAAATAAAATGTATGACTTTCGATAAAGACAAAATAGTAGCCTTATGCAATGCCATGTGCAAAAACACGCTGATGGAAACCTTAAAAATAGAATTTATAGATGCTGGTGAAGATTTTTTAGTCGCTACAATGCCTGTAAATGCTAGTGTTCATCAACCCATGGGGTTATTGCACGGAGGTGCTAGTGTGGCGCTAGCCGAAAGCGTTGGAAGTGCTGCATCGATGTTGTTTGTTAATTCCGAATTGAGCGAAATACGAGGCATCGAAATTTCGGCAAACCACGTTAAAGCCAAACGAGACGGCATAGTGACAGGGACTGCTCGAATTGTACACAAAGGAAAAAGCATTCATTTGTGGGAAATAAAAATTACCGACGAGCAAAATAATTTAATTTCACTTTGCAAATTGACCAACATGGTTTTGCCAAAGCGAAAAATTCAACAGTAAAATGACGGTTGTTTTTGAAAAAGGAAGAAATTGGTTTAACCAAAAGTTGCCTTTTGTACTCTATTGCAAGCCCAATTCGAATAAGCTAGTGGGTATTTTTCAAAAAAAAGATACTCTTTTTGAAATTACGGATTATACCGAAACTGGCTTCGCTTTTGTGTCGTTTGACGGGAAAAATAAATACCTTATCCCCAAAAAAGAATCCGATGTTTATATAGCTACAGTAACCGAAACCGATTCTTTTATAGACAGCGAAGTTGATTTACACTACAATTTAGAAGCGAAAGTAGCTTTCGAACATTTAGTTGCAAAAGGGATACAGGCCATTGAAAAGAATCAATTTAAAAAAGTAGTTTTATCCCGAAAAGAAACACTAGAAATTGAACGTTTTGATTTCGAAATAATGCTAAAAAAACTTCTTTTTTATTATCCCAATACCTTAAAATATTGTTTTTATCATCCCAAAATAGGGCTTTGGATAGGAGCAACTCCAGAACAATTATTACAATCGTTTGGAAACACTATAAAAACAGTTTCTTTTGCAGGAACACAACCTTATTCTGAAACTGAAGACTATGTTTGGGAAGAAAAAGAAAGGCAAGAGCAACAATTTGTAACCGATTTTATTTTAGAAAGTTTAAATAAGTACAGCGAGGAGGTTTCCTGTTCAAAACCCTATACTTTTCGTGCGGGAAGTATCGTTCATATAAAAACAGATATAGAAGCGACAATTAATACTAAAAGTGATTTTCAGGAAATTATAGAAAAATTACATCCAACCCCAGCAGTTTGCGGTTTGCCAAAGGAGATTGCCAAACAGTTTATTATTGAAAATGAAGGCTATAATCGAACATTTTACACCGGTTTTTTGGGCGAATTGAATATCGATTTTGAAACTTTTCAAGAGCCTAAATCGGATTTGTTTGTCAATTTGCGTTGCATGAATCTGGAAGACAACAAAATCAATGTGTACGTAGGTTGTGGAATAACAAAAGATAGTATTCCCGAAAAAGAATTTATCGAAACTGTCAACAAATCGAAAACGATGAAAAAAGTGGTATAAAAAAGAGCGCTTATTCAATGTTAGATGAATAAGCGCTCTTTTTGAAATACGGGAAAACTATTTTTTATTAAACAAACTATTAATATCTGCTTTTGTCATAAAAGCAGAAATAGTATTGGTTTCAGTAACTTTGTTTTTACACATAAATTGTAGCGTAACTACATTTTGTAAATTTTTAACATAATGTAACCAAACAATATCATTTGGTAAATCTAATTTTATATCTACCACAGGAGTTGCGTTGAACCCGTTAGAAATAATAGTGTATAAATTTTCAAAATCACCATTTAAATCTTTAAAATTAAATCTAGTTGACGTTCCAATTTCACTAGTTTCTATATTTTTGAAAGAAACAGTATATTCATTACCCTCTTTTTGGATAAAAATATCACTTGAGCCATTAACTCCTATTCTTCCTATTTTTTCGATTGGCACAGTTTCTAAAACTTTAATTTGACTGTATCCGAAGTAATTGATAAACAAAAACGAAAGTGCAATAATTTTTTTCATGTTGTATTTGGGTTTGATAGGTTACAATAATTTGTGATCTAAAATTTTAACAAACATAATAAAAAAAAAGACGAATCAAACTATTCCCGTCAAAAAATCAATTCAAAAAACCGATTTAATCAACTTCTTAAAAAAATGATATAAATTTGAAATGGAAATCATAAATTTGAAAACAATTCTGTTTTAAACGAACTATAAATGGACAATAAAAAAGTAATCGAAAAATTTTACACATCATTTGCTAATCGCAATATCGATGCAATGCTGAGCTGTTATCATGATACTATTCAATTTGAAGATCCAGCTTTTGGAAAATTGTTTGGCAATGATGCAAAAGCAATGTGGAGTATGCTTTTAAGTAGAAATACAGACTTAAAAATAACATACAATAACATTGAAGCTAATGAGAAAATGGGTTCTGCAAATTGGGCTGCCGAATATGTTTTTGCACCAACAGGCAGACCTGTACTAAATAAAATTACGGCTCAATTTGAGTTTCAGGACGGAAAAATAATAAAACATACCGATTACTTTACTCTTTGGCACTGGACACAGCAAGCATTAGGCTGGAAAGGCTATTGCTTTGGCTGGACACCTTTTATGAAAAATAAAATACAAAAAATGACCAATGGATTATTAGAAACCTATAAAAGCAAAAACAGATGAAATTAGATATACTAGCTTTTGGCGCACATCCTGACGATGTTGAGCTAGGCTGTGGAGCAACAATTGCCAAAGAAATTTCGCTAGGAAAAACAGTTGGAATTATCGATTTGACACGTGGCGAATTAGGCACTCGAGGAACGGCCGAAATTAGAGATACTGAAGCCGCTAATGCCGCAAAAATACTGAAGGTTGCCGTGCGAGAAAATCTAAATTTTAGAGATGGTTTTTTTGAAAATAACGAAAAAAATCAGTTAGAGATTATTCAAATAATTCGAAAGTACCAACCCGAAATAGTACTTTGCAATGCAATACAAGACCGTCATATAGATCACCCTAAAGGAAGTAAACTCGTGTCTGATGCTTGCTTTTTGTCGGGTTTGTCTAAAATAGAAACAAGTATAAATGGAACCTTGCAAAAAGCATGGAGGCCCAAAGTCGTGTACCATTATATCCAATGGGCCAATATAGAACCTGATTTTGTAGTTGATGTATCGGGTTTTATAGCTATAAAAATGGACGCTATTATGGCTTATAATTCACAATTTTATAATCCAAATTCTACAGAGCCAGAATCGCCTATAACCTCAAAAAACTTTTTAGATAGCGTAAAATACCGAGCTCAGGACTTAGGACGATTAATAAGTACCGAATATGGAGAAGGTTTTACTGTCGAAAGGTATTTGGCAGTCAATAGTTTAAGCGATTTGAAGTAATTTTTTTTAAATTTTGTTTGCAAAACACAAAATTTGCAATATCTTTGCACTCGTTAAGTAAATGGTGGTTGTAGCTCAGCTGGTTAGAGCGCTGGTTTGTGGTGCCGGAAGTCGCCGGTTCGAACCCGGTCATCCACCCTAAATAACATAAAAGCTCCGAAGAAATTCGGAGCTTTTTTTATTGTGCTAATTTACTTTTTTTAGCGAATTATGCTTTAAATTTCCAGTCAAATTCGTCTTTATCATTAATAGTTGCGCCCAATTCAAACCGAATAATTTCGTTGTATTCGACCTGAAAAATCATCCAGTTACTTTCGTTAAAATAATTGTCAACAGTATCAAAATTTTCAATTTCTAACGATTTAATCCCTTTATTGGTTAGCATATCTTCAATTGATTTAATGGGTTTTCCTATTATTTTTTCAGAAAACAATTCTAAATCAGGATTCGAACTGATTATATATCCCAATTTTAAATTTTCATCTTCATAAAAAGTCAATCGCAATTTAGTATCATTATACAAAAAAATAACATTGCTTTCTTCGTCATTATACTGCTTGTCAGGATTGCCATATAAGGCAATAACATCTTTTTGACGCATTCCAAATTGTAGTTTATCAATTCCAATTTTCGGATTTATTTTCATAATAGTAGTATCTTTTTTTGCAAAGATAGCACAATCCATTTAGCATTAGGATGCAGTAAAAAAAATTAAAATTCGTAATTCAAAATTCAAATACTACCTTTGCAACATGAATAACAACCGCCATTCCAATAATATACTACTTAATTTAGGTATCGAAAACCTAAACGAAATGCAAGAAGTTGCTCAAGAGGCTATTTTGAACGACACAAATGTATTACTTCTTTCGCCAACGGGTTCTGGAAAAACACTAGCTTTTTTGTTGCCCATTTTCGAAATGTTGCAAGAAAACGTTACTTCCGTTCAATGTTTAATTCTAGTTCCATCACGAGAATTGGGTTTGCAAATTGAACAAGTTTGGAAAAAAATGGGAACTAATTATAAAGTAAACGTCTGTTATGGCGGACATTCTATTGATACCGAAATAAAAAATCTAAGCAATCCGCCCGCCGTTCTTATCGGAACACCTGGCCGAATTGCGGATCATATGGACAGAGGAACTTTTGCTGTAGATGGAATTCAAACCTTAATTTTAGACGAATTTGATAAATCGTTACAATTGGGTTTTCATGAGCAAATGTCTTTTATAATCAATCGATTACCAAAACTCAACAAGCGCGTTTTAGTTTCGGCTACTTCCGATATTGAAATTCCAAAATACACCCGAGTTATCAATCCTACGGTTTTAGATTTTATTCCTTCGGAAGAAGAAAAAACGAATCTTTCGATGCAACTCATTGTTTCTAAGGATAAAGATAAAATGAGTAGTTTGTTTCATTTAATTTGTTCTTTACAATCAGAACAGGCCATTGTTTTTTGCAACCATCGTGATGCTGCCGAGAGAATTAGTGATACCTTAAACGAAAAAGGAATTTATGCTACCTATTATCATGGTGGTATGGATCAAGAGGAGCGGGAACGAGCCTTAATCCAATTTAGAAACGGAAGTGTGAGTTATTTGATTACGACCGATTTAGCGGCTCGTGGGTTGGATATTCCCGAAATGAAGCACGTAATTCATTATCATTTGCCGTTGAAAGAAGATGAATTTACCCACAGAAACGGACGGACAGCGAGAATGTTAGCTTCTGGAACGGCGTATTTACTCATTCATGAAAGTGAGAAAAAACTAGATTATATTGATTATGGAACGCCAATTTTGAATGTAGAAAATTCAACTTCGTTGCCAAAAGCTCCCGAATTTCAAACCATTTATATTTCTGGCGGAAAAAAAACAAAGCTGAATAAAATAGACATTGTAGGTTTCTTTTCTCAAAAAGGAAAGCTCGAAAAAGGCGATTTAGGATTGATTGAAGTCAAAGATTTTATCTCGTTTGCTGCCGTAAAATCTAAAAAAGTAACCGATTTGCTTCGCAATATTCGGGACGAAAAAATGAAAGGTAAAAAATTTAAAATTGAAGTAGCTAGAAAAGTAATTAAGAAAGAAGAAGAGTAGATTTCAGATTTCAGACGGCAGATTTCAGATTTCATATAAAAAAGTTTAGCAGTTTAATATTTACAATCTGAAACCTGAAACTTGAAATCTAAACTCTAACTCTCACCGCCTCAGGAACCAAAACGGTATAATCGCCACCATTTCGAATAACATCTCTTACAATACTCGAACTGATAAACGAAGTGCTGGCAGCGGTTAAAAGAAAAATGGTTTCAATCTTAGATAATCTTCTGTTAGTGTGTGCAATGGCTTTTTCGAATTCAAAATCGGCTGGATTTCGAAGTCCTCTAAGTATAAATTCAGCATCGTGTTTTTTGCACAAATCAATCGTTAATCCTTCGTACGTAATGACTGAAACGGAAGGTTCATCTTGAAACGTTTCTTCGATAAATCGTTTGCGATCTTCGAGTGAAAACATGTATTTTTTATCGGCATTAACCCCAATAGCAATAATAATTTCATCAAACAGCGGAATACTTCTTTTAATGATGTCTAAATGACCTAAAGTTAAAGGGTCAAATGAACCTGGGAATATGGCTTTTTTCATTACTATGGTGTATTTATTTCTTCCAAATTGGTTTTCTGCTCAACGCTAATGCTATTTCGTTATCCAACATTTCGGTCATATTCATTTTGGCATAAGTGGCTTGCTGCGGAAATATGCTTTGTGGCGACAATCCTGGATTGGTGTTTATCTCTATAAAATGTGGAATTCCGTTCATGATGATAAAATCGGTTCTAGAAAACCCCGACATTCCTAAAGATTCGTATATTTTTTTAGCCGTTTCGATAACCAATTTTTCTTCTTCAGCAGAAATTCTTGCGGGTGTAATTTCGTTCGATTTTCCTAAATATTTGGCTTCGTAGTCAAAAAAATCGTTTTCAGAAACAATTTCGGTGATGCCTAAAACTTTCGTTTCTCCGTTGTATTTTAAAACACCTACAGAAATTTCGGTTCCTTTTAATAGCGATTCGATAAGTATGTCTTTGTCTTCGGCAAAAGCAAAATCCAATGCTTTTTGCAATTGCGACAAATCGCTAACTCTAGAAACGCCAAGTGAACTCCCTGATTGATTGGGTTTTACAAAAAATGGTAATCCGAGTTCTGCTGCAATTTTATTTCCGTCTATAACGTCTCCTTTGGTTACATAAATAGAATTGGCTTTTGGGATATTAAATTTAGACAACACCGACAAGGTGTCTCGCTTATTAAACGTAAGCGCCGATTGATAAAAACTGCACCCTGTATACGCAATATCCATCAGCTCCCAATACGCTTGCAAGTGTCCGTCTTCGCCTGGCGTACCATGAACGGTATTGATAGCAACATCAAATGTTGTCGTTTCTCCTTCTTTTGTAAACGAAAAATCGGCCTTATTTATTGGAAATTTCTCGCCCTCTATAACAACAGACCAATCGTTTGTCAGTATGTGTACTTCGAAGCTATTGTACTTCGATGGATCTAAATTGTTTAAAATTAACTGACCACTTCTTAACGAGATGACACTCTCGTCAGAATATCCTCCCATAACCACTGCTACATTCATCAAAAAAAGAAATTAAATTACAGAAACAAAATTATCATTTTTTTTCGAATGAAAACACTTTACAATTTTATTATCTTTGTCGAAATACATTTTTATGAGTTTCAAGAAATTTTTATTCAGTTTTACATTTATGAAGCAATTACTAATTGCCTTCGTTATTGTATGTGCCACACTTTTTTTATTTATTATTTGGATTGATTTTACTACAAAACACGGCCAAGAAATTATTGTTCCAAATTTGAGTAAAATGACACTCGAACAAGCCGAAGAAAAACTAGACGAACTCGATTTAGATTACGAATTGCTCGATACCGTCGATTATGATGCTAGTTTCCCTAAATTTTCAATCGTACATCAAGATCCAAATCCTGGCGAAAAAGTAAAAGAAAATAGGGTTATTTACTTAAAAATAAATTCTTCCGAATATTCGAAAGTACAAGTTCCTGATTTGGTTCAAAAAACCTATCGCCAAGCCGTACCAACGCTTGCCGCACTAGGACTTGAAGTTGGCGACACTACCTATATCCCGAATCTTGCCAAAGACATGGTGCTAGAAATGAAAAGCAATGGAAAACCTATAAAAGCAGGTCAGCAAGTATTGAAAATGACTAAAATAGATTTAGTTCTTGGAGACGGAAAAATAGGTTTCGACGAAAGTGAACTAAATGGTGCCGCAAAGGATAGTATTAATAAAGATTCTATAAAGTAATTGACTCTAATGAACGAAAATACAGTTATTGAAAACGAATTAGACGAAGAATTATTCGAACATTATAAATTTGTTGCTGCCAAAGGACAGTCGATTCTTAGAATAGATAAATTTTTGATGCATTTATTAGAAAATGCCACTAGAAATAAAATACAACAAGCGGCCACTTCAGGTAATATATTTGTAAACGATGTTCCTGTAAAGTCAAATTATAAGGTAAAGCCGTTTGATGTGGTGACCATCATGCTAGCGCATCCGCCATTTGAAAACAGAGTCGATCCAGAAGATATTCCGTTAGATATTGTATATGAAGATGATGCGTTATTACTTATAAACAAACCCGCAGGGCTGGTTGTACATCCAGGACACGGAAATTATACAGGAACCTTGGTCAATGCCTTGGCTTTCCATTTTCAGAATTTGCCTCTAAATAGTAGCGAACGTCCAGGATTAGTTCACAGAATTGATAAAGATACAACAGGACTTTTAGTTATTGCTAAAACGGAGCAAGCCATGACCCATTTGGCAAAACAATTTGAAAATAAAACTTCCGAAAGAGAATATATTGCCATTGTTTGGGGAAATGTTCAGCAAGACGAAGGTACAATTGAAGGAAACTTAGCAAGACACCTAAAAGACCGTATGCAAATGGCCGTTTTTGCTGATCCCGAAATAGGGAAACCATCCATTACTCATTACAAAGTTTTAGAACGTTTTGGCTATATTACGGTTATTTCTTGTAAACTAGAAACAGGGCGTACCCATCAAATTCGGGCACATTTAAAACACATTGGGCATCCATTATTCAATGACGAACGTTATGGTGGTCATTTAATTTTAAAAGGAACAACCTTTACAAAATACAAGCAATTTATAGACAATTGTTTCAAAATACTACCTCGACAAGCCTTGCATGCCAAAACATTAGGATTTGAGCATCCAATAACGAAAGAGTTTATGCGTTTTGATACTGAATTGCCGAAAGACATGAAAGAGTGTATCGAAAAATGGCGCACTTATTCGAATACAAATACATTGACAGAAGAGGATTAATTTTTTTTATATGAGCAAAAGTACTTTACGAAAAGATAAAACTTGTTTGAATTGCAGGCACGTTGTAGAAAATAAATTTTGCCCTAATTGTGGTCAGAAAAATGAAGATACGCGTAAAACATTTCATCATTTGTTTATTCATTTTTTTGAAGATTTAACACATTATGAAAATGCCTTTTGGAAAACTATTAAGAATTTATTGCTAAAACCAGGCTCTTTAACTAGCGAATATTTGTCTGGAAAGCGACTGTCCTATTTGGCTCCTGTTAGATTGTATATCTTTATTAGTTTCGTAACTTTTTTAGTATTAACAATGTTTCCTAATGAAACTGAAAATAATATAAAAAATGAGCCAAAGATAGAAAGCATAAAAGATAGTAATGCTATTGATTCTCTAAAAAATAAAGAATCAAAAATAAAAACATTATTAGTTAAAAAATATATAACTAAAAAAGAATCTGACACTTTACTAAAAAAAATTGAAGAACATAAAGAAGAAATAGAAGAGGCTGATTTTCTTAACTTCGGGTATAATTCTGTTAAACAATTAGATTCTATTCAGAAATACGGTAGTAAAGAAGAAAAATTATCCGATTTTCAATATTGGATAAATAAAAAATTTCAATTAGTAAAAGATAAAAATAATAAAGAAGAAATTATTGAAAAGTTTAAAGAATCATTTATTCATAATATCCCAAAAGTATTATTTATTTACATGCCCCTTTTTGCTTTTGTTCTTTGGTTATTTCACAACAAAAAAAAGTGGTATTATTTTGATCATGGCATTTTTACCTTGCATTATTTTTCGTTTTTATTATTGATAATTCTTATTCAGTTTTTATTTAATAAAGCATTTCTTATTTTTCCAAAATCGACACTTGTAGATCTTATTTCTGGAATTATTAATCTGATATTAATTTCATGGATGCTCTATTATTTTTTTCCTGCTCACAGACGATTTTATAAAGAATCAAAAATTATTTCGGTTGTAAAAACTGGTTTTATCTTTTTTATTAATATCTTTATTATTACAGTTATACTAACCCTTTTTGCTTTTTATACATTTATTACTATACATTAAATTACATGAAGAAAAAGATTCTACTTTCCTTATTAGTTTCAACAACGTTAATAAGTTGTTTAGCTCAAAAATCAATTACATCAAAAACGCCATTTGATGCTACAAAATATATCAATTCTATTACT
>CAXYWC010000063.1:0-14733 GCA_964292845.1 uncultured Flavobacterium sp. | reverse complement strand
TACCCAAAAACCTCAAAAACTTCACCATCAAAACTGGCAAAAACCATACTTGGGTGCGAGTCTTGGTGCATTATATTGCCTTTGCTGTCTATTGCAATGGCGCCAGCAAAACCATCATACGGTTTTAGTTCTTCAAAAGTTTTGGCAAAGGCTTTCTCTAACGAAAAACCATCAGTAACACGAGTAACAATTTTGGCAGCAGTAGCATTGCTTACAATATCCTCGCCTACTCCTGTTAAACTTACCCCACAAAATTCGTTAGCATAATTTCCCGCTACAGTTGCCGAGTCTGATATTCTTCCTACTAGTTCAAAACCTTTTCCTCCTGTCGATGTGGCTGCGGCAAGTTTTCCAGTAGCATCCAAAGCAACACAACCTACCGTTCCTGTTCCTAACGATCTTAGTTTGGCTTCATATTCTGCTCTTCGCTGTGGAATTTCGGTCGAAAAAACATCGAAACCGTGTTGTCTCGCATAATTTGTAGCCCCACTTCCGCCCAAAACTCTATCGTCTTCTTTCATTAAAACTTGAGCTACTTGAATCGGATTTTTTACGTCTTCAATATTGATAACGCCACTCATTTTCTGCGTTTCGCCGTCCATAACAGCAGCGCTCATTCGTATTTTTCCGTCGCTTTGTATTTGTGAACCAATGCCTGCATTAAACAATTCATCATCTTCCAATTGCGAAACGGCATACACCACTGTTTCAACAGCCGAATGCGTTTTCAGAAATTCATACGAAGACTTTACAATTCGCTCTAAAGCGTTTTGCTTGGCAATTTTTGTTTCAATATTGGTAGCTGATTCCGAGAAAAAACCGCCGTGAATGATTATTTTAGACATAATTTTAAACTAAAAAGAACACAGATTTCAGAAATTTTTTAAATTTATATAATTTCTAAAATCTGTGTCCAAAATTATTATTTTTTGGATTTTTTAAACATTTTAGACTAAGTTAGAAAAATTCAAACTAACAATCTAAGCAGTCTAATAATCTATTATACGTATTGCGAAGAATGAATAGTCATTTTAAAAGTATCCAAATTAAAAGTATCGTATTTACTCATCACATGGGTTACTAAATGCGAAATAGAAATAGGTTGTCCTAACTCTACTTGAGTCAAATTGGTATCTTTAATCTCACGACCATCAACCAGAATAACCAATCCAGAACCAATAGCCTCCATTTGTTTTCCATGAGTAATCAGCAAACCTGTGTCTTCTCCAAGACCAATTCCTAATACTTTTGGATTTCCTACTACCGCTTGAAAAAGTCGTCCTATTCTACCTCTTTGAACAAAATGAGTGTCAATAATAACACCATCAATAAGACCTAAACCAGAGGTGATTTTTACTTCACCTTTCAACAAAGCTTCTGAACTACTGCCTTGATAAATCATATTATTACTTGCAGCAGCAGCTCCCGCTGATGTTCCTGCGTAAATAAAATCTTCATTACGATATTTGTCTAACAAAACCTCGTCAAAAACAGTTCCTCCCAATATTGATGTCAATCGCAACTGATCGCCACCAGTAAACATCACCACATCGGCAGCTCGTAAACGATCTAAAATTTCGGGATTAGTAGCCTGCTCACGACGTTCAATATTGAGAACATCAACGTTACTAGCACCCAAATAATTCAATGCTTTCACGTATTCTGGTCCAATTTCTTTAGGTATTTTAGAAGCCGTTGTAATAATCTCAATTCGAGATTCCAGCTTGTGCTTTGATTCGTCTAGAATGCGTTTTAAAATTCCAGTTTCAAAAAAATTCAAATTTTTTGCAGCATTCTTATCTAAATCTGTTTCGGTAAAACTCCCTTTATCAACCGCACCGCCTATAATAATTAATTTTCCTTGTATTTTCATTCGGTAAAAATAACCAAAAAATAAAATAATGCAAATCTATTTCCTTTTTTTTGAAGCAAAACCACACAGCCCTTATCAACACCGTTCCTGCTGTTCGTTATAATCTTTTTTTAATTAGCACACTTCGACAAGCTCAGTGCGCTAATTAAAAAAAGGATTTCCACTTCCATCAGGGCTAAAATTCATAAAACCAATTACTAGCAACATTTCTAAAAAACTGTAAATCAACAAAAAACAACTATTTTTACTATTTCTATCAAAAAAAAGCATTTATAAAACAAATATTTCCTATTTTTAACAAATACATTACAAAATAACCTATCAAAAAATGAAAATCGATAAAATTCAAGCGCTTCGTGGACCCAATATTTGGAGTGTTCAACGCAAAAAATTAATCCAAATGCGTTTGGATTTAGAAGAAATGGAACAATTTCCTACCAATAAAATAGACGGTTTTCGCGAACGTATAGAAGCCATGTTTCCCACCATGATCGAACATCGGTGTTCTGAAGGTTGCCGTGGCGGTTTTTTCTCTCGCATTGATAAAGGCACTTGGATGGGACATGTTATTGAGCATATTGCCCTCGAAATACAAACACTAGCAGGCATGGAAACTGGTTTTGGAAGAACTAGAGAAACCAAAACGCCTGGTATTTACAATGTCGTTTTTAGTTATACCGAAGAAAATGTAGGACTATTTGCTGCCGAAAGCGCTGTTGCTATTGCAGAAGCCTTAATTGCAGGAACCCCATACGATGTAGAAGCCGACATTCAAAAAATGAGAGTCATACGCGACCGTGTGCGCCTTGGCCCTAGTACAGGTAGTATTGTTGAAGAAGCCGTAAACCGTGATATTCCTTGGATTCGCCTTGGAACAAACTCCCTAGTGCAATTAGGATACGGTGTAAACCAAATGCGTTTTCAAGCCACCATTACCTGCAAAACGAGCAGCATTGCTGTAGATATTGCTTGCGATAAAGAGCAAACTAAAAAAATGCTCGATGCCGCCTCTATACCCGTTGCTGGAGGAGGAATTTGTGTTGATGAAGAAGATTTGACTGATGTAATTAAAAAAATTGGCTACCCAATTGTTATCAAACCATTGGACGGAAACCACGGAAAAGGCGCTTCAATAAACGTAACCAATTGGGAAGACGCTTCCGCAGGATTAGAATACGCTAAAAAATACAGCCGTCGCGTTATTGTCGAAAAATTCATTACTGGATTCGATTTTCGTGTCCTTATTATAGACAACAAATTAGTAGCCGCTGCAAAACGAGTTCCTGCCCATGTGGTTGGAAACGGAAAAGATACCATTGCCAAACTAATTGAAGAAACCAACAAAGATCCTCGCCGAGGTTACGGACACGAAAACGTATTAACCGAAATTGAAGTTGATCGTGATACCGAAGATTTATTAGAAAAACTAAAATATACGGTGGAAACCATTCCAAGAAAAGACGAAGTGGTTTACTTAAAATCGACAGCAAACCTTAGTACAGGCGGCACATCGGTAGATGTTACCGACATGATGCACCCAGAAAACATTTTCCTTTGCGAACGCATTTCTCGAGTAATTGGTCTTGATATTTGTGGTGTCGATATTATGGCAGAAAATTTAACGCAACCCCTCAAAGAAAATGGCGGTTGTATTCTCGAGGTAAATGCGGCTCCTGGATTCCGTATGCACCTGGCTCCATCAGAAGGTTTGCCAAGAAACGTTGCTTCTCCAGTAATCGATATGTTATATCCACCCGGAAAACCAAGTCGTATTCCAATTATCGCTGTTACGGGAACCAATGGAAAAACCACCACCACAAGACTGTTGGCACATATCGTCAAAAATAATGGTTTCAAAGTAGGGTTTACAACCTCGGACGGAATTTATGTGCAAAACCACATGATGGAAAAAGGAGATACAACAGGCCCTGTTTCTGCCGAATATATCCTTAAAGACCCCACAGTCGAATTTGCCGTTCTCGAAACCGCTCGTGGCGGAATACTTCGCTCAGGACTTGGTTTTAGCCGTTGCGACATTGCGATCGTAACCAACATTCAAGAAGATCATTTAGGACTAAGCGACATTCACACTTTAGACGATTTAGCTCGTGTAAAAGCGACTGTTGTAAAAAGTGTAAAAAAAGAGGGATGGGCAATTTTAAATGCCGAAGACGAATATTGTGTGAAAATTGCGAATGAATTAAGTTGTAATGTGGCTTATTTCAGTTTAAGCGAAGATAATGCACTCATCAAAAAACTGTGCAAAGAAGGTAAAACCGTTGCTGTTTATGAAAATGGCTACATTACCATCAAAAAAGGAGAATGGAAAATCCGTGTTGAAAGAGCTACTCACGTACCTTTAACGTTAGGCGGAAAAGCTAAATTCATGATTGCCAATGTGCTGGCAGCTACTTTAGCTAGTTATTTATATGGTTTTAAAACCGAAGATATTAGTTTGTCCTTACAAACATTTATCCCAAGTGTAGCACAAACGCCAGGAAGAATGAATCTTTTTGAGTTCAAAAAATTCAAAGTACTGATAGATTTTGCTCACAATCCAGCAGGATACAAAGGAATTGAAGAATATTTACACAATATTGATGCCAGCAAAAAAATAGGAATCATCGCTGGTGTTGGGGATCGTCGTGACGAAGATATTAAAGAATGTGGGCTTATTGCGGGTAGAATGTTCGACCACATTATCATACGTCAGGAAAAATATTTGCGTGGTAGAACTGAAGACGAAATCATTAATTTAATTACTTCTGGAATCAAAGAAGCCAACAAAAAAGTAACCTACGAAATCATTCCTAAAGAAACCGAAGCTATCAAACACGCTATCGACAATGCCGAAGATGGAAGCTTTATTACTGCTTTGAGCGATGTAGTAACCAATGCTATAGAAATTGTGCAGGAATATTTAGATAAAGAAAATGAGGGAGACCTAAGCTAAACTACCTCAATTGTTGTTTTTAAACTAAATTTTAAACCTATGGAATTTGATTTTGATACTTGGCTAAAAACTATAACTAATATTTCCGCAAGGTATTTTATTCTTGCGGGGATTAGTTTTTTAATTTTTTATGTTTTATTTCCAAAAATATTTCAGAAAATAAAAATTCAAAATAAATTTCCACATACTAAAAATTATTACCGAGATATTTTCTATTCCATAATCTCGATGGTCATTTTTACAACTATTGCGTATATTACTTTTACAACATTAAAACCGTATAACAATATCAATTATGGTGAAATTGAGAATTATTATTTGTATGCATTA
The DNA here is from genome assembly GCA_964292845.1 of uncultured Flavobacterium sp. GTDB lineage: Bacteria > Bacteroidota > Bacteroidia > Flavobacteriales > Flavobacteriaceae > Flavobacterium. The sequence continues at coordinate 9,577 of CAXYWC010000063.1, read as the reverse complement.
AGTTTTATTTGGATGTACTTTTTGCATGATACCTATTTTTATTGGTCGCATCGCGCCATGCACCATCCCTTTTTATATCGAAAAGTACATTTAATACACCACAAATCGACCAATCCCTCTCCTTGGACAGCGTATGCATTTCATCCGCTAGAAGCCATCATAGAAGCAGGAATAGCACCTTTGATTGCATTTACAATTCCTGTGCATTATTCCGCTTTTTTCATATTTATGCTTTTTCAAATACTATACAACGTGTATGGCCATTTGGGATATGAATTGTATCCCAAAGGGTTTCATAAAACTTGGATAGGAAAATGGATTAATACGGGTACAGCACACAATCAACATCACAAATCCTTTTTTGGCAATTATGGTTTGTACACCCTTATTTGGGATAGACTTTTAGGAACTATTCGTGATGATTACGATGCTACTTTTGAAAAAGTAAGAACCTAATTAATTTTTAAAATCGAAAAGGATAGTGTTAAGAGATTCATAAAATCGAAAAACACTATCCTTTTTTTATACATTTACGGAATCAAAAAAAAATATTATGAACAAAAGAATATTGCTTTTACTAAGCCTCTTTATTACTGTTTTTGCGACAGCACAAAACAAAAAAATCACACTCGAAGAATCGGTTTTACAACAAAACAGACTTTTTAGAGCAGACCGATTAGCTGGATTTCAATGGATTCCTAGTACTACTAAATACACGTATTATGTAGAAAACGGAACCAAATTAATGCTTGCTAATGCCACTGATGCAAAGCCATCTCTTGTGCTTAGTCTTGAGGATTTAAATAAATCATTGGGCACAAAAATGAATTCCTTTTTTGGCTACCAATGGAAAAATGAAAACACGTTGACTATTTCCAATGGAGCAAAATTTTATTCGTACGACGTTTTATCAAAAATTGGAAAAACCGTTCAGGAAACACCCGCATCTGCCGAGAATCAAACTTTTGATAAGGCGAATGAAAATTTAGCGTTTACAGAAAACAACAACTTATTTTTCTTTAACAAAAACAAAGAAAAAATTACCGTTACCAACAATTCTGATAAAAACATAGTTTCTGGACAAACCATTTCTAGAAGTGAATTCGGAATTTCTGGAGGAATTTTCTGGTCCCCAAAATCGACTTATTTGGCTTTTTACCAAAAAGATGAAACCAATGTTGCCGATTATCCATTGCTAGATATTACCGAAACGCCAGGGAAATTAGAAAACATCAAATACCCAATGATTGGTCAAACCTCAGAAAAACCAAGAGTAGGAATTTATAATGTAGCAACGAACAAAACAGTTTTCATTTCGCCAAAAGGCAATCCTGAAGATTATGTAACCAATCTTTCGTGGTCTCCAGACGAAAAATATATTTTGATTGCCGAAGTAAATCGTGGTCAAAACGATATGAATTTGAATGTTTACGATGCTAATTCTGGTGCATTTGTACGCACCATTTTAAACGAAAAAAGTGATAAATGGGTAGAACCAGAACATGCTGCATTTTTCCCAAATACTAAATCTAATAATTTTGTTTGGATTTCAGAAAAAGACGGATTCAATAATTTATACTATTATTCGATTGAAGGAAAATTAATCAAACAACTAACAGCCAATAAATTCCCCGTTAGAGAAATTATTAGTTCCAATACTGCTGGAAGCGAAATTTATTTTAAAGCAACGGGCGAAAACGGAACCAATATGTTGGGGTATAAAGTAGATTTAAAAGGAAAACAAACTTTAATCACCAAAGATTTAGGAGTTCATAATTGTATTCCAAATTCAGACGGAAGTTACTTTTTTGATGAATATTCGAACCACACAACACCGAGCAAATCATTGTTGTATGACAAAAAGCTAAAATCAACTACTTTATTAGAAAGTAAAAATAAATATGAAGGTTATGTGATGGGCACAGCCGAAATTAAAACCATCAAATCTGCTGATGGAACTACCGATTTATTCACCCGTTTAATCAAACCAAGCAATTTTGATCCCTCAAAAAAATATCCCGTTTTAGTCTATGTTTATGGCGGACCACATGCGCAAATGATTACTAATTCGTATCTAGATGGTGCCAATTTGTGGATGTACTGGATGGCAGAACAAGGTTATTTAGTATTTACTGTTGATAATCGTGGGTCTGACAATCGTGGTCTTGCTTTCGAAAGCGTCATTCACGGACGATTGGGTGTTAATGAAATGGATGACCAACTAAAAGGCGTCGATTACTTGAAATCATTGCCTTATGTAGATGGAAATAGACTAGCCGTTCACGGTTGGAGTTTTGGTGGATTCATGACAACCTCATTGCTGCTTCGTAAACCAGACACTTTCAAAGTAGGTGTTGCAGGCGGACCAGTAACCGACTGGAAATGGTATGAAATTATGTATGGCGAGCGCTATATGGACACACCAGCAGAAAATCAAAAAGGTTTTGATGAAGCCAATACCTTAAATTATGTAAAAAATCTAAAAGGAAAATTATTACTTATTCACGGTACAAGCGATGATGTAGTGGTGATGCAACACAATTTCGGATTAATCAAAAAATTTGTAGAAGCCGAGAAACAAGTCGATTTTTTCCCTTACCCGATGCACAAACACAATGTACAAGGCAAAGACAGAGTTCATTTGATGAAAAAAGTTTTGGATTATGTAATCGAGAATAACAAGTAAGCATATTATACCTGACAGGTTTTCAAAACCTGTCAGGTATTTTTTTTTTTAAAACACAGACATTCCAGTCTTTGTTGTTAATAATTCTAAAGCACTCATTCCAAGCTCAGAATTTCCTTTTTCATTGAGTCGCGGTGACCAAGTAGCAACCACGAAATTTTTAGGATATAAAGCTGCAATTCCTCCACCTATTCCACTTTTCCCAGGCAAACCCACTTTATAAGTAAACTCACCTGATTCATCATAAAAACCACACGTTTGCATTAAAGCATTTAACCGTTTAACTTGACTTTTGGTTAAAATTTGTTCTCCTGAAATGGATATGCCTTCATTCGCAAAAAAGAAAAATGAATGAGCTAATTCTTTGCAAGTCATTTCTAGTGAACATTGATGAAAATAAAAATCAAGAACGGCATCAACATCATTATTTATATTACCGAAAGATTTGAGAAAGTTAGCCAAAGCCGCATTTCTAAAACCTGTTTCTTTTTCAGATTTGGCTACTTTTAGATTGTAATTGATAGTTTCACAATCAGAAATTTTTCTGATAAATTTCAAAAAGTCTTCTTTTGGATTTTCTAAACTAGAAACTAACATATCAGCAATAACTAAAGCTCCAGCATTTATAAACGGATTTCGAGGAATCCCTTTTTCATATTCTAACTGAACCAACGAATTAAATGCACTTCCAGAAGGCTCTACTCCTACTCGTTCCCATACTTTTTCGTCTAAAAATGAAAATGCTAACGCAACTGTCAAAGCTTTTGAAACCGATTGTATCGAAAATTTTTCATTACTATCTCCTATTCCAAAATCTTGATGATTGATGGTTGTAAGATGAATTCCGAATTTACCAGCATCAATTTTTGCTAGTTCAGGAATTGATGTAGAAACATTTCCAATAGTTGGCAATGATTTTGTTTCTTGGTATATTTCGTTTAGAATCTGTTCGTAATTCATTTTATTCTTAAATTTAAAAAACAAATATAAAAGAAAGGCTTCGATTTCCCGAAGCCTTTTACTGTTTATAAAAATCATTTAATTTTTAACCACTTTACTCGTAGCAGTTCCTTGTTCAGAAGTTACTTTAATCAAATACATTCCTGAAGCTAAATGATCAATATTAATTGTATTGGAGCTATCACTTAGTTTTTGTGTAAACATCTTTCTACCATTAATATCATATATATCAACACTTGAATTATCTATTGAATACAAATCGATAGTTATAGCATTTACTGCTGGATTTGGATAAATTTTGAAACTTGAACTAATATCAAAATTAGATGTTTCTAAAGTTATATTAGTGGTTTTAGCAAAAAAACCTCCAAAACCAGTACTGCTAAATGTTACTTTCCAATAGTTATTAATTGAATCCCAAATGATATTAGCATCGCTAGGATTAATAGTCGTAGAAGTTCCTGTATATGTTGCTGGTAGACCAGTTAAGCTTGTTGTTCCTTGCATAAGCTCAATCAGAAGATTCGACTTACCACTCGTATCGGTAGGACTAGTAGGAAGTAAAAGTGTATTAACCGCATTAAAATCATCAAACTCTTGTTGTGTAAAATATAAAGTAACATCTCCAGTAACTGAATTTGGATTTATCGATGGTAGTATTTCATAATGCCTCTTAACAAAAGTTGAAGTCTGCATACTCTCTTTCCAAACCTTGGCTATTGTATTTCCTGAAATCGGACTAACACCAGCTCCTAAAACACTTGCAATTAATTGGTTACAACTTGCAGCATATACGGAATTGCCAGCGTTATTTTGGTTTGAAACAGTAGCTAAAACATTTGTAGTAGCTAGAACTGTTGCTGTTGCGATATTTCCAGTGCTATAATGAACAGTACAATTTACAGATCTATTGTTATAATTAGTACCAAAAGGGTACGCTTTTCCGACACTTCCAAATATTGCAATATTTGAATCGGAAGCAATTGTATAAGCTCCACTATTATTAGTATATCGAATACCAGCTGTACTAGAAGTATTATTATTTGTTATGTAAAAACCATAAGTTGAACCTGCTGGAATTACAATATTTAAAGACAATGGAATAGGAGTCACCGCATTTGTTCCTAAAGAAGTTACATTCGTTGCGGTACCAATTAATGTCCAAGAAGCGGCAGTACTTTCAAATCCCACATAACTCCCTACTTTGTAATAAACTTCAAAATCACCAGTATTGGTACCAATCATGTTAAAGTCTAGACTTGTAACTGTAACAGGTGTTGTATTTGTTATGACATCAAACATGACTCCTTTGTTAGAATTATTCGAATTATAAGGCGTTGCTGTAGCAAAGTCAGTACATTGAGCGAATGTATTAAATCCCATAAGTAGAAATAAAGCAATATTTACTTTAACCAAAGTAAGAAGAGTATTTTTTTTTGTCATAGTCAATTTATTAAATTAATATTTTTTTTCAAAATTAGCCTAAAAAATAACTTATAAAGGAAATAAATCAAGTTTTTTGTTTTTTCTTCCTTGCAGCAGGAAACAGTATATTATTTAAAATTAATCGAAAACCTGGCGAATTCGGATGCAAATCTAAAACAGTAGGTTCATCTCCTACTCGATGTTGAAAATCCTCTGGATCATGCCCTCCGTAAAAAGTAAAAAATCCTTTTCCTTTCTGACCGTGAATATATCGTGCTTCTTCATTAATTTGATTTTCTCCTAAAACCAAAACATTCGATTTCACAAATTGCCTTTCAAATGAAGTGGTTTGCCCCATAAATCCTTTTACAAGCGAGGTGTGATTCTGACATAACATACTCGGAATAACATCCCATTTAGCAGAAAATTCCATGAGTGTAAAATAGTCTTTTTCGAACGGAATTTTTCTTTTTTCGGTCATATCAATATCCGAAAATTCATAATGCTCTGGTTTTCTATCTAAAATAAATTCTTTGAATGCAAATGTTTTAGAGTAATCTATTTTGGATTGATAATTGGCTTCGCTGGCATCTCCATCAAACATCGATTCACAAATATCGACTCCCTCTGCGGCTAATGCAATATCAAAACTATCGGTTGCAGAACACATCGCAAACATAAATCCTCCACCAATCACAAAATCTCTAATTTTTTTGGCAACAGCCAATTTTTCTTCCGAAACTTTAGTATAACCCTGTTTTTTTGCCAATGCTTCAGCATCTTGTTTTTGCTGAATATACCAAGGTGCGGTTCTATAAGCACCAAAAAATTTACCGTACTGGCCTGTAAAATCTTCGTGATGCAAATGCAACCAATCGTACAGAATAAGCTGATCAGTTAAAACTTGTTCATCATAAATTGTGGTAAACGGGATTTCTGCATAAGTTAAAACCATCGTTACTGCATCGTCCCAAGGCTGCTTTCCTGGTGGTGAATATACGGCAACTTTAGGTGCTTTTTCTAAGACAACAGTTTCCATGTTTTGCGAAGGTGAAGAAATATCTGCCAATATAGTATTGACTTCTGCATCCGAAAGCACTTCAAAACTTACACCTCTTATTTGGCATTCTTTTCTAATTTCTGAAACATCTGGTAATAGAAAAGAACCACCGCGGTAGTTTAGCAACCAACTGGCTTTGTATTGCTTGTCTAAAACCCAATAGGTTATTCCATAAGCTTTTAGATGGTTTTTTTGCGAAGATTCATCCATTGGAAGCAAAATGAAATTTGCTTTCATAGATAATGAAAATAATATTGTTAAAATAAAAAATAACTTACTGAATTGCATTATATTTTTTAATTTCAAAGATAATGGTTTAATGTATGAAATTAATAAAATTTTAAATCAAAATTGAATCTATATCAATTATATAAAAAAAAACTAAATTTCATTTTGAAAAGCAAAATTAAGTCTTATATTTGCACACGCTTACACGGGGTGTAGCGTAGCCCGGTTATCGCGCCTGCTTTGGGAGCAGGAGGCCGCAGGTTCGAATCCTGCCACCCCGACTAAAGTCCTTTCGTTTTCTGAAAGGGCTTTTTTTTATACAAAACGCTAAATCATTACAAATCAAGGATCAAGCCAAAAACCTGTGGACTTGTTAAATTTATGCGTATAAATTAGTTAGTCTAAAAAGGAAGAATTCTATACTTCTAACTCCTCTAAATTTACTTCTAAACGCTTTTATTTTAGCATTGAAAGATTCATCCTAGGCATTTGTGCTTCTATCATCAAAATAATTGAGTATTGTTTTATAATGGTTTACTCTGATTCTAGATATTGTATTAAATATTTTAAAACCAGATTGATTTAATTTTTCATACCATTTCGCAAGTTTAGTATAGGAGAGTATATTTTATTAATTGTACATGTTACCAATTTAATAGTTAACTGGTATGCTATTTTTAAATCAAGATAAATCTTAAACAAAATTTCAGCTCTTTCTTTTTGGTTGTTTGTCCATTTATTTTCTCTTTTATATAGTAAATATAGGCTTCTTGCCAAAAGTTGTTTTTTAGTTTCACCATTTTCAAGGATTTCGGGAGTAAACTTTTTCAATAGCTTCCTTTTCGGCATCTATGGCTTCCCATCGGTGTTTAATTCTGATTTCTTGAAAGCTTCAATAGCTAGTTTTTGCACATGGAATCTATCGGTTACTAAAGTTGCGTTAGGAAAAGATTTTTGACAATTAACTCCATGTTCGGAGGCATGTCTAACGTTATTTCTTGAACTTTGTTTCTTGTTTTTAATGGGATTTTATTTAAAATTTCAATTACAGTTTCGGCTTTGGTTCCTTTAATAATAGCTACAATGCTTCCTGCTTAGCCTTTCGCTTTTTTATTGGTAATAATGGTATAGAGTTCGTCATAAGAAAGGGCTGTTTCGTCAATAGATAATTTTTCTCCTATGTTTTGAGGATATAACAACCATTCTTTAGCATGAGATTTTTGATTCCAATTTCCATAATTACTTAAAAAAAATCTATACTGATTTTGGAATAATTTACCTTTGACACCATAAAAATTTGCAATACTCATAGAGTCATGAGCATTAGTATCTGTTGATTTCTTTTAAAAAAGAGGCAAACTCCTGTGTTAATCGAGTACCTTTTGCTACTAAATTCCAATCTCTAAAGACCACTTGATTGGTTGATAAATTGAGCCATCGTCTGCGCTTAATTATGAAGATAAACTTTGTATCTCATTGGAAAATCTTGAACGGAGATAGATTAAAAAAATCCTTTTGATTGCAGTTTGTCTTTCGAAAATTCTACAGGAACTTTATTTAATTCTTCTAAATACAAGTGTAAAACTTCTTCTTGCTTATCTATTGATGTTAATTCAAAATAGGGAGTAAGATATTCTGATAATAAAAGTGTGATTAGGGTGTTGAATGATGAATCTATTTGTATAATTTTTCTCTTACAAAGGAAATAAATTTTAAATTTCTCCACAACTTTTAGCCTTGAACCTCAAAAGGCTTCTCGAAAATCGAGAAGCCTTTTGATTTATAATATAATCTTATTTATTAACGTTTTAGTGCAAAATGCGATTTGAGCTCTTTTGTTATTCCTTTTTCTTCATAAGTGACCACAAACCAATAATCTGTTGCAGGTAAGTCTTTAGCATTATAAATACCGCTCCAACCTGCGCCCGATGGTCGTATCTCTTTCAAGAATTTTCCGAACCTGTCAAAGATATAAATTTTTGCATTGGGTTGTGCACTTAATTCAGAAATATTCCATGTATCATGATAACCATCTCCATTTGGTGTGAAAAATCTTGGATAATCTACAATATAAGCCGTCGTAGTGGCTTGACCACAATGATTCACATCAACTACCGTAATGGTATGTAATCCAGCACCTACGTTCGTAAAGATGTTACTACTTTGGAATCCTCCATTATCTATTTGATACTCATAGTTTCCTGTTGGCGTAACGGTTACTGTTATTGTTTGTACTTCTGCAAAATAATCCGATGGTGTAGCCACAATACCTGATGGTGGTAATGAGGGAACGATAGCAACTGATTTAGATGCCGATCGACACAACTGATTATCATTTGGAATCGCAACAACACTATAAGTTCCTGGCACATTAACTATCAAATAACTTAACGTTTCACCTGCGATAACACCATTTGCATCCGACCATTCGTACGTATAATTTGTGTCGTCTAATTGGGTTTGTATCGTTGATGAACCCATGAAATTTCCATTAACGTCCACACAAATATAAGCAGGTGTCGCAACTGGAAGTGGATCTGGTAACGGCACTACTTTTATAACCCCACTTAAAATAGCTCCTGGAACACAACCTCCTGTAGTAGTTACTGTATAATTGTACGTTCCTGCAACGGTTGATGTACCACTAATTGTGTAATCATTTCCTGTTGCAGCAGATAAACTTACCCCCGCAGGCAATCCTGATGCAATAAGTCCTGTCGCACTTCCTCCAATGGTATAAATAATAGTATCTATTGCGCTATTAATACACTTGTTTTGATTTGCTGTTGCTATTACAGAAGTTAACACTACTGTTGATGAGGTGGTTACTGTAATTGTGCCCGATAATTGAATGTCTGGTGCACAACCGCCACTAGTACTTACGGTGTAAGGATAAGTCCCTGCCAAAGTTGGTGTACCACTAATCGTAAAGATACCTGTTGATGGCACAAAAACACCTGTAACTCCTACTGGTAACGCTCCTGATACGACACTTGCACCTGTCACTCCTGCTCCTACACTATACGTTGTCGGTATTAATGGTGTATTAGCACAAATAGTTTGATTATCGGTATTTACTGCTGATGTTAATACCATTGCTGACAATGGATTTACGGTAATCAAAACTGATTGGGTCAAGGAAACAGTACAACCGTTAATAACACTTACTAATGCATACGTCGTATTTACTGTTAAATTTCCTGTGGCTACTGTGGCTG
>CAXYWC010000062.1:0-14789 GCA_964292845.1 uncultured Flavobacterium sp. | reverse complement strand
GTGCCATAAGTATTAATACAATGGCAATCAATGCAGCTTGTGTCATCTCTTTTTGGACTTTTCTAATTTCTTCTTCTTCTGATAAACCTTGCAGATGCGAGATATCCATGAAGCGAGATGCGATTTTTAAGACTTTTTCTTTAGCCAATTCAATATCGATTCCTACGGGTTTGTCGCTTATTATAATCGTTGAAAATTCGAAAGAATGAGATATCGATATTTCGACAGGCTCAATATGACGACTATTTGGTTTTAGATGCGGTTTTCCATCTTGACCATAATGGAGATCAAAATCAGAATAACCCGCTTCTTGTAATAGTTTTCTAACACTTAAAAATCCTCGCTGGTGCATTTCAGATTTCATCGTGTTTAACCTGATGAGGTTTACGTCGTTAAGGGCAACTTCATCGAATAAATCTTCGAAGGATTCTTCGATTTTCCAAATATAAATTTTGGTTGATGAATCGTGGGTAATTATTTGATGTAAAGGCATGTTATGTACTTGGTTTTTAGCCCCGATAGTAGTGAAAATCCTTTTCTTTTTTTATTTAAAAAAGAAAAGATTACTTCACAATACTTTCATTTTAAGCGGAGTTCAGTGAACTTCGTTTGCAACGGATAGCGGGAAATAGCTCCTGAAAAAAACAGTAATTAGTGGTCTATAAATTAGACCGTTAAACAATGTATAAATATTCTTGAAAATAGTTTTTTTATAAACTTATTCCGTAAATTTGCAAAAATTTTATAATACAAATATAGTATAAATATGAGTACAGCGACTATGCCTTATGTGGCTTTCAAAGTAAAAGACATTTCTCTAGCGGCTTGGGGAAGAAAAGAAATTGAATTAGCGGAAGCTGAAATGCCAGGATTGATGGCGCTTCGTGCGGAATACAAAAACGAACAACCGCTGAAAGGTGCTCGCATTGCTGGATGTTTGCACATGACAATTCAAACTGCAGTTTTGATTGAAACCTTAATTGCTTTGGGTGCGGAAGTTACTTGGTCTTCTTGTAACATTTTCTCTACGCAAGATCAAGCTGCTGCTGCGATTGCTGCTGCAGGAATTCAGGTGTATGCTTGGAAAGGTCTTGACGAAGAATCTTTTGATTGGTGTATCGAACAAACATTATTCTTTGGTGAAGATAGAAAACCATTGAACATGATTTTGGATGATGGCGGGGATTTAACTAATATGGTTATTGACCGTTACCCTCATTTGGTTGAAGGTATTAAAGGATTGAGCGAAGAAACTACTACTGGAGTTCACAGATTATACGAAAGAGTAAAAGCTGGAACTTTACCAATGCCTGCTATTAACGTAAATGACTCGGTTACTAAATCGAAATTTGACAATAAATACGGATGTAAAGAAAGTGCAGTTGATGCTGTTCGTCGTGCAACAGATATTATGTTGGCTGGAAAAAGAGTAATCGTTTGTGGATATGGTGATGTTGGAAAAGGAACTGCTGCTTCTTTTAGAGGTGCTGGATCTATTGTAACCGTTACTGAAATTGATCCAATTTGTGCTTTACAAGCGGCTATGGACGGTTTTGAAGTTAAAAAATTAGACACTGTTATTACAACTGCTGATATTATTATTACTACTACTGGAAACAAAGATATCGTTTTAGGTTCTCATTTCGAAAAAATGAAAGACAAAACTATCGTTTGTAACATCGGGCATTTTGATAACGAAATTGATATGGCTTGGTTGAATAAAAACCACGGTGCATCAAAAATTGAAATCAAACCACAAGTTGATAAATATACAATCGCTGGAAAAGATATTCTTATCTTGGCTGAAGGTCGTTTAGTAAACTTAGGTTGTGCTACAGGTCACCCAAGTTTTGTAATGAGTAACTCATTTACAAACCAAACTTTAGCTCAAATCGAATTATGGAAAAACAGTGCGGCTTACAACAATGACGTATATATGTTACCAAAACATTTAGATGAAAAAGTTGCCATGTTACACTTAGCTAAATTAGGTGTTGAATTGGAAACTTTACGTGTAGACCAAGCAGATTATATTGGTGTTCCAGTTGAAGGTCCATTTAAACCAGAATATTACAGATACTAGTATTTTTTAATTACGAATTAAAAATTACGAATTACGATAGAAACCCTTGCAGAAATGTGAGGGTTTTTTTTGTTAGTTTTTGCAATTATACTAAAAAAAACCAACTTTATTTTACATTATTTAAAATTTATAAATAAATAGAATCCAAATTTTATTTTTAAAAACTTAATTATATATTTATTATTTTAATATCTAAATTATGAAAAGTCAAGATGTTTTTTCTAAAATAATGTGTTTGGATTTTAAAGATGCTTCTCTCAAATATTTTCATACTTTTTTAAAAGAGTATGCTGATTTCCAAAATGTAACTATTGAGTATCTGGAACAGATAATTGTGAAAAACTTAGCTACAAATGATGCTTCTGAAAAGGTTGCGCGAGTTTATTTTTACGGAAGTTTTATTTTAGCAACGACAAATCAACATAACGACTCGTTGGTGCAACCTTCTTATAGTTTATTAAAAGAACTGGATAATATTCCAGTTTTAAACGAAAACCATTGTGAAGAATTGATTGATAAAATAATGACACGAATCATTAAGCAAGACAAGATCAATTTAACAGAAATTGACACCATTTCATTATATGCTTTTGCAAAAACCAGTTTAAAACTTCCAATTTATAAGATTCCTTGCATTTTTGAAAATGTTGTTGGGTTTAATATTGGTAATAGGAATTTAAGACTTTTTGATATGTTGAGTGCGAGATTATACAAGCCATTACATAACTTAATCAGAAATAAACACCAACAAAAAAGTATTATTAAAGATTTGGTCGTTGAAGACCTGTATTACATAGGAGAAACATTGTTTGCTATAAAAGCCACATACCTATATAGCAATGAAAGCTTTTATAGATATACAGATTGCTATTTAGAGCTTTTACAATTTACTCAGCCGATTTCATTAAAAAACATTCAAGAAAATTTAAATATTGATGAGGTTTTGGATAAAATAAATGCTTCTGGATTGGGTAGCTTGACTAAAATGGAATTGGATTTTTTAAAGAATACTAACGTTTAAATTTATAAGTTATGAAAATATCACATCAATTATTAAACGCTGAAAAAAATCTTTTCGAACCTTCTTGGGGAGTAAAACACCTCTTTATTGGAACGTTTAATCCAGAAGGCGGACAATCAGTAAATTATTATTATGGTAGAGAATCTAATTATTTTTGGAGGGTTATTTCAAAAATATTCAACGATTCTTTTGATCCATACTCTTGTAATAATCTAAATTTATTTTTTGACAAACTTATTAATCATGGGATCGGTTGTATTGATATGATTAAAAGTGTAGAATTTGATGAGAATATAGTAGATGAAAATGATATTAACGGTAATGGGTATAATGATTCTAAAATAATAAACAACAAAGTCCTAAGAGAGTATTCAACAAGTGAAATATTAAAGATTATTGAGCAAAATCCAAACATTAAAATTTATACAACTTGGGGTAATGGGCAGAAATTAAAAAAATGGACTGAGGAAATTAATAAGTTACCTAATGATATAATAAATTTAAAATCTCCAAGTAGGGCGGCACGAGTGCCTATGGGATGCGCAAAATTTGATTATATTCTTGAAGATTGGTCTAATAAAATTGAGATATGGTAAAAATCCGTAAACCCAAGATTCCAGCAGATTTACATTTAAAATATACTGGAAAACGAATAAGATATTTGTATGCTGAATTCAATCCTTCTTTTATGAGTATAGGCATTGAAACGGATGCCAATCTTGGGGAAGAAAAAGATGTAGTTGCTTTTAAAGTAAAATTATTCGATGGTAGTGAATGGTATATTTCTTTGTTCTCTCGATGGGTTTATTTAGTTGACAAAGGGAGTGTAGTGAGAGATGAAAATGCATTTATAACACATTATGAATTTATTGTTTCTGATAATTTAGTTTTTATTAAAGGACAACTTTTTTATAATCTCGATGAAATTGAAGAAGTTTATGAATATAAATTATTTTTAAGAAATGCTTCATTTATTTATCCACAGCTACAAAAATACGAAATAGAATTCGAAGATTACACCAAATAAAATTATCAATACGGAGAAGGAATCTTATAAACCCTTGCAGAAATGTGAGGGTTTTCGTTTTTTATTACTCTCTAATTGAAAGCAAAAAAGCCTAAACGATTACTCGTTTAGGCTTTTCTAACTTGTTTGCTATAATAATTATTTTTTCACAATAATAAACTCAGAACGTCTGTTTTTAGCGTGATCTTCTTCGGTACAGTCTTTTCCACAAGGAACTTTTGGTTCAGATTCTCCAAAGCCTTCACCAGAAATTCTTTCTACCGCAATTCCTTTTGAAATCAAATATTGAACTGTTGATTTAGCTCTTCTGTTAGATAAACTCATGTTGTACTTATCATTTCCTCTTGAATCGGTGTGCGATTTACATAAAATAACCATTTCTGGATTTTGATTTAAAACTTCCACTAATTTATTCAATTCAAAAGCGCCTTCTTGTGTTATGTTGCTTTTGTTGTACTCAAAATTAACATCACTCAAAATGATTTCTTTTTCTGCAACAATGGCTACAGTAGGTTCTAAGTCTGCAGTAAGTGTTACTTCGCCTTTAGAGTTTGCTAATTCAAACACTTGACTTACGTAACCTTCTTTTTCTACATTCAAAAAATAAGGTTTGTCGCATTCTGCCTGAAACAAAGCTTTTCCTAATTGATTAGAAATGCCCGTTCCTAATAAAGCTTTATTTTGGTCAACAACTGTAATTTTAGCATCCGAGATAGTAGCTGTAGTTTTTTTATCTCTCACTACAACAGTAAGATCAACTATACAAAGTGGTGTGGCAATATAAATATCATCATCGCCTGCGCCACCGTTTCTATTACTAGATAGGAAAGCGATGTTTTTAGCTTGATTGAATGTAAAACCGAAATCGTCTTTTTCACTATTTACGGGTTTTCCAATGTTTATTGGTTCTGCATTTTTCTTGATATTATAGGAATATACATCTAGTCCACCTAAGCCATTTCTACCGTTTGATGAAAAATAAAGTGTTTCATCATCTGCAATAAAAGGAAACATTTCAGAACCTTCGGTATTAATTGTTTTTCCTAAATTTTCAGGTTTTCCTAATTTACCATCTGCAGCAATAGTCATTTTCCAAACATCTGATTTTCCAATTCCTCCTGGCATATCAGAGGAGAAATATAAAGTATTTCCATCTTTACTTAAAGAAGGACTTGAGTTATTATATTTACTGTTGTTAATTTCTAAAGAAGTTATGTTTGCCCATTTATCGCCGTCTTTGGTCGCTTTATAAATGTACATTTTTCCAACTTTTTTATTGTTTGTTTTTACTTTTTCAAATTCTTTTTCGAAAAAACTTTCTCTTGAAAAATAAATAGTATTACCATCAGGAGAAATAGTTACTGGACCTTCATGGTGTTTTGTATTCAAATCGTCAACAGCAACGGCTTCTTTAGCAATAGCGCCCTCATTATAATCTATTTTATAGATGTCTAAAAATGGTTGATCATTCCAGTCATACGTTTTTCTATCTGTGTTTCTTGCACTTGCAAAATACAACGAATTGTCTTTTAGATAGGCTCCAAATTCAGAGTATTTTGTATTAAATCCAGCAGCTTTAACATCAAACAGTTTTGTAGATCCCAAAAGCTTTGTAATATAATTTTCGTCAACAGTTATAAACTTGGTTCTATTATCATTTGGAGATAATGTAGCAAATTTTTTCATTTGCACATTAGCAAGATCGTACTTTGTGTTTGCTTTTAGCATCTGAGCATAACGGAAATAGGTTTCCGCGTCTTGTTCTTTTTCAATTGCTTTGCTGTACCATTTTTCGGCTTCAACGGAATTAAAAACATTATAATAACAATCTCCTAATTGTTTATACACGTAAGAATCGGCTTTTTCTAAAGCTATTTTAAGATATTCTTTTGCGGCATCTACATATTCGTAACGATCAAAAAGTTTATCGGCCGTTTTTGTGTCTTTGTTTTGCGCATTGCTCGTTGCAATGGTAAGGACAAAACTTAAAGCTATATATATTTTTTTCATTTTGTGTTCGATTATATTAGAAATAACGTGGAGAACTTGATACTTTTTTAGGGAAATTCAAGTCAAATAATAAGATAATTTCGTGTGATGATGGTGTGGCTACTTTCAAATCAGAAACAATGTGATCGTAAGCATATCCTACACGAATTGCATCTGAAATTTTATAATTTACCATAGCTCCGAATGAATCTTGCAATCTGTAGGTTGCTCCTATTTCGAATTTTTCAAAAAACAAGAAATTGGTAGAAACATCTAACGATGTTGGCGCATTTAGAGCCGATTTAACCATAAAAAACGGTTTGAATTTTAAGGTTGGGCTCAAATTGAAAACGTACCCTCCTGTAAAAAAGTAATGTTGAATTTCCGAACCATACTGCACTCCGTTATAATCTAAATGTGCCGATTTTAACATATTAGGAATAGAAAAAGCTAAGTAATATTTATTAGTATAATAAAACAACCCTGCTCCAATATTCAAATTAGCAGTTGATGTATTGGCAGCAAAAGCACCATCCGTTGGTATGGCTAAAGTAGGAACAATTATGCTATTGTTTACTTTAAGCAATGAAACTCCTGCTTTCATACCCATTGCTAATTTATGTTCTCCGCCTAAATTTAGGGTATATGAAAAATCTCCATAAATATTATTTTCTTCTACTGGTCCAATTCTATCAGTAATAATAGAAAGTCCTGCTCCTACATTTTTCCCTACAGGTGAATGTCCTGTTAAGGTGAATGTTGTTGGCGAATCTTCAATTTCAACCCATTGTTTTCTAAATAATAATCCTAACGATAAATTTTCTTTTGAACCCGCATACGCTGGATTGATAACATTCATATTATACATGTATTGCGTATAATGTGGATCCTGCTGTGCATGAGCATCAAAAAAAGTTACTAGTGCAAGTAGTGACGTGAAAAATAATTTTTTCATTGTTTGTCTGTTTTTTTATTTTAGTAGAAAAGTAGTTTGTATAATGATATACAAACTACTTTCTGTTTTTTTTAATTATTTATTAATATATACCCAACCCGTTTTAGTTTCCCCATTATTTTGGTCTATCACATAATAATACGTTCCGTCAGGCAATTCTTGTCCTTTATCTGACTGTCCTTTCCATTCGTTTGTATAATTGGCTAAGCTGTACACTTTAGTTCCGTATCTATTAAAAATACCCAACTGTTTTACTCCTAAACCTCTTAAATCAAATGTATCATTATCGCCATCTCCATTTGGTGAAATTCCTTTTGGAATGGCACAAATTGGGCTAACTACTTCAAACGATTGTGTGTCTGTACAACCTTCTGGTGAAGTGGTAATCTTCACCGTGAATGTTTGAGGAAAACTAGCCGCCAATGATCCATTAGCAGCAATGTATTGTGACACATTGAAGGTATTCTGATTTGAGCCCACAACTGTTCCTGAACTGTTTGTCCACTCGTACGTTACAGCAGGAGGATTTGGATTGAAAGAACCTGCAATTGGCAACGCAGTAATAATATAGTTTGCTCCAACACATTCTCCATTTGCACTAATTGGAATATCAGCTGTGTTTAAAGTAACATTTACTTGGTGTATCGTAGTACAGCCTAAATTATTAACGGTTACCGCATAGGTTCCATAACCTAAAGCACCTCCTAAAACAGTTAATGTACTCGTTGTATTGGCAGGAGTAACAGGTGCTCCGTTGAAAGTCCAAGAGTAGGTAATTCCTGCATCGGTTAATCCAAAATTAGTAGGTGTAACAGATAAGACAGCTGTTTCATCAACACATTTTACTAAATTAGTACCTGATATTGTAAAATCAGGTAGTGTATTTACAGTAAACAATAATGATAATGGTAGAACATTGGTACATCCGTTAAGCGTTACAGTCGCCGCATAAGTTCCTGTTGCTGTTGGCGTAATTACATTTGTAGTTCCTGCAATAGGATTTCCATTTAATGTCCAAGAATAAGTAGCACTACCTACTGTAAAATTAGTTGGTGTTACCGTTATAGTTGCCGTATCATTACTACAAATAGTATTGTCAGCATCTGACGAAGCTATGGTTGCTGTAGGATTTGGATTTATTGTAATAACTGCTGTTTCTGTAACTGCCAAACAACCATTTGCTGCTGCAATAGTATTGGTTACCGTGTACGTTCCAGCAGTACTTGCTGCAATATTGACCACTCCAGTAACTGGATCAACTACCAATCCTGTTGTCGAACTAAACGTTCCTGCAACACCACCTCCTGTAAATATTGGAGATGCATTCGAAGAATTTTGACAATATGATGCTGTTCCATAATTAAAGGCACCTACTGTTGGCGCGCTAATTGTTATGGTATTTGTTGCTGTTACAACACCACAGGCACCAGAGGCCGGAATTGTATTAGTAACTGTATAGGTGCCTATAGCACTTGTCGCAACAGTTACCACTCCAGTAACTGGATCTATAACTAAGCCCGCTGTTGAACTAAATGTTCCCGCTACACCACCTCCTGTAAATACAGGTGTTGCGTTTGAAGCATTTTGACAATAAGGCATTGTTCCATAATTAAATGTTGCCACTGGCAATTTAGTAATCGTTACCTGTGTGGTAGCTAAAAATGTTCCACAACCTCCTGCTGAAGCTATAGCATAATTTACGGTATAAACACCTGCTAAACTTGTACTTGGTGTAATTGTACCCGTAGTACTATTAATTGTTAATCCTGCTGGTATTGCATAATAGCTACCTCCTGCAGTACCCGTCTGTGTTACCGTCTGTGGCGTGGTGTTACTGGTACAATAATCTGTAGCTGCATAAGTTATTGCAGCTGTAACGGGTGCCGATATGGTAATATTCCAACTTGTTGCAGAAGTAGTACAACCTCCAGCCCCAAGAATAGTGTTGGTAACAGTGTAACTTCCTACTGGGCTAGATAAATCTATTTGTCCTGTTACTGGATTTATTAACAATCCTGCTGGTGTAACCGAAAACGTACCTAATGTTCCTCCGTTTTGCGGAGTTGGCATTATTGTACTACTACCTTGACAGAAAAAAGTACCTGGATAACTAAAGTTTGTATAAGGACAACAAATAGGAGGAATAGGTCCAGTAGTTTGAGTAATTCGTATAAACCCTTTATCTTGAGAATAATTGGTAATCATAAGTACGTATACCTGACCAGCAACGGCTCCATTTACGGTGAAGTTTTCTGTAAAAGCAGCGCTAAAACTACAGAAACCTCCTGTAGCAGAAGCATTTGCCGTGCTTATGGTAGCACAAGCTACGGCATTTGAAGCATAGGGTCCCCATGCTGCGAAATCGACATCTAAACCAGTGCCTGTAAACGTACTGTTGCTATTCTGTTCCAAAAAGAAATTATAATTTCCATTCGTAGGAATGGTTAAATAATAAAACGTAGGCGCTGGAGCACTTCCTAAACATCCCACTGTAGAAGAAGTTGTTGAATAAGGCGCTACAGGATTTGGTAATGTAGGCACTCCAACATTATTAGGCAATACTATAGGTACAATAGCACATAATGGCAATGCCGTAGGACAGGTAATCATAGTGGTTCCAATACACAATTCAAATTGTAAAGTTGAAGCCGTTGTCGCTGTAGAATACACTCGTACATAATACGTCTGTCCTATAGTTAACCCATTTATATTATTCGATTCTGTAGCGGTTATACACCCTCCAAATTGTGTCATTGTACCACAGTTTCCTGTATATAAAGCAAAGTTTAATCCGAAAGGATTTGTCGCATAATTTACACCCAATAATGAAACATGGTGTGTTGTTGCTGTAGCTACAAAATGAAACCAAACATCATCATTGTCCGCTGTTGAAGCTGTTGCTCCACATGAATTGGCTTGTGGTGATGCAGTGGCGCCAGTAACCGTTCCAAATACAGTTTGCAAACAATTTGTATTTTGATTCACGGGTGCTTGTATCGAACCCGTACATTCATCGTTAATAAGCAATGTGGTAAACGGTTTTGGTCCAACCCATACACTTACTTCTGTTGGAGAACAAGCTGCTCGTACATAAAAATTATAGCATGTAGCAGGATTTAAACCAGCCGCTGTAAATGAATTAGTAGCAGTAGTACTCCAACCCGTAGTAGCAGCTGTTGGTGCTGGCGAGCCACAAGGCAATACTAATACTTGCCATGCTGTAGCTTGACTTCCATTAGGGTTTAAAGGTTGTGTCCAGCCTAAAAGTGCTGAAGTTGGCGTGATATTAGTTACGGTTAGTAATTTTGGCTTAGAACACGGTGGTGGTGGACCACAAGTTACGTTGGCTGTCCATCCAGAATTTTGAGTCGAACCATTACTTCTAAATCGAAACGTTAAACATCCGTCTGCACTTGTCGATGTAAATGGCCCTGGTATAGCCGTTCCCCAATAAGACCCTGCCAAACCTCCAGGCACATTTCCTGCTGGGTTGGTACTAGCTATTTGTGGTGCTGCTACTGAATTTCCATCAAAAACATACAAACCATCCCAAGTAGCCTGAGTGTTAAAAGAAGTAAAAGTTACAGTTACCACGTCTCCTGGATTGGTTGGACATATAGTAATAACTGAGTTTTCATTGTTTCCATAGTTTGCAGCAGCGCCTCCAGTATCAAAGAAACCTCCTCCACAACCAGGGAAGGTGGTGGCTGATTTTGGTGCAGACCAAGGACTAGAATCTGTAGGAGAACAAACGCCTCTTACATAAAAATCATAACATGTACCCGCATTCAATCCTGTCATAACAAAAGGATTTGTTGGTGCTGCTACCCATCCTGCAGTTGCTGCTGTAGGAGCAGGAGATCCACAAGGCAAGGCTAATACCTGCCATGCAGTAGCGGTTCCTTGATTTGTCCAACCTACCGTAACGCTTGTTGCCGTTATAGCGGTTGTAGTAACGGTAGTTGGTATTAAACAGGTTGGCAAAGTAGTAAAACTAAATGGCCCAGCCCAAGTACTTGCACTTGTAGAAGAACAATAGGTACTTACATAATATTGATAGGTTGTAAAAGGAGATAATCCTGTTATAACTAATGGATTTGTGGTTATATTAGCATACGTTGGCACAGTAGCTCCAGTAGGTGCTGGAGATCCTGTAGGCACTACATACACATTCCAAGCGGCACCGCCATTAGCATTCCAACCAAGAGTTGCGCCTATGGTAGTTATTGCCGTTGCAGTTAATGCCGTTGGAGGCAAACAAGCTGGCGTAGTACAACTAAAACTTGTTGAGTACAAAGGAACCGTTGTACTTGGAGCACCCGACCCTGCAATTTTAGTAAACAACGTTTGACCGAAATTATTAATTACAGACATACCTATTTCTAGTGGTGATTGACCACCTGAAGTCCAATATAATTCGACTGGTAATGTTTGACATAACGGAACAACAACATTCAATAAAGATCCTGTTGACATTGTTAAAGTTGCCACGGTTACTCCATTTTGCTTTACTAACATTATTCCTGGGTTAGTCGCACTATCCCAACCATCTCCCCAAGAATCTGTTAATCTAAAAGTATAATTACATTTATCAGCGGCATCGCACGTTGCGGTGTTGAACAAAAATGGTCCAGACCATGCGCTAAACAATCCTCCTCCACAATCAGCACGAACCCAATATTGGTAAGCTGTTGCTGCAGTTAAACCCGTTGCTGGATAATTTACATTTGTTCCTGCCGTGGTTCCTACTCCTGCTGGTATCGGAGATCCTGCAGGCTGTACAGCCACTTGCCATGAAGTAGCTCCAGAAGGATTAGACCATGATAAATCAGCACTTGTAGTGGTTATATTGGTTGCTGCTAAAGCGGCAGGCGCAGTACAATTTACGTTTTGAATGATTAAGGTATACGGTATCCCTGCCGCAGGCGTTGTACTAGATGATATCACAATGATATACGTTTGTCCTGCAACAACCGCTAGCGTTGTAACCACTCTAGGATTTGCATTCGTATTCGCTACTCCTGCAATACAGTTTAGCGGGTAATTCCCGCAACCATTGTACACAAATAAACTCGAACTAACTCCTGTAGGCGTCATCGAAATGGTAATATTCCCAGAAACTGTTGGTGTATAAGAATAAAACACTTCTGCTCCTTGTTGGTAATTTGTTGCTCCTGCTCCACAAGAAGCACCTTGAGCTACATCGACCTCATCGCCATATAAATTTGTATTACTAGTATGACTGTATGGCAATGTGGCAACAGTTATAGGGGCACTACAAACAGACCCCGCTGGTGTTGTTGCAAAATTAAACGGCCCTACCCATTGGCTAAAATTACCGCTACCACAATTGGCTCTTACGTAGTATTTATAAGCTGTTCCTGGAATTAGTGGCCCTACAACAAAAGGATTTGTAGGCGCTGGAACTCCAACACCTGTTGGCGCACTAGCCGCAGGCACTACTTCTACTTCCCATGAAGTAGCCGTACCATTGTTTGTCCAACCTAAACTTGCGGTTGTAGGAGTTATCGCCCCAACAGTTAATATCGTTGGATCTAAGCATTGTTGCACGACTTTTACGTCGTCTATCAACCATCGATCTCCAGATATTGCGGTTGTAGGTTGTGTATTACTTTTAACAAAAGCAATATA
Source organism: uncultured Flavobacterium sp. (assembly GCA_964292845.1). Classification (GTDB taxonomy): domain Bacteria; phylum Bacteroidota; class Bacteroidia; order Flavobacteriales; family Flavobacteriaceae; genus Flavobacterium. Next base: position 2,062 of record CAXYWC010000062.1, on the reverse strand, counting down.
TAGTTGTGTTCCTGCTGGATAAGCCGCTAAACTTACAATTTTTTCTTCGTAAACATAGTAAGTAGCGTTTAGCGTTGTTTCTGTCCAGCTTTGAACTGGTGCATAAGCAGCTAGGTTATTTTGAGTGGCATTGGTAGATACTCGTATCTCATACGTAGAGCCATTATTACCTGTTAAAGTTTGTCTGGTAAAAAATCGCAATTGCGAATTGGCGCCAACAGTAATTTGTGGTGAAATTAACCAGTCTACAGACGTATTACCAGCCCCTACGTTTTCACGATCCATAATGGCTGCTTTCAAACCGGTGTTTACTCTAGTTAGATCGGTTGTTTCTGTCCAACTCACGGTTGTTCCTACTCCATTGTCTAACACAATCCAGTTTCCTGGAGTAGTAGGAGGAAAAGTAGCACCTTCAAATCCTTCTGTTAATATTTGAGCGAAGCCCAAAAACGGAAAAATCATCATGAAAATGCCTAAAATAATTTTTTTCATAGTTATAAATATTTCGGTTGATTCATTTATTTTACCCCAAATATAAAAAAAAATAATAATTATATAACATTAACCTATGAAATGTATCTTTTAATCGACAAACTACCTGTTTAAAATTTGCTTTTTCGGTTTAAATCTAATTTTTAACCGTTTTTTGTCAGCAATTCGTGATTCGTTTTATCGGTTAAAAAAAATAAGCTGTCCAAAAATTACATTTTGGACAGCTTATTTTGAAAAAACTAGTTTTTTTCTACTTCACCCGATTACAGTTTCAATTTTTTAGCCATATCCGCAGAAATTGCTTTTTTGTTGAGCATGATGTCGGTTGTTTTGTATTTTACAAACTCTTTTGTCATATACAAATAGCCTTTGTAGTCGTTCGTAGTTCCCCACGAGTTTTTTACAATATAGTATTCTTTTCCGTTTTGATCTTTAGATAATCCTACAATGTGCATTCCATGGTCGTCGGTTGTGGTATAATTATCAAAAGATTTTTGACGCATTTCTTCCGTCACAACGGCTTCTTTTTTAGGACCGTTAAACAAATCGGCTTTTTCTTCGGGAGTCATATCGTCTAATTTTTTTTCGGCAACAAAAGCAACTCCATTTTTCCAACTGAATGTTTTTTCGCTCACATCGCCACCCCAAGCCACTGTGTAACCCGATTTTAGTGCGTTGTCAATAATTTCGGTTAGCTCATTTAATTTTACGTTGTATACTTGATCAAAAGCCCAGTTGTCTGGTACCATTAGTACGAATTTTGAGTAATACGGATATTCTTGTAAGGAAGATATTTCGATGTAATCATCGGCATTAATACCTACGACTTCTTTGGCAAAAGATTCAGGGGTGTATTTTTTTCCGTTATAATCGAATGATTTAGGTGTTTGTCCTAAGTAAGAATCGATTACAGCGGTGTACGCTTTTTCCCAGTTGGGTGTTAGTTCTCCGTTAGGATTTTTGACAACTGCAGCTAGTAAAGCTTCGCCTAAAGCGGCCATTTCGCCAAATTTATTTTTGTCAGTTCCGTAATTTAAACCCGTATAAACCGATTGAGGCACTGCGCCATATTTGCGATACATGTTCATTACGTCATGGAAAGCACCACCATCGCCTAGTGTAACGGCACCGTGCATACGAACGTAGTTTCTTCCTTTTTCAATATAGGCATTTCTGGCAGAGAAAATTTGAGATAATTCTACTGGCTTTTTCCCCATGCGGATCATTTCTGACTCTAAAAAGGAGTTAGCCGAATAACTCCAACAAGTTCCTGAAGAACCTTGGTTTTTTATTGATGTGTTTTCGATATTGATTACATCGGTAAATTTGAATGCTTCTTTGCTTTTTTCGCTTGCGTTTATTTTTAATGAATTCACTAAATTGTCTTGTGCAAAGCTTGATGCACCAACCAATAATGAAGTCGCTATAAATAGGGATTTAATTGTATTCATAATTTTTGTTTTTTAATGGTTTGTAAAATTAAAAAATGTTCGTTCTTATTTTTCAATTTAACAATAATTTGGGTTTTAATTAAGAAATTTGAGACTACAATGTTTCCTTCAACCATTTG
>CAXYWC010000061.1:0-15384 GCA_964292845.1 uncultured Flavobacterium sp. | reverse complement strand
ATGGAACCTAGTTTACACTTAAAAACCAAAGTGATTTCCGAACAAAGCAAACAAGGACAGCACACCACAACATTTGCCGAAATGTACGATTTGTCATTTGGCGCTCGAATTATAGACACGCCAGGAATAAAAGGTTTTGGCATTGTGGACATGGAACCTACAGAAATTTCGGGTTATTTTCCCGAATTTTTCAAACTCAAAGACCAATGCAAGTTTAACAATTGCTTACATAAAGATGAACCAAAATGTGCTGTTAAGGAAGCATTAGAGAAAGACGAAATTTCCTATTCACGATACAATAGTTATCTAAAAATACTAGAAGGAGATGATGAAACGTATCGTACGGATATTTATAATGACGACAGAATTGCGAGTGATGAAACGAGAAATAAAAATTAAGTAATAGTGAAATTAGTAATTCAAAGAGTTTCTCAAGCATCAGTAACAACCGATTCTAAAATTGTCGCCGAAATTCAAAAAGGATTGTTAGTTTTAGTCGGAATTGAAGATTCAGACAGTCCAGAAGACATCATTTGGTTATCCTCAAAAATCACCAATCTGCGCATTTTTGCCGATGAAAATGAGGTGATGAACCTTTCGGTAAAAGATGTAGATGGTGAAATTATTGTGGTTTCTCAATTTACGCTTCATGCTTCGACTAAAAAAGGAAACCGACCAAGTTATATCAAAGCATCTAAACCTGAAATTGCCATTCCATTATACGAAAGTTTCGTCAAGCAAATAGAAACCGAATTAGGCAAAAAAATACAAACCGGTATTTTTGGAGCAGATATGAAAGTTTCTTTAATAAATGACGGGCCAGTAACGATTGTTATAGATAGTAAAAACAAAGAATAACAAAACGTTCTAACTCCAAACTCTTTCGGAGTTAGAACATTGCAAACAGGTCAAAAAAAACACCTCTTTTTCTTCCAAATCCCCTATTTTTTTCGTAAATTTATAGTAACAAATTTTAAAACAATTTATAAAATGAAAAAAGTAATTTTATGTTTAGTAGTAGCCGCTACCGTCCTATTTGCACAACAAGCAAATGCACAGGAAACACAAGCAAGTAGCGCTAAGAAAGGTTTTTATTTTAAAATAAACGGAGGTTACAATTTTGCCGCTAGCAACTCGCAACACTCCACAGGAGAGACTCCTATCGCTATTTTCCCTTATCCACTTTATAATGGAACCGAGAATCTCGCAGGAGATATGGAATGGGAAGTTGTTGATGTTAATTTAGGAAAAGGATTCAATTTTGGAGAAACAGTAGGGTACATGTTTAATAGTCGTTTCGGTGCCGAATTGGAAGTAGATTACACATTAGGAGCCAAAACTGAAACTAAAGTAAAAGCCTTAAGTGGTGATTATTTCAAGCAAAGCCTTACTTCAAATATGGTGCAATTTAAACCCGCATTTGTCTTGTCTGCTGGTTATTCAAAATTAAACCCGTATGTAAAATTGGGTGGTATTGTTGGTTTAGGAAAAATTAAGCAAGAAGTTCAGAATAAAAGCGGAATTGATTTAAATGAAGTTGAAGCTGAAGCAAAAGGCGGGGTAGCTTTTGGGTATCATGCTGGAATAGGAATAAGTTATGGCATTACTTCTAACTTGTCTTTATTTGGAGAGGTTAACATGAATAGTTTGAGTTATACTCCAACAGAAGGAAAATTAACAAAATACACTGTTAATGGCGTTGATGAATTACCAACGTTAAACACCTCCCAAAAAGAGTACGATTATATAGAAGGGAATCCGTATTTACTAGCGTTTGGTGGTGGTGCTACCATAGACCCAACCAAACCATTAAGATCACCTAAAACGTCTTACAATTACAATACCATAGGTATCAACATTGGAGTGAAATACAGTTTATAGTTTTATTTGTGTTTTGAAAAAACCCCTAGCTAAATGATTTTTAGTTAGGGGTTTTTCTTTTTAGTTTAGCAAGACGATAATTTTGTTGTTAAATTTCTAATGAAAAGTAGTGCTTTGTATCCACAGTTTTGCCAAAGTTTCAAACTTTGGCAAAGCTAAAACAACATTTCGTAGGACACGATTAATAGAAAACTGGCAAAGCAATGCACACACAGTTGTAATTGCTTCGCCAATTCGAGCAGAGCTCTCGTGCCCGTAGGAATCTCACACGCAGTTACACTTTTACAAATTATACTTCATACTAAAAATCACATATCGTGGTTGCACCATATATTGTGAAGTTCTGGTCGAAAATTGCATGAAGCTATCGTCGTTTAAAGAAGTCGTATTAAGCAAATTAGTTCCCGAAATTTTATATTCCATTTTACCATCTTTTTTCTGATACACTAGGCTTGCACTTAAAAAATCGTATTGGTTGCTCACTGTCTTTTTGTTGTCGGAATAGGTATAAAATTCGTATTCAGACACAAACGAAAAAGCATCTAAGAAATAATAATCGAGTTTTACGGACGGCTTTTGGGTATAAAATTTAGTCCCTTGGTAATCGTTTATTAAATAATTATAGGCTAATTCAATATTTGGCAACCCTTTGTAATTTGTACTGGTTTTGAGGGTGTAATTCTGAATAAAGCTTTCGGAAGTTTGAAGTAATTTGTTCCGAATATTATTAAATTTAGACCAACTTCCAGCAATGGTTAGCGATGATTTGTAATTGCGAAGATACGAACGCCCGTAATTTCCGGCACCACTAATAGATTCGTCAGCTATGTTAGAGTTGATTGCCTCACTAGTTTGATTTATCCCCGAAAAAGTGGTCGAATTTTTTACTGGATTTATCTTCTTAGAATACGAAATATTGGCAAATATATTTTCGAAATTAAACATATTATATTTAAAATAACGTAGCGAATGGGTGTGCGATGTTGCGTTTTCTAAAAAACGATTTCCTCTAAATCGTGCGTTATAATTCGTAAGCACATATCCTTCTGCAAATTTATTAATATCGGTAAAATCCGTAGTTATGGCATAATTATACGTTAGTGTTTCTGCCTTTTTTATTTGGTATAAAGCATACACATCGGGCAAAATTCTATAAAAATTATCTGTTGTTTTGGCGCCTAATTGCTCGTTATAGGTATCAAATTTATGAGCTGAAAATCCGGGATTAAACGTAAACTTTCCTATTAAAAATTTGTAATGCAAGCCTAGAAACACATCGTTGAAATTATATTTTACGTCATTTTTTGAATTCGATTTCAAATTATCAACAGTAGCATTGTCTAAAATTTGAAAAATAGCAGAATTAAAAGCTTGATTCGAATAGGTATTTCCAAGTGTTACATTGATATTACTTTTTGGCGTAAGCATGTAATAATAATCTATTTTAGAATCTATTTTATTTGTTTTCACAAAACGATTTTGATTCAGATTATACCTACTTTGGTCTTGAAACTCTAAGTTTTCGGCTGGATCAGCAGGAAGCGGTTTGTTGGGGAAAGGCTTTTTTTCTAAATTAGCATTGTAAAACGGGTTCTCGTCCTGATACAAATGTTGCACTTCTAAAGCAAACACATTTTTATCGCTTTGGGTATAATACGCGTTGAAATTTTGATTTAGCGAAAATGGATTTTGTTTTTTCCCTACTCCAATAAACTGATTATTGTTTAACATCGGATTTTGAAAAAAAGTTTCTTGTACGGTGTTGATGTTTTCGTCCTGCTTGGACTGCTTTCCTAAAACATCATAATCTAGTTGTAATTTCGAATTCGGCTTGTAGGTTCCGCTAAGTTTATATAAGGCTAAATTACTCTTTTGGTCTGTTTTTTCGCTTGTTTTTTCTGAGAAAAGTACCGTTTTTGTATCTTGTCCTAAATAACTGGTTTTGTTGGTTGTTTCTAACGCTGTTTTTGTACTAGAAAGTATTATAAATCCAGAAATACTGAGCGTTTTTATAGGATTATATGAGAAATTAGTAGCGCCAAACTGGGTTTGTATTTCCTTTGCTCTGTTGTTTCGCAATAACGAAATACCCAAATCGTTTGATGACATATTGAAGTTGGTTCCGCCTTTTTTCATCATGTTTTTAAAACCGCCTGTAAATTTAAAATAATCCTGAACGGTAAAAGGCATTTCACCAATATTGTTAAAATTTCCCAGCACATTTATACTGTATTTTGGGCTGTAATAAAACAGTTTTGGGTTTATTTCGTATCGGCTTTCTACGTGTCCTACGCCTACTCCTGCTGTCATATCGCCAAACCAAAAATTCTTTTTTCCTGATTTTAGCTTGATATTCATGGCTACATTGTCCTCATTATTTTCTAATCCTTTGAGGGCGCCCACTTCGTTGAAATTTCTTAAAACTTGCACTTTATCTATGGCATCGGCTGGAATATTTTTGACGCCCAATTTTGTGTCTCCATCAAAAAAATCTTTTCCTTCTACCATCAATTTGCTCACTTTTTTGCCTTCTACTTCCACTTCGCCATCGGCATTTACGGTTACGCCAGGCAATTTTTTAAGTACGTCTTCTAGTTTACGTTCGGTACCTGTTTTAAAAGAATCGGCATTGTAAATTATGGTATCCCCTTTTATCGAAACAGGCATTTCTCGAACTATTTCAACGCCTGCTAATTCTGTTGCATCGTTTGTAAGAACAATGTTTTGGGCTATATTTTCTCCTTTTGTAGCTAGGGTTAGGTTTTTGGTTTTTAAACCTAAAAAGGAAAAACGAACGTTATAGGTTGCATTTGCTTTGAGCGACAATTGAAATTTCCCTTTATCGTTTGTAATCGAATAGGCATCAACCGCTTTTGTTGTTTGATTTACTGCCATAACATTTGCCATTTCGAGTGGCACATTGGTCGTGTCTTTTACAATTCCTTGAAAAGTGATGTTTTGAGAAAAAGTGGCTAACGAAAAGAGTGTTAGTAAAAGGACTGTAATTTTATTCATTTAGATAACAATTGTGTTTGTATTGAGATATACTATTTAGGATTTGAATTTAGTGGAATAAAAACACTTAGTTTGTTATTCTAAAAAAGAAGAATCTCATAATAATAGTGTATAATAAGATTCTTCCTTTCTCAGCATTGCAATATTACCTATAACTATTGCAGTGTTTTTTTTTTAGTTTAAACGATATTAATTGCCCATTCTCATTTGCATTCCGCCACCATTTCCTGCTCGGTTTTGATTTTGGTTCATTTCTCTAAACTCTTGCATTTTTTTAGTTACAATTTCGTCATATTCCTTTTGAGATACTACTTTCCCTTTTGTAGGAGCTTTTATTTCTTTTTTATCTTTAATATTTATGGCTACTTTTGAGCACAGCAAAATGGTTTTTCCAGCACTTACTTCAAGGATTAATCCTGGCAAACCAAAATAATTTTCAGGACCATTACTTACGGGTATTTCTGGGGTGTACCACGCAACTACTTCTATTTCTTTAGGAATTTCTCCATCGGCCATCATGCCTGTGGTTTTGGGTTTTTCGGTCGAGGCGACATCCTTTTTTTTGTCTTCTTCTTTTTTTAATTTAAAATTTCTAAAATCAGACTGACTTGCTTTTTGCATTGCCGTAGCTTTAAAGCACATGTAGCCTCCAATTTCTTTTGTTTCTTGTCCTAGTTTCCAGTCTAATTTGGGTAACGAATCTTGAATTAAAAACTCTTTGCCCATCATTTCTTTATCGATTGTATATAATTTTTCTTTGATGTTTTTATAATGCGTTCCGCCACCGCCCATAAAGGAACTCATTACTCGCATACCGCCGTTTTGCGTTCCTGGTGCTTCTAGTTTTTCTTGTTCTTTATAAATAGAGGTGTTTTTGTCGAAATTTAGGATAAATGTTTTTTCGAACATACTCTTCATTCGTTCTTCAAACATTTTTCTCATTTCGGGTGTCATCTCCTTGTTAGCATCCATTCGGGCTTTAAAATCGGCGGTGCTTGTTTTCGATTCGTACACAGCCATGCCTTGAAAATCTTGTGCAAAAGAAGTTGCGCTTAGTAGTAATGTTACTGCTATTATTATTTTTTTCATCTCGTTGTTCGTATTAGTATTTTATCGTAACAAAGATGACGAATGAAATTGTATTTTGTTACTAATGATTTGTTAAAATAAAAAAGCCGGTTTTTCAACCGACTTTTTGCTGTTCTCGTTCCTCCACTTCATGCAATTGCGAAGTTTGGAACTGATTATTTTCTGTTAAAGATAAAATTTCTTGCGAAATGTAAACGTGTATCTACTACAAAATTCGCAATCTTGCCAAACGCTTGTTAGCGGTTCGTTGCATTGTCTGTTTAAATTATTACTTTCTGTCGTCCCATTCTCGTTTCAGCATTGCGTATTGAAATTCACTTCCCCATTTTCCTTTGAAGAAAATATTTTCGACAAAGTGTCCTTCTTGTTTAAATCCTGTACTTTTCAATAAATTGATTGAAGCTATATTTTCAACATCTACTATTTCTACAACTCGGTGTATTTCTTTTGTGTCAAATAAAAAAGTCAGAATACCCAATAAAACTTCTTTTGCGAAGCCTTTTTTTTGTTCGAGATGCGAAATAGTGATTCCTATTTCTGCAATTCTCGTATCGTATTGGTCAAGTTTAATGGCACAGTCGCCAATAAGTTGTTTTGTTTCAGTATTTTCAATTCCATATTGTACCCATTCTCCTGCTTTTCCAAAATGCTTTATCGAGTTGTCTTTAATAAATCCTTCCGCTTGTTCCGTTGTCATAACATCAAATCCTTGATATTTTGTAACTTCTGGATTTGAACGATAGATATGAAAGTCATAGAGGTCTGACAATTCGAGGTGTCGAATGTTAAGTCGTGTTGTTTGTATGTTTAAAATTTCCATTTATATATTTTTTGTTTTTTATGATTCTTTAGATTGAATTTACAATGCTCACTAACTACTCAAAAATTTCATTATTTTATTACCCCAAACATAAATATTTTTGATTTACTAATTTTTACTTTAGGTGTAAAATCAACTTTTTCAGGGGCTTTTATTGATGTTTCATTTATTTTTCCTTCGTCAAAATAATGTTGGAGCAGTGTTTCGTTTTTCATTACTATAGATAAAATGTCAATATGAGAACTGTTTTTTAGAACAATATGTTTTCCATTGGCAAGAAAAGGCATCAGTTCTTTATCTACCAAAGATGGAGGTGTTCTGTGGTCTAAACTTCCGCTGATTATTAAAGTTTCAGTATTAGAATTTTGACATTTTTTATATTCCGCAGGTATTGATTTTATGCCCCATTCTTTTGAAGTGGCTGCGTATATTAAAGATACGTTTCCTCCTAATATTGTTTTGCTATTACGAACTTCTTTTTCATAATCCTTTCCTGTTTCCCAATCGGCACTTACTGTTTTTGCATATACATCTCCCATAACTTTTGGATGGCTTACATCTGAAAGTTTTTGCAACATAAATAAGCCGCTGTAATCATTTTCTTGTACAGCTTTTTTATAGGCATCAAAAACGGATACTGCAAACCCCACATTATAAAGAGCATTTACAGTACCTGCCTTAATTTTATCGGCATCTAATTTAAAAACCGACCATCGTTTAGGCATTTTTTCAAATGCTTTTTGTATCATTTCTTTAATGGAATAATTTGAAGAGTCTTGTTCTTTAAATATTTGATCATATTCCGTAATCACTTCTTCGGTTTGTTCGGGTTTAGCTAAAAAATATCCTGGTGGAGTTGCCCCAATCATTAATGTTCGGTTTATAATTTTTGGATATTTATAACCATATAATAAAGCAACACGAGTACCATAACTCACAGAGAGTAAATTTATTTTTTTATATCCCTATTGTTTTCTCACTGTTTCCATATCCTCAATTACATTCAGAATATTATAATTGTTGATGTCAATGTTTTGTTCCTTTAATTCGGCTTTATATTCCCTTATTTTTTCTTTGATGTTTTGAATAGATTTATCACTTAACATTTTATTATCCAAACCTTTGAAAGCCTTAGTAATGCTTTTTGATTCCAACGTAACTGAACCATCTACACCCCGATAACCAACACATATAAAATCGTGATTTTTAAGTGTATTGGCAGCAGAAGGCAAATCTATTTTGCTTTGAGATGCAATATTGGAGCCGCCAGGCCCTCCATCAAACCAAAATATAGGTTCTTGAGAATTTTTATTGGGAGATTTTATGATAAGTACTGGAAGTTGAATTTTTTCAGATTTTGGATCTTCATAGTTTTCGGGAACTTCGACGAAACCTTCATAAGTTTCATATTTTATTCCTTGAATTAGAAAATCTTCTGTGCGTTTTATAGGTTGGTCAAAAGAATTTTGTTGTGAACAAGACACATTTGTTATTAGTACGAAAAAAATAAATTTTAATTTGAGTAAAGGTTTCATTAACTTTTGTTTTAGAATTATTGGCAAAGATTTGATACATCTGCCAATTATGAGACCTCGCCTATAAGTTGCTACTCAAAAAATGATGATTTGTGGTGTTTGCTTGTAAGTGAATCCTCTAGTAATTATCTAAAACTCATAAATTCACTTGGAGTTTGTCCTGTGTGTTTTTTGAATTGTTTATTAAAAGATGATTTTGAATTAAATCCACAATCATAAGCCAAAGAAATAATGGTATAATTTTTATTTTTCGGATCTTGGGATAAAGCAATAAATTTTTCAATTCTTTTCCCATTAATATAATCATAAAAATTTTTATTTTCAAAGGAATTGATTACTTGGGATAAATGATTGGGGTGAACCTCTAAAATCTGTGACAGCTCAATTAAATTTATATCTGAATTAAGAAAAACCTCTTCTTTTTGCATGATGTCATTAAGCCGATAGTATATGTTTTTGGCACTTTCTGCATCTAAACCAGATTTTCGATACTTTATATTGTTATCATTTTGCTTATTAGAATTTTCGCTATCGGGAAATTCGTTTAGTTTAACATTTTCTGTTTGAGTATTAAAGATACCAACTTGATTAATACCAAAATAGCCCATAAAAATCACGAAAGCAACAACGGCATAATATAAATAGATTACTTCAATCTCAAAAAAAATAAAAATCCAAACTAAGGCTACTCCTAATATTAAATATTGCAACCAATTCAAATTGATTTTTTCTAGGTTAGAAAAATTTGAAATAATATTTTTTTTATGCCTATGCAATACCATCTGAGACAAAATTATATAAGTAATCCCCGAAATTTTTATAAGAATAGAGTTGATAAAAAATCTTGTTTGAAATCCAATTCCTTTATTTTGATAAACCAACAATTTTGAATTTCCATCTAAAATAAAGAAGTCATAAAAGAGTATCATTACAAATAAAACAGGCATAAAATGAAGCAAATACTTCTTTGAAAAATTAATCTGATGGGTTAAGGTAGCAGTATATAGATATAGCAAAGGTCCGTGAACAAATGGAAAAACAATGACAATGCCTAATAAAAATGGATAGTTAAATATTATTTTGGTATAATTCAAATAGAAAAGAACTAGGTGAACACCAATAACTACAAACCAAACTAATAGTATATTGTCAGAAGTATTTTTATTTTTTTTACCAAGAAGTAAAAATGCTAAAAAAAATGTTATTACTATTCCAACAAGATAAATCATATAATTTCAACTAACATTTTTTTAATGTCTTGTAAATCAAATGTTTACAAAATCTATTTTTTCTTATTATTTCCTTCCATTTTTCCACTTCCGTACCGTTAGCTTACGGAGTCAGGGCGGGAGTCTATGCGGAATGACGCACATCTATTGGTTTCCGAAAGAATTAAAACAATCCGTTTATTTCGGCATCAATTCTATTAATAATCATTCCCAAATCTTCTGGATTGTTTACAAAATCAACGTTATCAACATCTATAATCAGTAATTTTCCTTTGTTGTACGTGTGTGCCCAAGCTTCATAACGTTCGTTCAATCGGCTTAAATAATCGATGGAAATGGAATTTTCATAATCGCGTCCTCGCTTGTGAATTTGTCCTACTAAATTAGGAATTGAACTACGTAAATAAATCAGCAAATCGGGTGCGCCTACCAGTCCTTCCATCAATTCAAAAAGCGAAGCATAATTTTGAAAATCACGATTTGTCATGAGACCCATGGCGTGAAGATTGGGCGCGAAAATATGGGCATCTTCGTAAATAGTTCGATCCTGAATTATTTTTTTGCCACTTTGGCGAATTTGCAACACTTGGCGAAAACGACTGTTTAAGAAATAAATTTGCAAATTAAACGACCAACGCTCCATTTGATGATAAAAATCGTCTAAATACGGATTGTCAACCACGTCTTCAAAATGAGGTTCCCATTTGAAATGTTTGGCCAATAATTTGGTCAGTGTTGTTTTTCCTGCGCCTATGTTTCCTGCTACTGCTATGTGCATTATGGTAAATTTATTTTATAATTTGTAATTCCGTCGTTTGTAAAAATAGTTAAATTTTGGTCTTTGTAGTAAAAACTTGTATAGCTTTTTTTATCTAAATTAATCAAGACTGTTTTATCCTCTTTTAACGAGTAATAAAACAAGTCGTCGTTTTTTTTGAAAATCATATCCGTTTTCGAAATGAATTGTAGGGCATCGAAATCAGGTACTTTTCCTATTGCAATTATCCTGCCAAAAATGTCGCACGAATAACTATAATTTTGATTATCAATCCAACAAAAATCGTTGGCGCTGGTTTGGTAATATTTAATGGTTTGAGCAATAGGATTGGAGATGTTTTTGTACTCATTTTTCAAATACTGATACAAATAGATTTGCTGATTGCTTGCATTGAAAACCCAAAGATTATTTTGCGAAGCCATACCGACGGCTGTTGCGACAATATTTTTTGTATTATCGGAAAAATTTATTTTTTGTATTTCGTTGAGCTGATTGTCTAGAATTACCGCCGTATTAAAACTTTCGTAAAACAAAACTGTTTTGAACGGATTTTGAATATCCACTTTGGCTATTTTGCCAAGGGCTATGTTTTTATATTGAAACGTTTCGTTGTTTTTAATTTTTAGTAAAGCGTTGTTTTCTAAAAAGTACTGATACCTAAAAGAATCCTCGCCAACATAGCCATTTGCTACAATATGCTGAACACTCGAAGACAAAACAACAATGCTAGATTGCTGGCAAATTGCCAAAAACGGAAACAAAAAAGAGACGATAAAAACAAGTTGTTTCATAAGTGCTAAGGTAAACAATATCTTTCAAACGATAACATTTAACTATTGTATTTACAATCTTAGCTAAACACAAAGGTTATTCAAAATCAGGTTTTTTTCTGCTCTGCTTTACCTCAGAAGTGTTTTTCTTGTCTTTTATACTTTTTCGAATAACGCCTTTTGGAATTTTAGTTGCTTTTCTAATTTTAGGAACAAGCAACGCTTTTTTAAGTAACTCCAACGCTCTTTTTGTAACTATTTCTTTGTTTTTGAGTTGACTTCGGTCTTTGTCGCAGTTTAAAATCAGGATTTTGTCTAACGTTAATCGCGAAGCTAGTTTTTCGGAAATTAATTCTTTTTCTTCTTCCGAAAGCGCTTGAGAATTTTGCACATCGAAACTCAAAACCACTTTAGAGGAAACTTTATTTACGTTTTGTCCTCCCGCTCCAGAACTTCGTACGGCTTTATATGTTATTTCTGCTTTTATTTTTTCCGTTTCCATTATTCGGGTTGATGCGTAGGTTTTAACAAATCATTTACTGTTTTTACCGGATTGAACGTAATTAGAGGTACTTCTACAAAAACAGTAAGCCAATTTGCCATGGCACCGTTCCATAAACCTGGTAGTTCGTAGGCTTTTATGTCTTTTCCGTTTTTATTTTTCACAACTATAAAACCGCTATTTTCATCTATAAAATGAGGCAAATTAAATTTTTGTCCCTTGTAATTTCTAATCCCACAAACAATATCAACTGGATTAAAATGAGTTGCTTGTTGAAATAACTGCAATTGTTCTTCGTCTTGCAAATCTATTTGAGAACTTTCTATAATTTGTAAGGAGCTATTTCCATTACTGTCTCGAACCCAAAACGGACCACCACCAGGCTCGTTCTCGTTTTTTACCATCCCACAAATGCGAATAGGTTTGTTCAGCATTTCTTTTATATAGGCTACTTTAGTATTCAATGTCATTTTAGCAAAATCAGTTGTAATGGCACTATTAAGCTTGTCTTTTGCAAAAGAAACTATAGCTTCAACTTCCTTTTCTGAGATAGAATTAGCGTCAATTTGTTTTAAATAGGTAAAAATTTGATCCTGCAACGCCATCAAAATTCCTGCCAATGCTTTTTTGTAAAGAGCAATAGCGTCAATATGATTTTGAATAACATTATCAATATTTTTAATAAAAATAATATCGGCTTCACTATTATTCAAATTTTCAATCAAAGCACCGTGTCCGCCAGGTCTGAAAACCAATTTAGCATCCTCCTCTCGAAAAGGATTATTTTGAAAATCGACAGCAAGGGTGTCAGTTTTTTTATTTTGATACGAAAAACTAATGTTTATTTTGGCAGCATAGCTTGATTCTATTTTGCTTTGTACAGTCGCTAAAATATCTTCAAATTGCTTTTGATGTTCCTTTGAAACGGTAAAATGCAAATTAGAAATTCCGTTTGACGATGCGTAACTAGCACTCTCATTTAAGTGTTCTTCAATAGGTGTTGCAATGTGATTTTTGTAATAATGGAAAGGCAAAATACCTTTTGGCTTATTTGCGAAATTAAAATTTTCTGACCCTATTAAAAATTTTATAAAATAATAATTTTTTTTATCCCGAGTCCACGAAGGAAAATCTGAAAAAGTAGCTTTTAATTTATCATGCACCTCGTCAAAAAAAGGAAATTTTTCCATTCCGGCTAAAAAAATAGTAAGACTTGAAGCTTGATTTTTATTAATATAACCATTTATGGTGTCCTTTTCAATATCAAAATCATTTAAGAATTCACTTAAGAATTTAAACATTCTGCTGGCTGCTCCAGAAGCGGGGACAAATTTTTCTAATTTTAGCGATGATTTTCTGGTATCGAAAAATAGCGCTTTTTCTGTAAACTCGGAGTCGGATAATTTCCAAATTCCTTTTTGCAAAGTAGCGGGAGCTTCTAAAGTGATTTTTGGAATGCCGTTTTGAAAAATAGTTAGTTGCTTTTCGATATGCAACAAAGAAACTCCTTGTTCGTATATTTGCACAAAATCATGCGAAGAAAATCCCATTTCTTTAGCTTTGACCAACTCATTAACTATCGAAATTGCATTTTCGAGTCGTTGTTCTTTATTTCCTGAAATTTTGATATACGGTTTATTAGTCTCGATTAAAGCCTTTTCGAAAGCCGCAAAAAATTTATCCCGATTCTCTCGACTGTCTCTCAAATCGTCTTGTTCAAAAGGCAAATCGATGTCGGTTAGAAAAAACAAATCATAGTTGTGTTCTTCGGCAGCTTTGTCAAGAATGGGGTCACAAAATCCATAATAAACTTCAGAGAATACTTTAGTAACCAACACATTGGTGTCGCAAAAAAGAAACTTATTAGCGGTTGCTAACGCTTCGTTTTCTAATTTAATTTGCCCCACAGCTATTGGCATCAAGTCTTCTGCCTCGCAACCTTGACCTGTTTTATCTAGCTTTTCTTGAAGATAATCACGGGCAAATTCGGGAATCCAAACCGTGTTAAAATGGCTGGCTAATTGTTTTGCCAAAGTTGTTTTTCCTGAGCTTTCAGGACCGTAAAGGGCAACTTTTATCCTATTAGTTTGTTGCTGTTTAAGATTTTCTTCCATTCTAAATAAGCTAAAATAGCTAAAATTGTAAAAATTAGATACTGCAAAGATAACATACCTAAGCCTCTATATGCAAATAAAGGTACTGCAATACAATCTCCCAAAATCCATAGAGTCCAATTTTCTATTTTTTTGAGAGCCATAAACCACATTGCTGTAAAAAATATGCCAGATGTAAAAATATCTATATAGTTAGGGATTTCAAGTTTATAATCGAAAAATAAATATACAAAATAGGTAACTAACATTGTTATTAGAAACATAATGAATCCAATTATTTTTTCCTTAGTATTTGTTCTCGTTACTTTAAGCTCTTCTTGGTTTTTGTTTTTTTTCCACATAAACCAGCCATAAATACTCATAATCGAGTAATAAAAATTCATAGTCATATCACCAAAGTATTTTGCTTGGTACAACAAATAAACTGTTATAACTGTCGAAATTATACCTGTGGGATAGACCAAAATATTTTCTTTTTTTGCCAACCAAACGCTCGCAATTCCAAATACAAAAGCTATGAATTCTAGTAGAATTTGTATTGGCGAAGCATCTTTATATGCATTTAGGAAAAAGTCTATCATCAAAAAAAGGTTAATTCGAATTTATAGTTTATGAATTTCGGGTCTAAATTATTTACTAAAAAAATTACTATTCTTTTCAAAAGCCGTTCCTATAACGACTAAATCTGCACCCGCATTATAAGCGTTGGTTATTCCTTCTAAATCTACAATTCCGCCACCAACAATTAAAGGTATCTTGATGTTTTGAGAAACTAAGGTTATAGTTTCTTTTGGAACAGAAAATTTAGCACCGCTTCCCGCTTCTAGATAAATGAGTTTGTTGCCTAACATTTCGCCCGCTTGTGCTGTTTGAAGAATGTATTCTGGATTATTTCTGTTTAATGGTTTGGTTTTGCTCACGCGTTCTACGGCTGTTTCTGCTCCACTTTCTATGAGAATGTATCCTGTCGGAATAATTTCGAGATTGGTTTTGTTCAAAATAGGAACCGCATTTACCTGATATTCGATGAGATAATCTGAGTTTCTACCTGAGATTAAAGATAAAAATAAAATTGCATCGGCTTTGTCCGATATTTGCGACGGATTTCCTGGAAAAAGCACAACAGGTAAATTGCAATTTTCTTTAATTTTTAAAATTAAATCGTCAAGAATGTTATTTTGAACAAGACTTCCTCCAACAAAAACATGCGTTGCTGGCGATTGATTGATTTTTTGAACCAAAGTTTCGATGTTATTTAAATCGATTTTGTCTGGATCTAGCAAAATAGCGAGTAGTTTTCTGCTTTCTGCTTTGGCTTGTAAGATTTGATTGTAAATAGTACTCATCGTTATTTGCTGCTACTTTTCGAATGCATATACTAAAGCAAACTTTTGGCTGTCATTCGAGTCTATTTCTTCAAAAAATATATCGAAAGATTCAATTAGATTATTAAAAGATAATTGAGCTGTTGCTTTTTTGTCAGATAATAAGAATGTGTTTTCGAAAATATGATCTGGAAAACTAATTCCTTTTTCATTTTTAATTTTAAAGACCGCTTCTTTAATTCCCCAAACAACCGTTGCTTTTCTAATTTGTTCTTCTTCTGATAAACCTTCCAGATGCGAGATATCCATGAAGCGAGATGCGATTT
>CAXYWC010000060.1:0-15771 GCA_964292845.1 uncultured Flavobacterium sp. | reverse complement strand
CGAAAAACGGGGCTCGAACCCGCGACCTCGACCTTGGCAAGGTCGCGCTCTACCAGCTGAGCTATTTTCGCATTTCATTATTTTTGTAAAAGAACTTGCGCTACATTGCTGTATTGCGAGGGCAAATTTAATACATTAATTTGATTATACAAGTGTTTTTTGATAAAAAAAACCTCTTTTTTATAACGCTCTGAAAATCCTTGTTTTAGCGAGACTATTTTTTAATCAGCATTCTTTTTATTTCGTTCAATTTCATTAATGCTTCTACTGGCGTTAAGGTATTGATGTCTAAATTTAGTATTTCTTCTTTAATTTCTTCCAATAAAGGGTCGTCGAGATTAAAAATACTGAGTTGCATATCGTCGTTGTTTGTTTTTAAACCAGTCATCGCATCTGCGGATCGATTTTTTTCCAACTTTTTCAAAATCTTTTCTGCTTTTTGCAAAACAATTTGTGGCATTCCTGCCATTTTTGCTACGTGAATACCAAAACTGTGCGCACTCCCTCCCTTTACTAATTTACGAATAAACAAAACAGTATCTTTCAATTCTTTGACCGATACGTTATAATTTTGAATGCGAGGTAACGATTCTGTCATTTCATTTAATTCATGATAATGTGTGGCAAATAACGTTTTGGGTTGCGCTGGGTTCTCGTGCAAAAATTCGGCAATGGCCCAAGCGATTGAAACGCCATCATAGGTACTCGTTCCACGACCTATTTCGTCAAGTAGAACCAAACTTCTATCGGAAATGTTATTCAAAATGGAGGCGGTTTCATTCATTTCGACCATAAAGGTAGATTCTCCCATTGAAATATTATCGCTTGCGCCGACTCGAGTAAAAATTTTATCGACAATACCCATTTGTACGCTTTCTGCTGGAACAAAACTTCCCATTTGAGCTAATAATACAATGAGTGCCGTTTGTCTCAAAATAGCCGATTTTCCCGACATATTTGGACCGGTAATCATGATTAATTGCTGTGTTTCTCGATCTAAATATACATCGTTTGCAATGTACGGAACGCCAATCGGTAGTTGCTTTTCGATAACAGGATGACGACCATTTTTTATATCTAAAACGAAGGAATCGTTTATTTGGGGACAAATGTATTTATTGTCAATAGCCAATTGTGTAAACGAAATCAAACAATCCAGTTGCGCTATTAAATTGGCATTCAATTGAACAGGTTTGATGTAAGTGGCAATCCAACTGACTAATTGTTCGAATAATTGATTTTCTATTTGTTGAATTTTTTCTTCAGCACCTAAAATTTTAGTTTCGTATTCTTTGAGTTCTTCGGTAATATAGCGTTCGGCACTCACTAAAGTTTGCTTCCGAATCCATTCCGTTGGTACTTTGTCTTTGTGCGTATTTCGAACTTCGATATAATACCCAAAAACATTATTGAAAGATATTTTTAATGATGAAATACCTGTTTTTTCAGATTCACGTTTTTCAATACCTTCTAGATATTCTTTACCAAGTGACGATATTCCTCGCAGTTCGTCCAATTCCGTATGAATACCCGATGCAATCGCATTTCCTTTGCTTATAGCAACAGGCGCTTCTTGATTTAGCGTTGTTTTTATTTTTTCTCGTAACAAATCGCAACTGTGCAAACTGTCGCCAATAACTTTTACGGCTTCTTGCGTGCTTTGTAATGCCAATTCTTTTATCGGAATGATAGCATCTAATGATTCTTTAAGATAAATAATCTCTCTTGGACTAATTCTGCCAGCGGCTACTTTGGAAATTAAACGTTCTAAATCGGAAATTTGTTTAATTTGATGTTGAACTTTTTTTAATATTTCTTGGTTTTCTTTAAAATAAGCCACCACTTCGTGACGTGATTTTATTGTGTTGGCGTTTTTTAACGGAAGTGCCAACCAGCGTTTGAGCATTCGTCCGCCCATTGGCGAAAGCGTTTTGTCGATAATATCGAGTAACGTTACCGCATTTGGGTTGTAACTATGGTATAATTCGAGGTTTCTAATGGTAAATCGATCCATCCAAACATAAGCATCTTCAGCAATGCGATGTATCGATGTAATATGCTGAATTTTATTATGTTGTGTTTCTGATAAATAGTACAAAATGGCTCCAGAAGCGATAATTCCGCTAGATAATTCTTCGATACCAAAACCTTTTAGTGAATTGGTTTGAAAATGATTGATTAAAGTTTCAGTAGCATAATCTTCTTTGTACACCCAATCTTCTAGGTAAAAAGCATGAAAAGTGCTGCCAAATTTTGCTGCAAAATCGCCTTTGTGTTGTTTGGGAACTAGAATTTCGCTGGGGTTAAAATTTTGTAATAATTTGTCGATATATTCTTCGTTTCCTTCGGAAGTAAGAAACTCTCCGGTGGAAACATCCAGAAAGGAAACTCCAATTGTTTTTTTGCTAAAATAAACGGAAGCCAGAAAATTGTTTGTTTTCGAATTTAAAACTTCATCATTCATCGAAACGCCAGGAGTAACTAATTCTGTTACGCCACGTTTTACTATGGTTTTAGTCATTTTTGGGTCTTCCAGCTGGTCGCAAATAGCCACCCGAAGTCCTGCTTTAACTAATTTAGGTAAATAAGTGTTGATAGAATGATGTGGAAAACCAGCTAATGCGGTCTCTGTAGGGGAACCAGCACCTCGTTTTGTAAGTGTTATTCCAAGTATTTTTGAGGCTCGAACTGCATCATCTCCAAAAGTTTCGTAAAAATCGCCTACTCGAAATAGCAAACAAGCATCAGGATATTTCCTTTTGATCTCGTTGTATTGTTTCATTAATGGGGTTTCCTTGATTTCTTTTTCTTTTGCAGACAAAACGTTTTGGTTTTAATTTAGGCAACGAATTTACTTATTTTGGTTAAATAAATAGCGAATAATTTAACAACAATTTTAGATTAAAAAAAGTGTTACAATTCGATTTTATTTTTACATTTGTTTTATTAATCAATATTTAAAAAAGAAAATGAAAAAAATTATATTTATTTTATCAGCTGTTGCTTTTTTTGGAGTAAATAATGTTGTTGCACAAGAAGTTGCAACTAAAGAAAAAATTGAAGTAAAGAAAGCTAAAAAAGAAAAAAAAGCTAAAAAAGGCGCTGTTGCAGCACTTCCAAAAGTAGAAGGTGCTGGAATGGTTTTTGAAAATGAAACAATCGATTACGGAACCATTGCACACAATGCCGATGGAGGAAGACAATTTACATTCACAAACAACGGAAATAAGCCGCTAATTATTTCTAATACACAAGGATCGTGTGGCTGTACTGTTCCTACTACACCTAAAGAGCCAATTGCTCCTGGAGCAAAAGGAGTTATAGGTGTAAAATATGCTACCGATAGAGTGGGACCGTTTACAAAAACAGTAACCGTAACTTCGAATGCTGAAGGAATGCCGTCAAAAGTGTTAACAATTAAGGGAACAGTTTTACCAGATCCAACTCCTGCTGCACCAGCAACAGCAGTGGAGCCTACAAAAAGCTAATTACTTTTTTAAAAAAATACCTTAAAAGCTTTCGCCATGGTGAAAGCTTTTTTTATAAAATAGATTATGCGCAAATTAGAAAATAGCGAACTGGACAGAAAATCGATTTCAGATTTTAAAGAAGCCACCAAGACCCCACTAATTATTGTTCTGGACGACATTAGAAGTTTACACAACATCGGTTCTGTATTCAGAACAGCCGATGCTTTTTTGATTGAAAAAATATACTTATGCGGCATCACCGCTTCTCCTCCAAACAAAGAAATTCATAAAACAGCCCTTGGAGCAACCGAAACCGTAGCTTGGGAACATCATGAAAATGTTCTGGAAGTCATTGACAAATTACAGCAAGAAAATGTTTCCGTTTTTGCCATCGAGCAAGTAGAAAATTCGACTTTTCTTCCTGATTTTAAGGTAGAAAATAGTAAAAAATATGCATTGGTTTTTGGTAACGAAGTTTTTGGAGTCAACCAAGAGGCGGTGCGATTATGCAACGGAACCATTGAAATACCACAATTAGGCACCAAACATTCGTTAAACATTTCGGTAAGTGCTGGAATTGTCGTTTGGGATTTATTTGTAAAAATGAATTACAGCTAAAATTTAGTACCTTTATCGAATGATTCCTTTTTGTATAAAAAACAGCATTTTAGTACTTCTTTTAGCAGTTAGTACTGTTCATTCTAACGCCAGTATTGCTCTAAAAAAAGAATTGCTTACAAAAAACTTGGCTAATGTGGCGCCAACACTTATAGCTACAGGAAATCAGGTTTTTTGTCCAGGTAGTTCTATGAAAATTGTTACTAATATGACCATTATTGATCCAGACGACACGGGTATTGATGCCGTATATATTCAAATTTCTTCAGGATATGTAAACGGACAGGATTTACTAACCCTTACAGGTGTTCACCCCACTATTGCTAGCATTTGGAACCCATCTTCGGGTAAATTGACTTTAACAGGAGTTGCTGTTCAGCCCACTTATGTTGAATTAGTTGCTGCAATTAAAGATGTCGTTTTTACTAATAGCACTTTAAATCCATCAGGAACACGGAGTTTTTCTATCTCCGTTGGACAGGCAAATTATTTACCGTCTAATGGACATTATTATGAATATATTCCAAACGTTGGAATAACTTGGCAAAATGCCAAAACAGCAGCTCAAACAAACACCTATTATGGTTTGCAAGGTTATTTAGCCACAATTACGGCTGCTGACGAAGCACAACTTGCAGGAGCGCAAGCTGCTGGAGCAGGTTGGATAGGAGGAAGCGACGAACAAGTAGAAGGCGTCTGGAAATGGATGACTGGGCCTGAAAACGGAACGGTTTTTTGGAATGGAGGCGTAAACGGTTCAACCCCAAATTTTGCTTTTTGGAACAATGGAGAACCTAATAATCAAGGGAGCGAAAATTATGCACACATTACCGCACCTGGTGTAGGATTATTAGGCTCTTGGAACGACTTGTCTAATACGGGTGACACAAGCGGTAATTACCAACCTAAAGGTTATATTGTGGAGTATGGAGGCATGGCTGGAGATCCAGTATTGCAAATTTCAGCAAGCACAATCATTACAATTCCTACAATAACAGCTACTACACCACAATCTAAATGCGGGACCGGAAGCTTGACTTTGCAAGCTAGTGCCAATATTGGAAATGTAAATTGGTACAGTAATGCCGTTGGTGGTGTGCTTTTAGCTACTGGGAATAGCTTTGTAACGCCTTCGTTGGCTACAACTACAACCTATTATGTAGATGCTTTTCCTATAGGATGTGCCACAGGAAATCGGATTGCCGTTACAGCAACAATAAACGAAATTCCAGTACTTTCAGCAACTAATCCAAATCCTATTTGCGAAGGAAGTTTGGCTACTCTTTCAGCCTCAACAACTGCGGGTACTGTTAATTGGTACAATTCTAATGGTAATTTATTAGGAAACGGGACGAGTTTCAATACTACTACACTTACAGCAACTACTACTTTTTATGCCGAAGCTAATAATAATGGTTGTCTTTCGGTAAGAATTCCAGTTACAGTAATTGTAACTCCTATTCCTGTTGTAACGGATGAGGAAATTACTATTTGTAAAGGCGATACCATTCTTTTAGAGGCGGGCGTAGCAAACATGAGTTACCTTTGGTCAACAGGGGCAACTACACAAACCATTATATCGAATGGATTGTCAAATTATTCCGTACAGATTACCAATTTGCAAAATTGTTCTAAAACAAAAAAAATTACACTACTAGAACTTACTCCGCCTGTCATAACGGATATTGTGATCGAAAATACAACAGCAACCGTATTGACAAATACAACTGGCAATTTTGAATATTCTATAGACGGAAATAATTACCAAGTATCCAATGTTTTTTCGGTTTTAGCGGGTGGAATATATACGTGCTATGTGAGAGAAAAAAAAGGTTGTGGCATGGATTCAGAAGTTTTTGCAGTGATTGAAGCGCCTCGATTTTTTACGCCAAATAACGATAGTATTCATGATGTATGGGTTCTGAAAGGGATGTCTTTTTATCCCAATGCTGAAGTAAAAATAGTTGACCGTTTCGGAAAATTGATAACGTTGCTAAACGCTTCAAAACCATCGTGGGATGGAACTTTTAACAATGAAAAATTGCCTTCGTCAGATTATTGGTATGCTGCAAAGATGAATGAAAAAACTCCAGAGAAGCGAGGTCATTTTTCTTTAAAAAGATAAATAGTTACGCTAATTTTTGCTGAATTGCTTCTAAAACTTTTATATAATCTTCTTGTTTTTTTACAAAATCAAAGTCAGAAACATCAATAACTAAAACATTTAAGTTCGTTTGCGATTTGATATAATCCAAATAACCGTAATTTATTTTTTCTAAATATTCGGCTTCAATTTCTTGTTCGTAACTTCGGCCTCTTTTCTTGATGTTTTTTAGGAGTCTGTCCGTGTTTTGGTATAAATAAAGGTACAAATCAGGCTTTGGCATTTCTTTATAAATAATATCAAACAAGGTTTTGTACAATCTGAATTCGTCTTCTTGCAGTGTTACTTTAGCGAAAATTAAGGATTTAAATATATGATAATCGGCAACCACAAAATCTTTGAACAAATCAAATTGCGATAAATCATCGGACAATTGCTGGTACCTGTCGGCAAGAAACGACATTTCTAACGGAAATGCGTATCTGTTTTGGTCTTTATAAAATTTGGGCAAAAAAGGATTGTCTGCAAATCGTTCTAAAACTGTTTTAGCATTAAAATCGTCGGCAATTTTAGTTGCTAAAGTTGTTTTTCCAGCACCAATATTTCCTTCAATGGCAATATAATTTAATTGATTGATCGTATATTTTTTCAATGCAGTATTTACGTCTGAAACTACAACGCAATTACTTTTATCTTCACAAAGGTCTAGTAATTCTGAGACGGATTTATTGAGAATAGGATGTTGCCATTCTAATTTTAAATCCAACATTGGGACTAATACAAAAAGCCGATTTTGCATTTGTGGGTGCGGAATAGTTAGGTTTTCGGAATTAAAAATTTGATCTTCAATAGCAATGATGTCAATATCAATCATTCGGGCTTCATAAGAATTGGAGTTTTTTCTAACCCTTCCTAATTCATTTTCAATAGCGGTAATTTTTCGCAGAATTTTTTCGGACGAAAAGGAAGTATGTAAAAGTAACGCGCAATTATAAAAAGCATCGCTACTAAAACCCCAAGAAGGGCTCTCATAAACCTTAGAAGCGCAAACAATTAATCCAATTTTCTGATGAATCAGTTGGATACAATTTTCAATATTTTCTCGTCGATTTCCTTGGTTACTTCCTAACGAAAGCACTACTTTTTGTTGCCTTTTCATAATCATCACAAATTAACTAAAAAGAATTTTAGAATCGTAGTGTTTTTAGGTAAGTGTTAATAACTAATTTTTAGAAATACGACTTTGAATTGTAACAAATAATTCAAAACAAGTACTTATTAGCAATATAAAGTGAATTGAGATGAAATTTTTAGGAAACGTATTGTCAACCATTATTGGGTTGTTTATTTTTTGTATGTTATTCTTTTTTGGAATAATTTTTATTGCGGCGGTTTTCGGAGGAGAATCGGAGACTACTTTTGTAGAAAACAACTCTGTTTTAGAATTGAATTTGGCGGAGGTAACTAATGACTATGGAGGAAAATTTAATTACGAAGAAATTGGCTATTTTGAAGCCAATCATGACGGATTAGCCGATGTTCTAAAAGCGATTGAAGTTGCTAAAACCGATGAAGATATTAAAGGAATTTCAATATTAAACAACACGTTGTCACTTGGGATTGCTCAAACTAAGGCATTGCGTGACCAGCTAGAAGATTTCAAAAAATCAGGAAAATTTGTCATGGCGTATGGCGATGGCTATTCTCAAAAAGATTATTACTTAAATTCGGTAGCCAACACGATTTACTTAAATCCTATTGGCGATATTGATTTTAAAGGATTATCAACAGAAGTAATGTATTTCAAAGATTTTCAAGACAAGACAGGTTTGAAAATGGAAGTAATTCGTCACGGAAAATACAAAAGTGCGGTAGAACCATTTTTGCTGAGCGAAATGAGTCCCGAAAACAGAGACCAAATCACCACTTTTTTAACGTCTATTTGGAATGCCATGGCGGCAGATATTTCGAAATCTAGAAATATTCCAGTAGCACAACTTAACACTATTGCAGCAGGTTTGTTAGCTAGAACTCCCGAAATGGCTTTGCAAAACAAATTGATTGACAAAATTGCCTACGAAGATGTGTACCATAACGACATCAAAAAAGCATTAAAAGTGGATGCAAACGAGGATTACAATACTGTAGATATTATGGATTATGCTACTAATGTTGCAACCGCTGCGCCAAACTTTGAAACCAAAGACAAAATTGCCATACTGTATGCTCAAGGCGAAATTGGCTCCGGAGAAGGCGATTTAACTACTGTAGGCGAAGGTTCTATGCGTCGTTCGCTACAAGAAGCAAGGAAAGACGACAACATAAAAGCAATTGTGTTGCGTGTTGATAGTCCAGGAGGAAGTGCCTTGACTTCCGAATTAATTTGGAGAGAAATCGAATTGACTAAAAAAGTAAAACCAGTGATTGTATCTATGGGGAATTTAGCAGCTTCGGGAGGTTATTATATTTCGTGTAATGCCAATCAAATTTTTGCCGAATCAAGTACTATTACAGGATCTATAGGTGTTTTTGGAACATTACCTAATTTATCTCAAGTAACTAAAAATTATGGTATCAATACCGAATTAGTAGAAACGCACGAGAATGCATCAGGCTATAGTTTGTTCAAACCTCTCGATGATAATTTTAGAAAAGTAACACAAGAAGGAGTGGAAAGAATTTACAACACCTTTGTAACTCGTGTGGCAACGGGACGTAAAATGACTTTTGCTCAAGTAGATGCCATTGCGCAAGGAAGAGTTTGGGCGGGTTCTGATGCTTTACGATTGGGGTTAGTTGATAAAATAGGAGGTTTGGACGATGCACTAGCGTATGCTTCTAATTTAGTAAAAGTGAAAGAATATTCGACTGTCGATTACCCTAAATACGAGAAAGATTTTAAAGATTTCTTCGGTAGAAGCGGTTTGCCTTTCATGAAATCTCGTGAAAACTTGATTAAAGAAGAAATAGGTCTTGAAAATTATAAAATTATCGAGCAAATTCGCAAAATGAATTCGCAAAAAGGAGTTCAAGCGATGATGCCTTTTGAAGTGAATATAAAATAATAGAAATAAAAATAGACTGCCCCAAAATTATTTCTAGGGCAGTCTTTCTTCATAGGTTAAATATTTTGTGTTTCACTTACTCATATGCTCCTCAGAATTTTCTATACGAAACAGTTTATTTTATAAAATTGTGAGATGCTATAAAAAAGAACTACTATTTATGATGTTTTCGTTCATTAGCATCATAATAATTAGGATTTTCGAGTAAATTGGTTTTGTTTTTTAAGGGTATAATTCTAGCAAAAACATGGCTTAAATCGCTTGGTTGCAAACTTTTATTATTGCTATGACAACTAAAACAAGAACCAAAAACATTGTAGTTTTCGCCGTTTTGCACGTAGGTTTCCATAGTTGAATTAGCTAATTGGCTTGCTCCAATGGCTACACCCGCTACTTTAAGACTATCTATATTAGGATTGTAACTATAACCATTAGGTGCTGTTCCGTTTTCTGTCCAAGTTGCTCCAATAAAAATATAATTTTTACGAATGTCTTTTCCTTTAAGTTTATTTATTATTGAGTTATTTATTGCAATAATTTCACTATTTGAAGCGGCAGGCGAACTGTCTTCAGCATTTGGTTTTACATCTATACTGCTTCCCCAAGGTTTAGTTCTTAATGTATTACTTGCTGATATTTCGCGGTTCTTTTTAGCTACTATTTTATCATCGGAAAAAGTCATATGAGAAATGTTTGCTGAGTCATTTAGGTTTTCATTCAACAACCAATCTTTATTTTTATCTGGTTCTACAGTAATAGTAATATCTTTATTATTTAGATATTGATATGAAGCATTTGGAGTGTTTTTTTTGTGTTCAAAAGTAGCCCAAATCATTTCAGGATGTCCATTTGCACTACCAACAATATGCATACCTATCAAAGCTAATTTTGCTTTTCGTTCACCTTCAATTTCCCAAAGTTTATTGTTTTTCTTCTTATAGGTTGGAATAATGGCATCTATTGTAATATATTCGTCGCTATTTTTTAGTTTAGAAACATCAACCCAAGAAGTTTTGATTTCTATCGCTAACGTATTAGGGTTTTTTAATGTTATTCCATTTGCTTTCGCATAGTTAAAAATACTATCTCTGTCAGCTTTAGTTGTTGGAAAATTGTTGCCACTCATTTTTTTATTTTTAACAGCAGTTAAAAACTCTGCATAAACGTCGTTAACCATTGAAATATAGTAAACTAAACTTTCGTTTTTATCCATTAAAACATCATCTGTTGCTTGGCCTTCTTCGCTTATAATACTGCCACTTTTGTCAACATTAGCAATAGCTCTCAAAAGTTGACCAGAACGATGGGGGATTAATTCTCGGATAGTGTCATTTCCAATTATTTTTTTAGGTGATACAGAATAAAATTCTGGTGATTCAAATACGGCCTTATTTTCACTTTTTGAAGTCATCCATAAAAACATTCTTTCAGACCATTTATAAAAATCACAATTATTATTATGTACAAAATCTACACTATTTGCAGGTGTAACAATACCATTTTCGGTTATTTCTCCGTTTTTAAACCACGTTGCAAATTCTATATCAGATAAATCACATAAATTTTTCATGTCTTGAGGTAATTTACCATTTTTCGTTACACATGAAACTACTAAACTTCCAATGAAGCAAAACTGAACGATCAGCTTTAATTTTATTTTTCTCATAATGATATATTTATTAATTCTTTTTTTGGATTAAAATTTTATAACAAATTCAAGTAGTGAGAATTCGTTTTTTAATTCATATAAAATTACTTTAATATTGATTTAGGTAATTATATATTGGCATGAACAACATAATTTATGTCACAAGAACCTTGAAGTGTCTTACGAAAATTAAGAGAAAAAAAAAATCTTCCATTTTTCATGGAAGATTTTAGATAAAATTTAATTCAATGTTGTTCTTTTTTAATTACTTTATTATTCTACTGCTAATGCAATAGTATATATAACAGCATCTTTATCATTTTCAAGCGGTTCGGCACAGGCTGATAATCCCCAGTGAACAGTTTGTCCTTTTTCGTTTTTATAAGTATTTCCTTCATAGGACATCTTGAAACGATTCTTTATCATCGCTTTTAAGAAAGTTGACGTAAGTTCATTTATGTCAACCGATGATAATCCTAATTTACTATCTCTGTTTATTTCTTCAAGACATCCATGTACACAGGAAACTTCTTTTTTTTCAGAATCAACTTCTTTTGAACGCAGTCCACATAGTAATGTTCCTGTGTTTACGGTCATTGGTTTTGGAGCATTTGATGGCCAATTTGTTAACAATTGTTGTTCTTGTTGCTGTTTAATTATCAATGCAGTTATTTCAACATCTTCGTTAGGGTTGATACCATAATGTGCGGAACTTTGTTCAAGTTTACTTTTTATGATTTGTTCATTTTGACCAACTAAATTGACTACTCTTGTAACCGCATATTCACCGGGTTTACTTTGAATAACTGCATACTGTGAATAGGAAGTTCCCGAAGAACTATAAGGAGTTGCATTTACATTTCCGGTAGGTAAGCTAACAGTTGCTGTGATTTCAGTAACCAGACAAACACCTCTTGAAAAAGATTGTCCGGATCCATTGCCAAGATTATAATTGTCGGAAGAACAAGCAGCATAACTAATTGTTCCAGCTGCGGTAAATCCGCAGGAATTTTGAATATTTACATCGGGATAACTCATGATTTGTATATTAATTTACCCTACTCGTGAGGCTTTTCGGGTTTCGCCTTGTTTATTAATGTGGTTTCTAACTCCACAATTTAACGTTGTCTGTTTTTAAAATTTATTTATATGCAATTGTTTATAAACTTTTAAGTTCTTGATTACTAAAATAAATTAATATTAGGACTTTAGAGATAACAAAAAGGCTAGCTTCAATTTGTTTTCTAACATAAAACTACTATAAGAAATTAGGTAAAACTCGTTTTTTTACATAAGAAGTATAATTTCTGTCACAAGAAAAGAGAATCATCTTACAAGAGTTTATTATAAAAAAAAATCTTCCGATTTTTTGGAAGATTTTAAGTTTATTATGACAGAAATCATTTCAATATCTTAAACTTGTGAATAAAGTCTTTGTATTTTTCGCTCAACGTTATTTTATGATTTCCGTCTAATATAATTAAGTTGTCAGCAATTATTATCTCCGTAATTCTATTTGTATTTACAATATAATTACGGTGAGTTCTTGCAAATTTATTAGTGTCTAAAAAAGAAATGATTTTGGTTAACGAAACGGCTACTAGAAATTTTTCGTTTTGAGTAATGATATTACAATATCTTTCTTCTACTTCAATATAAATAATATCATCTAGGGCAACTTTTTTGAGTGTGTTTTTCTTTTTTATGAATAAATAATTGTTTCCAATGACCGTGTCTTGATCTTCACTAAGAAATACATTGGTTTGTTCGTAGAATTTTTCGACAGCCATTTCAATTGCATATAAAACTTCTAATTCGTTGAAAGGTTTAAGTAGAAAACTAAACGGCTTGGTCAGTTTGGCTCTTTCAAAGATTTGACGATCTTTTGAGCTTGTTAAAAAAACAAAGGGTTTGGCTATATTAGGAGTTATGGTTATCGTTTCTGCAAAGGTAATTCCTTCGGGTTGACCGTTTAAAAAAACATCGATAATAACCAAATCTACTTTGTGCTGATAGAATAAAGTTAACGCTTCGGTATAATTAGTTGCTATTCCCACAATAGTATAATCATTGGCAATGAGTACTTCTGTTAGCGCATCACTTTCCGATTTTGTATCTTCAATAATGAGAATATTTATCTTATCCATTGGTCTTGTCTTTTGGCAAAAATAATATAATTTTTGTTCCAAGACCTTCTTTACTTTCAATATCTAGTTTTCCTTCATTTTTGGCAATCATTGATTTGCAAAGTTGCATTCCAAGGCCAGTTCCAATAATTTCTTTGTTATTTTTTTTAGATAATTGTATGTTTTCTTGCAGTAATTCTTGTATTACATTAGCACTCATTCCAATACCAGAATCTTCAATAATCAATTTTATAAAATCGGCTTCAGAATTTTGAGTATAAATCGAAATAATTCCGTTTTCTTTTGAAAATTTTAATGCATTATCTAGAATGTTTCGCATGATTATTTTCAAAGAATCTAAATCCATAAAAACAAAAATATTTTTTTCAACCTTATTTATGAGTTCAATGTTTTTATTGGATGCTAATGGTTTGTAGTTGTATTCTACTTGTTGGACAATAGAGTGTAAGTGCAAAGATTCTTTTTGGAAAAACAGTTGATTGGTTTGCTGTTGCGCCCAGTTAAGTAAATTATCTAATAAATTATAAGAACTATTAGCAATGGCATTGTTTTTATGTAAAAGCGAATCCAATTCGCTATAATTTTTGGTTTCTAAATTATTTAATAATTTGGTATTACTAGATTTTAAGGCATTCACAGAGGAACGCAAATCGTGACTAACTATTGAAAATAATTTGTCTTTTGTAGCATTTAACTCGTCAAGAGCTTCTTTTTGCGAAAGAATTATTTTATTGGTTTTAATTTTTTGCCTGTAAAAATAGAAGCCTATACCGAACATACTCAATAATAGAATTGCAACAATAAACAATCCATTTCGTTGAGTTTTTTTAATTTCATTTTCTACTTCTAGAACGTGTATTTCTTTTTCTTTCTGTTTTATGGCAAATTTCTTTTCCACATCTGCAACTGCCCAAATTTTATTTTGGTCGGTTAATGAATCATTCCACTTCTCAGCTTCTTTTCTAAAAATAAGTGCTTTCTCAAAGTTTTTTCTGTTTTCTTCAACAACAGCCATGTTTTTCGTAGCAACATGTTTTAAATCATATCTTTTTACTTTTTTAGAGAATTGATAGGCTTTCTCAAAAAATGGAATTGCTAAATTGTCTTTGTATTGTTCATAATACATAGTAGCAATGTCGCCATAAGCCCCAATAAGCATTAAGGTATCTCTCTCTATTTCTTGTAATTTGGTGCTTTTTAATAGATAAAATTCGGCTTTTTTAAAATTCTTTAAGTGTAAATAAGAAACACCTAAATTATGATTAATTATACTTTTTTTTATGTTGAAGAAATTGGCTTCCGAAAGATTTTCAAATTGCTTAAAATAAACAATTGCTTTTTTATACTCAGTTTGCTCTAAAGCAATTTCCCCTAAAATGTTTTTTACAGATTTGTAAAATTCAAATGTTTTAGAAATTGAATTAAATTCTTTTTTTGCTTCACCAAGCATTTTTTTTTGTTTAAAACTAACGCCTCTAAAAAAATGACAGTAATCACTAAGTTCGATTTCTTTTTTGTCCAAATCTAGTTGTTTCATGGAATAAACTAGAGTAGAATCCCAGTTTTTTTTCAAGAAAAATAATATAGACTTATTAAAATTTACATTTTGAGTCAATTTTAGACTCTTATTTTTAATCTCAATTTCGAATAAATTTTTATATTTTTCTTGCGAAAAAACAAAAGTAGAAAAGAGGAGAGAAAGTAAAAGTAGTACTATTTTGGTAGGTGTCAAATTATTTTTTTGTGTAAATATAAATCAATTTGACAATATAAAAAAAAATGAAGGCTATGCCACACTTGTGAAATAGCCTCCATTAAATTAAAAAATAATAATAATTTAGGGTTGTACAGTTGTTGTTGTTCCTCTTGAACCTACTGGATCTTCATCCCAAACATATGTAATTATTGTTTTTGGTTGATTTTGTAAATCAATATCAAAATTTACTTGATATGCATTAAATTCAGAAGCAGTTGTTTCTGGGGCATTATATGTGGCGTAAAATATAGGTTGTTCTTCAGTATCATCATAATAAACATCCACATTATTAATGGTTTGTGATGCATCAATAAAAATTACTGCACATACTTGAAGTGAGCCATTTTCATAATAAGTTTGCACAAGCGGAGGTAATGGCGTGGTGGGTCTTTGTTTTATGAAATTAATTTGACTTGACAAAGATTTAAATGTTGAAGGTATTTTTGTTCCTTTTGGTTTTACCAGAGAATCTACTGTGTTTGATGTACTCATAATATAAATTATTTAATTTTTTTTTTAAATACTGTTTGTTAATTTTTAAAGATATAAAAATTATTATTGCTTAACTACTTTTATTGTTTTCTCTTTTCCTTCTGAAGTTACTTTTACAAAATATGACGCTTTTGGTAGGTTTGATAAATCTATTTGAACGGTAGAATTATTTGTTTTATTTTCAAGTATTACCTGTCCAAGTAAGTTAATTACACGAATACTATCAATAATATTTGAACATTCAAGACTTAAAATGTTGGATGTTGGATTTGGATAAAAATTAAGATTGCTGATATTAAAATCTTCAACACCCAATGGAATGGTGAAAATTGGGTTGCTTCCAGGAAAATTAGTTCCCCCTGGATTTATATCATAACTAGTAGTTTCGTTGCGATTCCAATTTGAAATTTTGCAAATTTCTGTAAGAATTACATTTTTAGTTCCAGAACGAGTTCCAACATACACGTTATT
>CAXYWC010000059.1:0-15999 GCA_964292845.1 uncultured Flavobacterium sp. | reverse complement strand
ACCAATGTTTCTAACTCCACCGCAATTGGTAACGGAGCTTTGGTTTTTCAAAACAACATGATGCGTTTGGGCAATAGCGCTGTTACTAGAATTGAATCGCAAGTAGGATTAACTGTTGTTAGCGATGGTCGATACAAATTCAATGTCAAAGAAGAAGTAAAAGGATTGGATTTTATCAAAAAATTACGCCCCGTAGTATATCAATACAATACCGAAAAAATGGATAGAGAATGGATGAATGTCGAATTTGATACCATGGTAAAACACAATCCACAATTGTTGAATGATTATCAAAAAGCAAGTCAAATTCGCTATTCGGGATTTATAGCTCAAGAAGTTGAAGCTGCATCGCAAGCCCTAAATTATAATTTTAGTGGTATTTCTAAACCCGAAAATGCTGATGGTCATTACGGATTAGATTATG
Source organism: uncultured Flavobacterium sp. (assembly GCA_964292845.1). Lineage (GTDB taxonomy): Bacteria > Bacteroidota > Bacteroidia > Flavobacteriales > Flavobacteriaceae > Flavobacterium. The sequence goes on along the minus strand of CAXYWC010000059.1, from coordinate 15,575 downwards.
CCAGTTTTGTAGTGCCGTTGGTTAAAGCCATGCAGGAGCAGCAAGAAATGATAGAAGCACTGAAACAGCAAAACAAAGCATTGGAAAACAGATTAAAAGCAATAGAAGCCAAGCTAAATCAAACCAAATAATAAATTCATATCATGATAAAAAAAATAGCATTATTAGCGGTCATTTTTCTACATCTAAATTGTTTTTCGCAAACTACTCTAAAAGTGGTTGGTAGGAATTTAACCTTAACGACTGGGCAAACTATTGTGTTGCGAGGCGTCAATTATCCTATTATTAACGAAGGCGCTATTTCGTTAAGCAACCCAGCACAGTATCAACCGTACATCGATCAGGTAGCGTTAACAGGAGCAAATGCTATCCGAATTCCGTGGTACACCAACGGACAAAGTTGGAGAGATCAACCAGCAAATGGCGGAGTTGCAGGCACAGTCAATGGTTATGTAACAGGCGGTCATTTAAACAATATAGTAGCTTATTGTATTACCAAAGGAATGATTCCGATACTAAGTATTCACGATGATAGTTACATTACGTGCAACCAAAGTTGGACTCATTTTAACAGTGCTGTCATGAGTTTTTGGACTAGTCCCGCTATTTTGACAATGATAGAAACCAATAAGTCTAAAATAATCATCAATCTCGCCAACGAATTCGATTATGTTCGATGGACAGGAAATCAAGCAACGGCTTTGAATACTTTTAAAACTAATTATAATGCCGCCATTACCACTTTGCGAAATGCCGGAGTCAATGTGCCCATCATGATTGATGCACCCGATTGTGGACAATCTTCAACAGAACTGCTATCGATAGCAGCAAGCATGAACACCAGCGACCCGCAGCATAACCTTATTTTTTCATCTCATGCGTATTGGGGTGGTTATGCATCAACACTGGCTCAAGTGCAAACCAAGTTAAACGAAGCACAAACCGCTAATGTGTGTTTTGTTTTAGGCGAAATTGCTAACAATCAAGACAATAATAGTTGTGGCGATTTGGGTTTATACACGCTTTACCCTCAAATTTTAACCGAAGCCTGTAGTCGAAATATCGGTTGGTTGGCTTGGGATTTCAATCACGATTGTACACAATATAGTGCCGCACATAATAGTACCACTTACAGAGTTATGAGTACTACAAGCAACACCAACAATCTAACCACTTTTGGAAACGATATTATAAACAATGCTAATTATGGTCTAAAAGCCATAAATGGTTGCGGTGCTACAAATTTATTATCTAACGAAGACTTTGCTATAAACAGCATAAATGTAAATATTTACCCCAACCCATCAAAATCTGTATTTACAATTGCAGGAACTCAAAAAGTAGAAAAAGTAACAGCGTTTGATGTTTTAGGAAAGGACGTTGAACTAAATAATCTAGGAAACAATCAATTTTCGATAGAAAAATCAGGTATTTATTTCTTAAAAATCGAATTGGAAGACGGAGCTAGAGTGAATCAAAAACTGGTAATTAATTAACAAAAAATTGATACAATTTTGTTTTTGCAAAGCACCGGTTTTGTTATTGCTTTTTAAAACAAGTTTACAATGGTACTATTAAAAATAACTTTTATTATAGCAAAAGTAGTGTGCTAATTTAGTTTCAGTTTTCTTGATTATTTTTTAGTTGAGTTTATTCCAATAAAAAAGGTGAAAGTATTAGTTTCACCTTTTTTGCCCCAAATCTACCATAACTTAACCTACTTACGTAATGGTGGAGTAAATATATAGGTAGTTTAGCTCAACTCAAAATAAAATCGTTGAAGTGCCTAAAAAACCGTTGAAGTGCATTTTTTAGTAAGCTCGAGCATCTTTACCTTCGTAGAAATTCATGAAAGCTCTATTGACAACACGATTTCCACCAGGGGTTGGATAATCGCCAGTAAAATACCAATCACCTAAATTTTTCGGACAAGCAATGTGTAAATCTTCAACGGTTTGAAAAATAATTTTTACGTTTGCTTTTACTGAATCGGAGGTCAACATTTCGGCAATTTTATCTGATACTTCTTGTGGTTTGAATGCTGCGTATATTTCGGTTACAAAGTTTACCACAGCATCGTCTTTTAGGTTTTCTTGCGCTTTGCATTTAGTGTAAACTTCTTCTACAATGTGGTATAGATTTCTTTCTTTTAGCAATTCTAAAGCCGCTCTAAAGGCGACCAATCCTTCTAGTTTTGCCATATCGATTCCGTAACAATCTGGATAACGAATTTGTGGTGCCGACGAAACTACAATGATGCTTTTGGGCTTCAAACGATCCATCATTTTGATGATGCTCATTTTTAACGTTGTTCCTCGAACAATACTATCGTCTATAATTACTAGATTGTCTGTTGGTTTTATCACACCATAAGTAACATCATAAACATGAGCAACTAAATCGTCGCGACTGCTATCTTCGGTGATAAATGTTCGCAGTTTGGCATCTTTTATAGCTACTTTTTCGGTTCTAATTTTTACCGAAAGTAATTCTTGAAGCGATTCTTTTGTTAGTGTGTTACGATTGGCAAGAATAAAATTGTTTTTTCGTTGGTTTAGAAAATCTTGTGCTGCTTCGACCAATCCGTAGAAAGAAGTTTCAGCTGTATTTGGAATATAAGAAAAAACGGTATTATCCGTATCATTATCTATTGCATCAAGAACGGCAGGAAGTATTAATTTTCCTAGATTTTTTCGTTCTTGGTATATTTCGGCATCACTTCCGCGAGAAAAATAAATTCTTTCGAAAGAGCAGGCTTTTTTTATAGTTGGTGTAATGATTTCTTCTTCCGAAACGCTGCCGTTTTTTTTGATTATTAAAGCATTTCCAGGCTGCAATTCTTGTACTTTTTCGAAATCGACATTAAAAACTGTTTGTATAACTGGTCTTTCGGAAGCCACTACTACAATCTCGTCATCTTGGTAATAATAGGCTGGACGAATTCCGGCTGGATCGCGAAACACAAATCCGTCACCATGACCTAACAATCCTGCCATAGCATAGCCACCATCAAGATTTTTAGAGGCTTTTTTTAGGATTTTTACCAAATCTAATTTTTCAGCAATAACAGGAGAAGCTTCTCTTTTAGATAATCCGTTGTTTTTGCATTCTTGGTACAAATGGGTTACTTCTTCGTCTAGAAAATGTCCTATTTTTTCCATCACAGTAACCGTATCTGCCATTTCCTTTGGATGCTGCCCTAGTTCTACTAAACTATTGAAAAGTGCTGCAACATTAGTCATGTTGAAATTTCCAGCTAAGAGCAAATTTCGATGCATCCAGTTATTTTGACGTAAAAAAGGATGTACGTTTTCAATACTGTTTTTTCCAAAAGTTCCGTAGCGAACGTGACCTAAAAATAATTCGCCTATATATGGGATGTTTGCTTTTTGAAGCGCCACATTATCAGCATATTCTGGGTGGGCAATCAATTCTTCGTTTACTCGAGAATTTATTTGCGCAAAAACATCTTGTATGGCTTGTGCATCGTTAGAGCGGACTCTGCTTATATATCGTTCGCCAGGTTCTACATCTAGCTTGATGCTTGCAAAACCAGCGCCATCTTGTCCTCGATTGTGTTGTTTTTCCATAAGGAGATACATTTTTTGTATCCCGTAAAAAGCAGTGCCGTATTTTTCTTTATAAAACTCAAGCGGTTTTAATAATCTTAAAAAGGCTATTCCACATTCGTGTTGGATTGCGTCACTCATGGTATTGTTGTAATTTTGTAGTTAATTTTTTAAAATAAAAACGCCCCGAAATTTCGAGGCGTTTTTTGATTATAATTCGATATCAAATTGTGTTAGAGATTTGAATTGTTTCAATCTCGCTACCACTTCTTCTTTTTCTAATTTTAGCATTCTTTCGGTTCCAAATTTCTCAACGCAGAACGAGGCTAAGTTTGATCCGTGAATGATTGCAGTTTTCATGTTTTCGAACGAAACATTTTCACTTTGTGTAATAAATCCTGCAAATCCTCCTGCAAATGTGTCTCCTGCTCCTGTTGGGTCAAAAACTTCTTCTAGTGGTAAGGCTGGCGCAAAGAAAACCTCGTGATCTTGGAAAATTAAGGCGCCGTGTTCTCCTTTTTTGATGACTACATACTTAGGTCCCATGGTATGGATTTTTGCCGCTGCTTTTACAAGAGAATATTCTCCCGACAATTGGCGTGCTTCTTCGTCGTTTATAGTAATAACATCGACACGTTTGATTACGTTAAGTAAATCTTCAAGTGCACAATCCATCCAAAAATTCATGGTGTCAAGTACAACCAGTTTTGGTTTAGATTCCATTTGATCTAAAACACTATTTTGCACCATTGGATGCAAGTTTCCTAGCATAACAACATCAGCATTTTTGAAATTTTGTGGTACTTTAGGTTGAAAATCGGCCAAAACATTTAGTTCTGTAGCCAAGGTATCTCTAGAATTTAAATCATTATGATATTTGCCACTCCAAAAGAAGGTTTTTCCGCTTTTTACTACTTCAAGACCTGAAATATCAATATTTCTTGATGTTAATAAATCTAAATATTCTTGTGGAAAATCGTCTCCTACAACCGAAACTATGGCAGATTGTAAGTTAAAATGCGAAGCTGAAAGCCCAATATAGGTACCTGCTCCACCTAAAATTTTATCTGTTTTCCCAAAAGGAGTTTCAATAGCGTCGAAAGCGACAGTTCCAACAATTAATAATTTATTCATTTCTTTGAGTTTCAAATTAAAGTGCAAAGATAGTTGTAAAGTTTGAAGTTTGAAAATGGAATTTTATATTATTCTCTTCCTATTAAAAAGGGCTAATTTCTGAAATTAGCCCTTTTTAAATTATCATAAAGAGAGATTGTTTTTATTGCTTGTATTTAGCCTCTACATCAGCAGTCAATGTTTTTTAGATAAGCTTCAATATTTTCAATATCATTATCTGACAAATCTTTATTTACTTGTAGTTTCCCCATAATTTTTATGGTTTCTTTTAGTGAAGCAACAGAGCCATCATGAAAATAAGGATATGTTTTTTCAACATTTCTTAAGCTAGGTACTTTAAACATAAATTGATCTCCTTCTTTTTGAGTTCTATCAAAAAGACCTTTATCTATTTTTTTGCTATTCGTCAATTTAGCATAATCACCATAAAGACCAAATTTTTGCATAAGTTGTCCGCCAATCGCTACACCACTGTGACAAGTAGTACACCCATTATCAACAAAAGCGGTTAATCCTTTCTTCTCTTTTTCATTAATTGCATTTTCATTTCCATCTAAATAATCGTCAAATTTACTTGTTGGGTTTAACTGACGTTCAAATGCTCCAATAGCATTCGTAATGTTTGCAAATGTTATCGGTTCTTTGTCATTAGGGTAAACGGTTTTAAACAAAGTTTGATATTCGGTTATTGCTCTTAACTTTTGTTCTAAAAATTCTTTATTAGGCAAACTATGCTCTACGGGATTCAATAAAGGACCACCAGCTTGTTCTTCAACATCTTTTGCTCTTCCATCCCAAAACTGCAAGGCATGAAGCGAGGCATAAATAACAGAGGGTGAGTTACGCCCGCCTAATTCTTTTGTGTCTCCAAGAGAAAAAGATTTGTTATCAACACCAAAAGTGGTAAGATTATGGCAGGAATTACAACTGATTGTCCCGTTTTTTGACAAGGTGTTGTCAAAAAATAATTTTTTGCCCAAATCTATTTTGTTTTGTGGAATGGAAGCATACTCAATGGTTGAAATTGATTTAAAAATCCCCAAAGCTTTTTTCATAAGTTCTGATTTTTCAGCGACTTGTGGTTTGGAAAAATCTTCTTCAGCTTCTTTTTTACAAGAAAATAAAACGAGCCCAGCTAAAACAAAAAGTACTTTTTTCATAATATTCTAATTTAATACTACAAAATTACGCTTTTATGGATTCTAAAAATTACATAATTATCTATATTTCAATTATTTAAGCAAATATTAAGTAAACAATAATTTTAAGACTGAATTACAAAAGCATTTGGGTTTCTTGTTCGTAAAAGTTATCTATAGAAAGTATTTTTTGACTAGATGCAAAAACAGCCAATTCATCACATCGTTCGTTTTGCGGGTGGTTGTTATGTCCTTTTATCCACTTGAAATCGACTTGGTGTTTTCTGTAAATAATTAAAAAACGTTTCCATAAATCTGAATTTTTTCGATCTACAAATCCTTTTTTTTCCCAACCTAAAACCCATTTTTTTTCGACAGAATCAACTACATATTTAGAGTCAGAAATCACTAAAACTTTCATGTTGGGTTTTTTTAGTTTTTCTAAACCCACAATCACAGCTAATAATTCCATTCTATTGTTAGTTGTATGTCTAAAACCTTCGTAAAACTCTTTTTTGAAAGCGGTGCCCACTAATTCCATGACTACACCATAACCACCTGGGCCAGGATTTCCTTTGGCAGCGCCATCTGTATATATATGTACTTCGTATTTCAATTTTAGGTTGTTAGGAGTTTTTCAATTTCTTTGGGGAAATATTTCATTTCTAGTTCATGTATTTTTTGGGCTATTTCTTCTGGCGTTTTACAATTTACAATCGAAACATTTTTTTGAAAAATAAATTCGCCTTCATCATAATTTTCATTCACGTAATGAATAGTGATTCCCGTTTCTGCTTCTTTGTTTTCTAAAACGGCTTTGTGCACATTCATTCCGTACATTCCTTTTCCGCCATATTTTGGAAGTAGAGCAGGATGAATGTTTATTATCTTATTTGGGTACTGTTTAATGATTTGCTCAGGAAATTTTAACAGAAAACCCGCTAAAACAATTAAATCGGGCTTTATTTTATTTAGTTCATTCAAAACAGTACCGTCAGAAAGTTCCATTTTATGAAATACTTGGGTAGGTACCTGTAGCTTTTGAGCTCTTTCTAAAACTTTGGCATGCAGATTGTTAGTAAATACAGAGACTACATTAGCTTGATTATTATTTTTAAAATGCAATATGATATTTTCGGCATTAGAACCTGATCCTGAGGCAAATATTACAATTTTTTTCATTTTCATTTTAATTTATATCCTGCAAAAAAAAGAATAATAAATGATAAATAATTAAAATTAGATGTCTTTGTGAATTTATTTTTTTAAATTCGTAGTCAGATTTATTAACTAAATGGTTGTTTTAAAATAAAGTTTTTTATTTTTGCCAACAAATTAAAAATTAAAATTAAAGATTATGTCAGACATTGCATCAAGAGTAAAAGCGATTATCGTAGACAAATTAGGTGTTGACGAAAATGAAGTGGTAACAGAAGCAAGCTTCACTAATGATTTAGGAGCTGATTCATTAGACACTGTTGAGCTTATTATGGAATTCGAAAAAGAATTTGATATTCAAATTCCAGACGATCAAGCAGAAAATATCGCTACAGTAGGTCAAGCTATCTCTTACATCGAAGGAGCTAAAAAATAATACTCAAGACATCTGTAAGTAAATGTGCTTACAGATGTCATTATTTTTTTATGTCTTTTCAAAATCTTTTTTAGATTTGTAAAATACCTATGTAATACCCAATGATTCTTTTAATAATTATAAAAGCACGCTGGGTTTTTTATATTAAACAAAATCAACTAAACTATGCAATTAAAGCGAGTAGTAGTAACAGGATTAGGCGCGTTAACCCCTATTGGTAATAATGTTCAAGAATATTGGGACGCATTAGTAGCAGGAAAAAGCGGTGCCGCTCCAATAACATATTATGACACAACAAATCACAAAACTAAATTTGCTTGTGAAATAAAAAACTTCAATATTGAAGATTTTGTTGATCGAAAAGAATCAAGAAGAATGGACAAATTTGCGCAATATGCCGTTGCCGCAAGTGATGAAGCCATACAAGACGCTGGAATAACGCCCGATAATGTTGATAAAACAAGAGTAGGTGTTATTTGGGGTGCTGGAATAGGAGGAATAGAAACGTTTCAGGACGAAGTAATAGGATATATAGAAGGAAATGGCATACCCAGATTCAATCCTTTCTTTATTCCTAAAATGATTGCTGATATTGCTCCAGCCCACATATCGATGCGAAATGGGTTTATGGGTCCTAATTACACTACCGTATCTGCCTGTGCCTCGTCGTCAAACGCCATGATTGATGCCTTCAATTATATTCGATTAGGAATGTGTGACGTTATTGTTACTGGTGGTTCGGAAGCAGCTGTAACCATTGCTGGAATGGGTGGATTCAATTCGATGCAAGCCTTATCTACAAGAAATGATAGCCCTGAAACCGCTTCAAGACCTTTTGATGCCAATCGAGATGGATTTGTATTAGGTGAAGGAGCAGGAGCTATAATTCTAGAAGAATATGAGCATGCTAAAGCCCGTGGTGCCAAGATTTATTGCGAAATAGGAGGAGGAGGAATGTCGTCTGACGCTTACCACCTAACCGCTCCACATCCAGAAGGAATTGGAGTAATTGCGGTAATGAACAACACGTTGAAAGATGCAGGAATGAATCCAGAAGAAGTAGATCATATTAACACCCACGGAACTTCAACTCCGTTAGGCGATGTTGCTGAATTGAAAGCGATAAGTCATGTTTTTGGAGATCATGCCAAAAATATTAATATCAATTCAACCAAATCGATGACAGGTCACTTGTTGGGAGCCGCAGGTGCTGTAGAAGCAATTGCTTCTATACTTGCCATAAAATACGGAATTGTTCCACCAACCATAAACCACGAAACAGTTGACGAAAAAATTAATCCTGAGCTAAACTTAACACTTAATGTTGCTCAAAAAAGAGATGTTCGAGTAGCTATGAGTAACACCTTTGGTTTTGGTGGTCATAATGCTTGTGTTTTATTCAAAAAAATAGATTAATCTCTTTTTTATGAGTATTATTAAAAAAATATTTTCAAAATCCCGTTCTCTTGAAGACGGGATTTTTTTTACTAAAATCGAAAAAATACTAGGATTTAAACCTCTAAACCTTACCCATTTTCGCAAAGCATTTACGCACCGTTCCATGAATAAACTGGACGAAAACGGAAATGCGATAAACTACGAAAGACTCGAATTTATGGGAGATGCCATGTTGGGAAGCGTTATTGCGGCTCATCTTTTTAATAAAGTTCCTACGGGCGATGAAGGTTATTTGACTAAAATGAGATCCAAAATTGTTAGCCGAGAACATTTAAACGAATTAGGAAAAGACCTTAATTTAATCCAGTTTTTAGAAAGCAAAGTGACCCATCAGAATTTTGGCGAAAACATACACGGAAATCTTTTCGAAGCCTTTATAGGCGCCATTTATCTCGATCGCGGTTTTGTATATTGCGAAAAATTTATCCACAAAAAAGTCATCAAACCGTACGTCGATATCGACAAGTTGGAAGGAAAAGTAATTAGCTATAAAAGTCTTGTGATAGAATGGTGTCAGAAAGAAAAAATACAATTTCACTACGACATTTACGAAGACGACGATGCAGGAAAACTTAAATATTTTGCCGTAAAACTCAGTCTAGACGGAAAAGTAATAGCAAAAGCCCGTGCCACATCCAAAAAGAAAGCCGAAGAAATAGCTTCCAAAAGAGCGTATTTTGCATTTCAGACAAAAATAGATGGGAAGTAAATCCTATGACAATTTTTAAGAATTAAGGTTCTAAAAAAATCAAATTTAGTTCTTTGATGTTTTTAAAATCTGCGTCGGCAGAAATAAAAGGAATATTATATTCGATAGCAGTTGCTGCAATAATGCATCTGGTAGTTTTAATTTATATTTTTGTTTTAGTAGAATTGCTTTTTGTTTTATATTTAAACTCATTTCTATTACAAAACATTCATTAATAATATTTTGCATACTGTCTTTTGAATTTTAGAAATACTAAAAACGCCTAATAACTCCATTTCTGAAATAAAAGAAATAGCAATATTGAAATCTAAAAACGATTCTACAATTGGATTTTTCTGTGAAGTAAAAATAAGAAAATTTGTATCCGCAAGAAAATCAATCCCATTCATTTCTCATTTTTTTTTGAATTTCTACAGCATCGCCAACTATGGGAAATATGCCAAAAACATTTCTCAAACTCTTCTTTTTTGTTAGAGTTTGCAACTTCAAAAGCAAGTTCTCGACTTCTTTCTTTGTAGCTTTCTTTTTAATTATAATAGTCATAATTACAATATTTACAATAACAAATATACAAAAAAACTAATGTAACTTTTCTATAGTGTTTTTTAGTTCTTGGATTTCTTTTTCAAGTTTTTCGATGTATTTTTTTTGGGTTTCTAAAAAATATTCTGGAATAGAATAAATGTTGTTATTTCCTAGATAATTCCCCGTTGAGTTATCTCTAAAAACAAAAAAGTTACTTTCCTCCGATTCGTAAATTTCCTCCACAGGAGTTTCTAGGATTTTATTTATTGCGAAAATACGCAAACTGAAAATTACTTTTCACAAATACATAATATGACATTTGAAACAATAAAATTATACTTACATTCGTTGTATAGCCAAGTGCACGTGGTAAAATAAAATTTTTAAAACATGAAAAATTTAAAATCATTAAACTTAGGAAAAAGTTTAAACAGAAGTGAGATGAAATCAGTTGCAGCTATGTATACTTGTACTTGTGGAACAAAACCACCAGTAGCCATACATGGAGCTGATAGCATCAGCTCCAATTTTAATAAAAAAACCAAAGATCTCTCAAATTAGGAATTGGTATAATTTGACTAAAAAACAAAATATGAGAACTATTTTATCATTTGCCTTATTTTTAATTGCTACTTTATGCTCTTCACAATCTAACTCCGTTACTATTATTGGCAATATGCCACAACAGTTTGGAGGGGATTATGTGCGTTTTAGCAAACCGATAGGAAAATATCCCGCTTCTACATCTTATATTAACCCTAAAGATACTGCGGTACTAAAAAACGATAAATTCATAAAAAAATTAGCTATTTCAGCTCCAGGAATTATTTATCTTTTTGAAAAGCCTTTCAATGGAATGAGCAGTGCTCGATTTTTTGCAGCACCTGGGGACACCATTTTTATAGAAAGACAGAATAAAGAAATTATTTTTAAAGGGAAGAATGCCATAGTAAACAAAATGTACAGTGATGTAAAATTAGCTCCTGTCGCATTTAATGATGATGTATATGTTATATTTGAGAATAACACGGATGCCAATAAAATAATAGGAAAGATAAATGATAAGGAAAAAGAATATTCAAAATATTACAATGACCTTTTCCTAAAAAAACAAATTTCAAAAGCTTGTTTAGAATACACTAAAGTTGTGATGGAACAAAGCATAGATGGGCTAGTACTAAATGTTGCTATGTATGACGATACTAGGGAGCAATTTAAAATTGCGAAAGAAGAAGCTAATAAACTTGTTGATTATTTTAATTTGAAATACATCCCTTACAAAGAAGATAATTTACATTCACTGTTTTTTACAGGTCTAATTAAGAAAAGTGCCTTGTTTTTAGAAGGGAAATCTTTAAAGGAAAATAAAAAAAAATTCCGCTTTTGGAATCAATTTGATACTATTTTTAAATCTAAAAGCATAAATTTTGGAGTTATTGATTATATAGAGTCCGCTGATTACAGAGAAACATTCGTAGGACAGGTTTTTCTGGATTTAATATTAAGCTATGATAACGAAAAAACTGTAAAATACAACGATTTAGTTACCGTTTACAAAGCTTATGTTGAAAAATTCCCGAATAGTCCTTATATTATCCCTATTTCTGAAGGCATCATGAACATTGCTTTAGATAATTTAAGCACCAATATTACGAATACTACTCCTGTTACTAAAGTAGAGCCAAAAATAACATTAGGGAATCTTGCTATGTATGGCACAACATTAGAGCCTGTTGGCACAACACCTTTTGCGCAACCCAATCAGTCATTAATAGATGCTCTTACCGAAAAATTTCCCGACCAAGATGTATTTATCGATTTTTGGGCTACATGGTGCAGTCCTTGTATTAAGCAGTTCTCTTACAATAACGATTTGCATTCTTTTTTGGATTCTAAGAAGATAAAAGCACTATACGTTTCGGTTGATAAAGAGGAAGAGTTAGCAAAATGGGAAAAATACATACAAGATTACAATCTTACAGGTTACCATTTTTTAGCTAATAATACTTATCGAGAAAAGTTTTTAGAACCGTTAGGGCAGTTTATCCCAATGTATTTTGTATATAATTCCAAAGCTAAAAAATTGAGTAAACTAGAAGGCTTGCCAAAAGAAAAAGAAACTTTTTATGCCAACATAACCAAAGCCTTAGCCACAAAATAAACCCAATAAAATGACCGAAAATTTCCCCTTCCTTTTTCAGATAATGAAAAAGGGAATAATAACTATTGACCAAAATGAATTTCTTTTTCAAGTACAATCGCACGCTAGTGTTTACTAGTAAAACTATTTCTTACTCTTTGAAACATTCAAAAAATGAAGATACTCACATTACTGTTTTTTTTAATTTTAATTGCTTTTATTCGCAAGTGCTTCTTTATGAAGGACTTGTGTTTTCAAAAAGCACAAATTTACCCATTGAAAATGCAACAGTCAAAATAATAAAAAATGACAATACCATTTTCTATGCTATCACAAATTCTTTTGGAAAATTTAGTTTTAAAAACAGTAACTCAAGCGAAATTGATTCTATTGAAATTTCACATTTAGGATATAAAAAAGAAATTTATAAAACAATTGATTCAAAATTTTATTTAACGGAGAAAAAGAATGAGTTAACAGAAGTTGTTGTATCGGTAAAAAAAGAAAAACTATTGTTTGAACTACCTATTTCAGACAGAATTCTTACACATACTTGCAATTTTAATTGGAATCATAAAATCGCTGTTTACATACCGCAAGAAAGTAAAAATAAAAGCAAAACAATAAAAAAACTACGTTATGCTATTTCTGATTTTGAGGGAGTTACAGGATTAAAATACCAACCTTTTTTGGCAAATCTTTATTCTGTTGATACAATAACAAAACTTCCTGACAAAGAATTAATTGGAAAAGGTATTGTTGTACGCAAAAAAGATGAAAAAAAGTGGGTTGAAGTAGATGTTTCAAAATACAATTTCATAATTCCTAAGGAAGGAATATTTATTGTAATGGAACTATTAGATGAAGCCACTTATTCTAGTGTAATTGTACAATCGAATATTGGTATGATTTCTGGTGTACCAGCAATAAAAGCGTATTATTATAATGATAAATATATTAGAAAGTCATATGAAAATTATATGTCTGATGAAGTTTCTATTGAAATTTCAGGTGGAATTTCAGATGAACTCAAAGGCTGGAAAGAGCAAAACTGTCATTATTTAATGGATATAGAATTTGAATAAAAAAAAGGATTAAATCGACATAAATGAATTACTTGCTACGAAGTGTAATCACAAATCATGTCTTGCTCAGTGAACGTTCCAGACCTCATAGAACAGAAATAATCTCTTTATTTTAAAACTATAACGTTATCGTTGATAAATTAACAAAAACCTAATTTTGTTAAGTAATTTTAATCAATAGAAATACTATATTTACAGCTTAAATTTTTGTGTGTATTATGGCAACTCATAAATTATATCTTGAAGATTTTGATCAAGTGGATTATAATTTGATTGCAATTCATACCCCGCAAGAAGATTATAAACTAGCGTTCAAATTAAACACGGAGTTGCACATTTTGTTGCATAAAAATGAAATGGAAGTCCCTGTTACAACACAAGAAATAGTAACCTATTTTTCTCGTTTTACTTTTGAAGATAAAGAAAAAATGATGGTTTGGGATTTAATTCAAAACAAGCAACAAATAGAAGTACCCGTTTCAACACAGACCGTTAATTTATTTGAAAATAAAAATTTCACACGACAAATTTCGTTAGTTTCCGAACTAAAAAATGTCGATTTTTTGCTAAAAATAGAACATGATTCTCAATATAAAATAAAAGATATTATAAATAAAATAAACAAAATGGATTCGATAAGTGCCGTTTATGAAATAAATGCGAACGAAATCAAATCAAAAAATAATTTAATTTTTTAAAAAAATGCCAACAAATAAAAAAACTAAAATTGTAGCTACACTCGGTCCAGCCTGTAGTACAAAAGAAGTAATAAACGATATGATTATAGCTGGAGTCAATGTCTTCAGAATTAATTTTTCGCATGCAGATTATGACGATGTAAAATCTAAAATAGACATTATTCGAGGATTAAATGAAGAATTTGGCTACACAACAGCCATACTTGGCGACCTTCAAGGCCCTAAACTTCGAGTAGGTGTAATGAAAGAAGATGTTGTGGTAAATCCAGGCGATATTATTACTTTTCAAACAGCTGCCGATGTTCCTGGAACCGCCGAAAGAGTGTACATGAATTACAAAGAATTCCCAAAAGATGTCAATCCAGGAGAACGAATTCTTTTAGACGACGGGAAACTCATGTTTGAAGCGCTTGAAACCAACAGAACTACTGAAGTAATTTGTAGAGTAATTCAAGGAGGTCCTTTAAAATCTAAAAAAGGAGTAAACTTACCGAACACAAAGGTTTCTCTTCCTGCTTTAACCAAAAAAGACATAAAAGATGCGCTATTTGCTATAGAACAAAAAGTAGATTGGATAGCGCTTTCTTTTGTAAGAACAGCGGAAGATTTAATGGAATTACAAGAATTAATTGAAAAACATTCGGATCATAAAATTCCAATTATTGCTAAAATAGAGAAGCCAGAAGGCGTGGCTAATATCGATAAAATTGTAGCCTACTGCGATGGGTTGATGGTGGCTCGTGGTGATTTAGGGGTGGAAGTACCAGCACACGAAGTACCATTGATACAGAAAAAGCTAATTCACAGAGCAAAAACCGCTCGTATCCCTGTAATTGTAGCCACACAAATGATGGAAACGATGATTACAAGCCTTACGCCAACTCGTGCTGAGGTAAACGATGTGGCTAACTCGGTTATGGATGGTGCCGATGCTGTAATGCTTTCGGGCGAAACATCGGTAGGAAATTATCCCGTTCAAGTGATCGAGCAAATGTCTCAAATTATTGTAGCAGTAGAGGATTCTCCGCTAATTCAGGTTCCACAAAATACACCACAGGTACGAACCAATCGTTTTGTAACAAAAACCATTTGTTATCATGCGGCAACCATGGCAAATGCGATTAGCGCAAAAGCAATTTCAACCTTAACAAATAGTGGATATACTGCTTTCCAGATTTCTGCTTGGAGACCCACGTCGCACATTTTAGTATTTACATCTAATAGAAGAATTCTTACTCAACTAAATTTGCTTTGGGGTGTTAAAGCCTTTTTTTATGACAAATTTGTAAGTACTGATGATACAGTAACCGATATTAATGCCATTGCTCACGAAAAAGGATTTGTTGAAAAAGGAGATTTTCTAATCAATTTAGCGGCAATGCCAGTAATGGATAAAGGGATGGTAAACACACTGCGAGTTTCTCAAATAGAATAATACGAATTCTTTTTTAAGTAAAAAAAGTTCCTTCTAGTTTTCTAAGACGGAATTTTTAGTTTATAATAAAATTTTGGAAACTTTCATCC
>CAXYWC010000058.1:0-16186 GCA_964292845.1 uncultured Flavobacterium sp. | reverse complement strand
GATTATCCAGGTTGCTTGCTTGTAGTGTCGCACGACCGTTATTTTATGGATAAAATCGTGGATCACTTATTTGTTTTTCGTGGCGAAGGAGAAATTGAAAATTTCCCAGGAAACTACTCTGATTTCCGTGCTTATGAAGACAGTGCCGATATGGCTCAGAAAGAAGAAAACAAAGCCGAAAAGAAAGATTGGAAACAAAACAATCCAACAGGAAATTTGACGTTCAATGAGCAAAAGGAATATCAAAAAATTGAAAAAGAAATTAAAGATTTAGAAGTTCAAAAAATCGCCATCGAGCAATTGTTTTCTGACGGAAAAGTTGCTGATACTGATATTGCTGCCAAAGCAAAAGAGTTGGAAAATATCATTACTAAAATGGAAGATAAAGAAGAACGTTGGTTTGAATTATCCGCCAAAATTGAAGGGTAAATTATGTTACAAAGTTTACACAGAGGTTCACAAAGTTTTTCTAGTTAAAATAAAGAATCTTAAAATTAAAAAAACTTCGTGTATCTTCGTGCCTTTTCTTTGTGACCCGAGCGAAGCGAACAGTCGAAGTAATCTTTGTGTAATAATCTATGTTATTTCAAATAAAATCCTACTTAAAATTCCTTTGGAACTCTAAAAACGAACATGGGGTGCATTCGCCATTTGTATTCGATTTGGTTACTAAATGCTTTTATGATAAATCATCAAAACCAGAATACTTACTTTTAAAAAAGTATAGAAACTCACTTTTAGAAAATAAAAACACGATTGAAGTCACCGATTTCGGTGCGGGTTCGAGGGTTTTTAAATCCAATACACGCCAAATTTCTAAAATTGCAAAAACGGCAGGAATCTCTCCAAAAAGAGCCGAATTACTATTCCGAATTATGCATTATTTCCAACCTGAAAACGTATTGGAAATAGGAACTTCGTTAGGATTAGCAACTGCTGCCCTATCTTTAGGACTCGAGGCGAAGACGAACAGAGCGAAGCTAAATAAAAATGCTGAAATTACTACTTTAGAAGGTTGTCCTAATACACTAAATCAATGTCAATTGCAATTTCAAAAATGCAATTTTAATAATGTAACTTTTATAAATACCGAATTTTCACAATACTTCAAAAACCTACAACCTACAACCTACAACCTAATTTATTTTGACGGCAATCATTCTAAAACTGCCACTTTAGATTATTTTGAACTTTTATTACCCACAATCACAAACGATTCTGTTTGGATTTTCGACGACATTCATTGGTCTTCAGCCATGGAAGAAGCTTGGGAAATGATAAAAAATCATAAAAAAGTAAAAGTTACTATTGACACTTTTCAATGGGGAATGGTATTTTTTAGAGCCGAGCAAGAAAAAGAGCATTTTGTGATTCGGGTTTAACCACAAAGACACTAAGAATTCACAAAGCACACAAGGCTTAACTTACAATTTTTCTTTTTTAATGATTTCTTGAAATCTATATTTATTTCTTTGTGAACTTCGTGACCCGAGCCTGAAAGGCGAACTGGCGAAGCAAAAACTTTGTGAACTTTGCAGTTAAGGTTGTAACATTTTATCCAAAAACGATACTTATATTTACATTTTAATACCACAAATCAAATGAGCCAGTCTTTAATCAAAATAACCAACATCAAACGAGATTTTATTCTTGGAAGTGAAATTATCAATGTTCTGAAAGGAGTTGATTTAGAAATAAATAAAGGCGAGTATGTAGCTTTAATGGGACCTTCTGGATCAGGAAAATCAACCTTAATGAATCTTTTGGGTTGTTTAGACACGCCTACTTCTGGAAGTTATATCCTTAACAATAAAGATGTTTCGCAGATGATTGATGATGAATTGGCAGAAATTCGAAACAAAGAAATAGGATTTGTTTTTCAAACATTCAATCTTTTGCCCAGAACAACCGCTTTAGATAACGTAGCATTACCCATGATTTACGCAGGATTCTCAAAAGCAGAACGTAACATTCGCGCGACAGAAGTATTAAATCAAGTAAATCTTGGCGATAGAATGGACCACCAACCCAACCAACTTTCAGGTGGACAAAGACAAAGAGTTGCGATAGCCAGAGCATTGGTCAACAAACCATCTATTATCCTTGCCGATGAGCCAACAGGGAATCTGGACAGTAAAACATCGGAAGAAATCATGAAACTTTTTGGCGACATACACAAACAAGGAAACACGGTCATTCTAGTAACCCACGAAGAAGAAATTGCAGCTTACGCCAATAGAATTATTCGATTGCGTGACGGAATGATTGAAAGTGACACCAATAAAATTAACAGTTAACAATTGATAATTAACAATTATCAACTGTCAATTATCAATTATTAATTACATGAAAGTATATACAAAAACTGGCGACAAAGGAACCACAGCCCTTTTTGGTGGCACTCGTGTCCCAAAAGACCATATCCGAATTGAAAGTTACGGTACGGTAGATGAATTAAATTCACATATCGGATTAATTCGTGATCAAGAAATAGCCCAACATTACAAAGACATCCTTATCGAAGTTCAAGATCGATTGTTTACCGTTGGAGCCATTCTTGCCACGCCACCCGAAAAAGAAGTCATGAAGAATGGAGAACTACGTCTTCAAAAATTAGGAATCATAGAAAGTGACATCGAATTATTAGAGAATGAAATCGATGCTATGGAGGATTCTCTTCCACAAATGACACATTTTGTCCTTCCAGGCGGACATACTACTGTGTCATATTGTCACATTGCTCGTTGTGTTTGCCGTCGTGCCGAACGATTAGCTGTGCATTTAAGTCATAATGAACCTGTTGCTGACATAGCAATTACGTATTTGAACCGACTTTCTGACTACCTTTTTGTCTTGGCACGAAAGTTGTCCCACGATTTAAACGCTGACGAAGTACAATGGATACCGAGAAAGTAGTGTTCAGTTGAAAAGTGTTCAGATTATTACTAAAACTGATTACTAACAATCTAAATACTGACCACTAGAATCACGTTCTTAACTTTATTTAAAAATAAATCAAAAAAAACTTGATTTTTTCAGTAGAAAAATTATTTTTGCATTAAATTAAAATTCAACAAAATGTATTGGACATTAGAATTAGCATCTTATTTAAGTGATGCCCCTTGGCCTGCTACCAAAGACGAATTAATCGACTACGCTATACGAACTGGAGCTCCTCTAGAAGTTGTAGAAAACCTACAATCTATTGAAGATGAAGACGAAACGTACGAATCGATGGAAGAAATTTGGCCTGACTATCCAACAGACGAAGATTATCTTTGGAACGAGGATGAATATTAGAAATAAAAGCTATTAAAAAAGTCTCTACAAGAGACTTTTTTTTGGTTAATTATATAAAATTATAAACAAAATTAGTATGAGTTTCATAAACAATATATTAAAAGTATTTGTAGGCGACAAATCTCAAAAAGACGTCAAGGCAATTCAACCTATTATCGCTAAAATTAGCGCTTTAGAAAGTAGTTTAAGTAATTTATCTCACGATGAATTAAGAGCTAAAACAGCCTATTTTAAAGAAACAATCAAAAAAGCAAGAGCCGAAAAAGATAACAAAATTGAAAGTTTAAAGCTTGAAGTTGAAGCTATTCAGGATATCGATGCGCGTGAAGATGTGTATGCACAAATTGACGTTCTTGAAAAAGAAGCGTACGAAATTTCAGAAAAAACATTAAACGAAATTCTTCCTGAAGCTTTTGCCGTTATCAAAGAAACTGCAAAACGTTTCAAAGAAAACACACAAATTACCGTTACTGCCACTGCAAAAGACAGAGAGCTTTCGGCAACAAAAACCTACATCAATATTGTTGGAGATACTGCCGTTTGGGCAAATTCTTGGAGTGCTGCCGGAAAAGAAATTACTTGGGACATGATTCACTATGACGTTCAGCTTATAGGTGGCGTTGTATTGCATCAAGGAAAAATTTCTGAAATGCAAACTGGGGAAGGGAAAACTTTAGTTGCTACTCTCCCACTTTATTTGAACGCATTAACAGGAAATGGGGTGCATTTAGTAACAGTAAACGATTACTTAGCAAAACGTGATAGCGCTTGGAAAGCACCATTATTTGAGTTTCACGGATTGATGGTAGATTGTATCGATTTACACCAACCGAACTCAGACGCACGTCGCAAAGCATATGAAGCAGATATCACGTACGGAACAAATAACGAATTTGGTTTCGATTACCTTCGTGATAATATGGCACACTCGCCAGAAGATTTGGTTCAAAGAAAACACAATTTTGCCATTGTAGATGAGGTCGATTCTGTATTAATAGATGATGCTCGTACACCGTTAATTATTTCTGGTCAAGTAGTCGATGGTGACCGTCATGAATTTACAGAATTAAAACCAAAAATTGAAAATTTAGTAAACATTCAACGCCAGTTGGCAAACGGATTTCTTACAGAAGCAAAACGTTTAATAAAAGAAGGAAATACTAAAGATGGTGGTTTTCAATTATTAAGAGCACACAGAGCATTACCTAAAAACAAAGCCTTAATTAAGTTTTTAAGTGAAGAAGGTATCAAAGCCCTTTTGCAAAAAACAGAAAACCATTACATGTCCGATAACAATCGTGAAATGCCAAAAGTAGATGAGGCATTATATTTTGTTATTGAAGAAAAAAACAATCAAGTAGAATTAACTAATAGCGGAATCGAGATTATGTCTAAAGACACCGATGCCACTTTCTTTGTTTTACCTGATATTGGAACCGAAATTGCACGCATCGAAAAACTAAACCTTTCTGTTGAAGAACAAGGAGAGCTGAAAGAAAAATTATTTCAAGATTTTAGTGTAAAAAGTGAGCGTATCCATACCTTAACTCAACTTCTAAAAGCCTATACATTATTCGAAAAAGATACAGAATATGTATTAATGGATAATAAAGTAATGATTGTCGATGAGCAAACGGGGCGTATTATGGATGGCCGTCGTTATTCTGACGGATTACACCAAGCGATTGAAGCTAAAGAAAATGTAAAAATTGAAGACGCAACCCAAACTTATGCTACCGTAACTTTACAAAATTATTTCAGAATGTACAGCAAATTAGCGGGTATGACTGGAACAGCAGTTACTGAAGCAGGTGAACTTTGGGAAATATACAAATTGGATGTTGTAGAGATTCCTACCAACCGTGGTATGTCACGTATTGACAAAGAAGACTTGATATATCGTTCAGTTCGTGAAAAATTTAATGCAGTTATCGAAGATGTAGTGGGACTTTCTCAATCTGGAAGACCAGTTCTTATTGGAACAACATCGGTAGAAATTTCGGAATTATTAAGCCGAATGCTTAAAATGAGAAACATTCCACACAACGTTTTGAATGCAAAAATGCACAAGCAAGAAGCACAAATCGTAGAAGAAGCAGGAAAACCTGGAGTGGTAACTATTGCTACAAACATGGCTGGTCGTGGAACCGATATTAAATTAACTCCTGAAGTGAAAGCTGCAGGCGGATTAGCAATTATTGGAACAGAACGTCACGATTCTCGTCGTGTCGATCGTCAGTTACGTGGTCGTGCAGGTCGTCAAGGTGATCCAGGAAGCTCACAATTTTATGTATCGTTAGAAGACAACTTGATGCGTCTTTTTGGTTCAGACAGAGTGGCTAGCATTATGGATAGAATGGGATTGAAAGAAGGGGAAGTAATTCAGCATTCGATGATGACCAAATCTATCGAACGTGCTCAGAAAAAAGTAGAAGAAAACAATTTCGGAACTCGTAAGCGTTTGTTAGAATATGATGATGTTATGAATTCGCAACGTGAAGTGGTGTACAAACGCCGTCGTCACGCTTTACATGGGGAACGTCTAAAACTAGACATTGCCAATATGATGTACGATACTTGCGAAGTAATTGTAGAAAAAAACAAATTATCAGGAGATTTCAAAAATTTTGAATTCGAATTAATCAAAAATCTGTCCATTACTTCGCCTGTTACAGCAACTGAATTTGCTAAAATTTCTGATATCGAACTAACCGGAAAAACATACAAAGCCGCTTCTGACTATTATACCGAAAAAAACAGTCGTGATGCACAGGAAGCCTTTCCAATTATTAAAAATGTGTACGAAAATCCAGGTAATAATTTTGAGCGCATTATCGTTCCGTTTACTGACGGTGTAAAATCGTTGAATGTTGTTACCGATTTGAAGAAAGCCTACGAAAGTCAAGGAAAACAATTGGTTGCTGATTTTGAAAAAAACATCACCCTAGCTATTGTTGACGATGCTTGGAAAAAACATTTACGTAAAATGGACGAAATGAAACAATCGGTTCAACTAGCCGTTCACGAACAAAAAGATCCGTTACTTATTTATAAATTTGAAGCTTTCAAATTGTTTAAATCAATGTTAGACGGCATCAATAAAGAAGTGATTTCATTCTTGTTTAAAGGCGATTTACCACAACAACAAAATAATATTCAAGAAGCAACGCAAGTGCGTCAGAAAGAAAATTATATTGAAAGTAAAGACGAAATTCTTAACATCGAAGAACAAGCCGAACGCAATCATGAAGCTGGGCAAACACAACAACGTCAGGTTACCGAAACTATCGTTCGTGATCAACCAAAAATAAATCGTAATGACACTGTTACAATTCAGCAAGTTTCTTCAGGAAAAACAGAAGAAATGAAGTTTAAAAAAGCAGAGAGCTTATTAGCTTCTGGAGAATGGGTTTTGGTTAATGAATAAAAAAATCGGAACTTCTCTTTAAAAAAGTAAAGGATTCACTTTCGTGAATCCTTTACTTTTTTGTTATACTACGCTAAAACTAATTCTGGAATTTCGATTTCCTTAATTTTTGCTTTATAAAAGTGCAATTGATTTTGAATATCGTTTTTACTCTTTTCGAAAAAGCTAGTTTTAGAAAACAAGGCTTCATAATACGCTATCCCTTCTATCAAATTATTTTTATACACATTCCATTTCTTAGTTTGTGCCGAAGTAAGATCGATAGAGAAATTTTCGATTTCATTTTTCAAATAATCAATATACATTTTCAATTCCTTTACAAACACATTTGGACGATTTGTCGCACCTAAAACAGAGGTGTTTCCGTAAATATGCTGCACCATTTCCGAAAGAGATACTTCTTTGTCAAAATAAGCCATATTAGGACCTGGACAAATAACAACACCTTGTTGCTGGCCTTTTATTGGAATATTATTTTCCAAATAAGCCGCATTTACTAAACCGACACAAAGGCAAGCTTTCTCGGTAATTTTATCTTTTCTTTTCTGAAAATTTTCAGCAGACAATGTGTCTTTTTCGGCTTCTAATTCTTCTAATTTAATATCTTGGTATTTTTTGGAAGCTGTACAAATTCCGTCCGATTGGTATTCTTTACTTAACGCTAATAATCGCTTTGGGCAAGAGCTTCCTGATTTGTTATCTTGAATTCTTTTTTGTCTAAATGCTTCGTTTGTGGTGCCTCGTAAGGTATTAAAAGGAACGCCCAATGGTGAGATATTGCTTAAATACAAATCGTCTTCTTTAGCATTTATCAATAAATTTCTTGTTTCGTTATCGACAGAAGTTGCTTCTGGAACTAATAAAAATGGGGTGCCCCAACCTACTGAATCTACATTGTAATTGGCTAATAAAAAATCGTGCTCTTCTGCTGTACCCACACCTCCTTGAACCGTAATTTTCAATTCTAATGGTTGTTCAGGAATGTGCAATTCTTTCTGACCTAACGCTTTCACCATCAAATCGTGAGCGGATTGTATGAGTTGGTCTTTTTTTTGTTTGAATTCTTCTAAAATTGGTCCTAATAAAAATCCGTCGGTAGCAAAAGCGTGTCCGCCACAATTCAAACCCGATTCTATTCTGTATTCTGAAACCCAAAGTCCTTTTTTGGCTAAATAATTGCCTTGTATCATGGCCGAACGAAAGTCGCTCACTTTTAAGATAATTTTCTTTTTTAGTGCATTATTACAATCCGGGAAAAAATCTTTAAATTCTTCAAAATAGCTATACAATCTAGGATTCATTCCCGCAGAAAGCACCACAGATGAAGACAAATTACTCTTTGCAAAACCTCGAAGTGATGCGTGCGCATCGTTATAAATCACGGACAATTGCTCTTTATTTATAAAATTATCTTTATCTACTTTGGTCATAATATTGACATCGATATCGCCTGACGTCAGATTTTTTTCGAGATAATTTCTAACATTTTCTTTAAACGCAATACCATCCTCTACCAAATCTTGCAATCCTTTTTTGATTTCCGATTTGTTCGGCAACATGGCAATATAATTTTCTAATGCAACTTTGCTGTCGGATAATTCGTTTTTAAAATTTTCGAATTTTTCTTTTACAATATTGTCCACTAAATTCAAATACGAGGTGATTCTTTCCGCACGAAAATCGTGAATTTTTTGAGTGATTTCTTGGTAAGGAAGATTTAATTTTTCACTATAAAAAGCGTTCATTTTTTCGATAATTTCATCATCTATAATTGAAATTACGGATGAAATACCAAATTGAGCAACTCTAATAGGACTGTCTATCGTATAAGCGAGTCCCATTACGGGTATGTGAAAAGTGTGTAGTGGCTTGGTTGTTGTCATGTATTCCTAATTTTTGTAATAAGCTACAAATATTGCAAAATCGAACGACTAAAAACCTGACAAATATCATGTTTCATTTCAAAGAGGATTCTTTCTACATAAACACTAATTAATGCTTACCTTTACGAATATAAAAACAATCCGTAAACTAAAAATAGAATGGCAAAAAGTCAAGACGCAAAAAAAACCGTAAAAAAAGAACCCCTTAAAACGGCAAAGGAAAAAAAAGAAGAAAAAAGAGAAAAGAAAAACAATCCCAAACGAGATTCGTAAGCACTTGGAATTCCCTGCCATAAAAAATGGTGGGGATTATTTTTAGTAAAAAAATGTGCTTTACTCAAAAATTAAAATACAAAAAACTACTTTTGCTTTCTCTAATTCTATGTTTTAAAAAATGCCCAACAGTCAAACTTACACTACCCTTTTCAATGCCTTTAAAGAAAGTATAAACGATGGTACTTTCGCTAAATTAACTTTAGCCAAAACAATTGGGAATACACAATTGATGAATATTTATGTCCGAACTACAATTGTAGAAAATGAACTTTTATTATGCTTGAAATTTAAATTTCAGCAAGAAGAAATAATTGAAAATCATAGTATTGACGAAGCTATTTTTATACTAACCACCTACATCAACAATCCTTTTTTATCGGTATTACTATTTACAACCGATGCTGATCTTACCCTGAAACTGAATAAAAAACGAGTAGCCACAATTACACAACAAGCCCCTACTTTTAAAAATGCAGACCCTACCCTATTAGAATTTAGAGCACAATAATTACAAATTATCGGGTAGGATTTTTCCTGGATTCAATATTCCGTTTGGGTCAAAAACATGTTTGATTCCTTTCATGAGTTGCAATTGGGGTGGGTTGAAAGCAATATCCATATAGTTTTTTTGAACATACCCAATACCATGCTCGCCCGACAATGTTCCTTTGAGTAGGACGGTGAGTTCAAAAATTTCACGAATTCCTTTGGTAACTTCTGTCTTCCAATTATGGTCGGACATTTCGCCTTTGATGATGTTTACGTGCAAGTTTCCGTCGCCTGCATGCCCATAACAAACCGATTTGAACCCATATTTTGCTCCAATTTCTTTAATTCCAGTAAGCAATTTTGGCAATTCGTATCTTGGCACAACGGTATCTTCTTCTTTGTAAATCGAATTCGATTTTACGGCTTCGGCAACAGAACGTCTCATTTTCCACAAAGCATTTTTCTGATCTTCGGTATCGGCAAAAAGTACCTCATCAATTTCAAATGGTTCGACAACTTCCATTATTTTTTGAGCTTCCGCAAAAAGAATTTCGGGATAATTTCCATCGACTTCGATGAGCAAATGCGCTTGAATATTGTCATTGACCTTGATGCTGATATCGTCATTGTATTGTAATGTCCAATAGATTGCATCACGTTCCATAAATTCTAAAGCGCTTGGAATAATTCCTGCTCTAAAAATAGCTGAAACTGCTTCGCAAGCTTGACTTGCTTGGTAAAATGGGACTAACATCAGTACATTATGAGTCACTTTTGGCAGCAACTTCAGCACGATTTTAGTTATAATTCCGAGTGTTCCTTCGCTCCCCACCATGAGTTGGGTAAGATTGTATCCTGTCGAATTTTTGAGTGTGTTGGCTCCCGTCCAAATGATTTCGCCAGTAGGCAAAACGACTTCTAAATTAAGCACATAATCCTTGGTAACGCCATATTTTACAGCACGAGCACCGCCTGCATTTTCGGAAACATTTCCGCCTATGGAGCAACTCCCTTGACTGCTTGGATCGGGTGGATAAAACAAGCCTTTTTCGGCAACTGTTTCTCGCAATACTTGTGTAATTACTGCGGGTTCGACAATAACTTGCAAATTTTGCTCATCGATGGTTAGAATTTTGTTGAATCGCTCCATCGAAAGTCCAATACCTTGATGAATTGCTAATGCGCCACCGCTAAGTCCTGTTCTTGCGCCTATTGGTGTTACTGGAATTTTATACTGATTGGCTAGTTTTAAAATTGTTGCTATTTCTTCTGGTGATTTTGGTTTTAGTACAACCGATGGCGGAAAAACATAATCTTCGGTTTCGTCGTGTCCGTAATGATTACGGGTATCTAGATCTGTAAAAACGAATTGTTCGCCTAGTAGTTGTTGTAGCTTTTGTAATATTTCGGGTGTAATTTGCATTGTGTTGTAATTTTAAACAAATTTAATAAACTTAAGTACAAAGTTCACAAACGTTTTCGCAAAGTTCAAAAAAGATTAGTTAGCTTGTTTGCTTTGGTAGGTGATACCATTTTTTATTGAATTTTGTAGCAGTATCAATACTAGAACCTTGAGCGTTCAAAATTAATTGTTCAAAATTAAAAAGGCTGAATTTTGACTAATAAAGTTTAAATTTAAAACCGAAGCCTAGCCCTGACAGCAGCGGCATCCTTTTTCTTTTTTTTCTTTAAAAAAAGAAAAAGAAATAGCGGATGGCAGGAAATTGCTCCTGAAAATGCTTATTTTTTCTTCAAATTGGGTAAAAAATAAGAAATTATGCCGAGTATTGGAAAGAAAGAAGAAATTTGGTACACAAAGGTTATGGATGTTTTGTCGGCAAGAATTCCTAATAATGCGGAGCCTAAAGCGCCCATTCCGAATGCAAATCCGTAAAAAAGTCCCGATACCATTCCTAATTTTTTTGGCACTAATTCTTGTGCATAAACAATAATAGCAGGAAATGCAGAGGAAATGATTACTCCGATAATAACCATCAGAACATCGGTGTAAAAAAGGTTGGCATACGGTAAGAGCAATGCAAATGGCGTTGCTCCAAAAACAGAAAACCAGATGATGTATTTTC
Organism: uncultured Flavobacterium sp.; assembly: GCA_964292845.1. Classification (GTDB taxonomy): domain Bacteria; phylum Bacteroidota; class Bacteroidia; order Flavobacteriales; family Flavobacteriaceae; genus Flavobacterium. The sequence goes on along the minus strand of CAXYWC010000058.1, from coordinate 4,727 downwards.
GTCCAAATTTATCGCCTAAAGGTCCTCCTAAAATGGTTCCTAACGCATAGGCGACAAGGTAAATAAACATATGAAACTGCGCTTGCTGTATGGAAAGATGAAATTTTTCTATAATAAAAAAGGTGTAATACGTGGACAAACTTGCCGAATAGAAAAATTTAGAAAAAATAACAATGAGAAGTATGAGAATAGCACCTTTTACTTTACTTTTTGAGAGATTGTGAAAATCGATATACTCTTGTTTCTTGTTTTGTTTTACAACTAAATGATCTCGATACCAAAATGCTATTTTAGAAATTATTGCTAAACCAATTGCTGCAATTATGATAAAACAAAGTATGTAACGCTGTCCGTTTGGAACAACTAACAGGGCAACTAATAATGGCGCAAGTGCTGTACCCATATTTCCTCCAACTTGAAATATAGATTGTGCTAAACCTCGTTTTCCTCCAGAGGCTAAATTAGAAATTCGGGCAGATTCTGGATGAAAAATAGCCGAACCTGTTCCTATAAGCATAACCGAAATAACAATCCAATAGAGATTATTAGCATACGACAACGAAATAATTCCTGCTAAAGAAAAAAGCATACCGTAAACCTGCGAAAAGGGTTTTGGAAATTTGTCTGTATAATAGCCTACAAAAGGTTGAAAAATAGAGGCGGTAAGTTGAAAAGCAAAAGTGATTATTCCAATTTCTGAAAATGATAAATGATAACTTTCTTTTAAGATAGGATAAACCGATGGAATTACGGCTTGAATTAAATCATTTAGCAAATGAGCAAAACTGATAGCGAAAAGGATTGAAAAAACTGTTTTTTGAGCTAATTTGCTTTTACTATCTAGCGTAGATGATGGGTCAGTCACAAGGATAAATTTATTATTTGGTGCAAAATTAAACTTTTATAGCCCAAAAAGCAGTTGAATTAACACTTATTTAGTAAAGCAAAAAAAACTATTAAAATTCAACAAATCAAAACAATAGCTAAAATTAAATGTTAAAAATTAATCGATAATTTATTTTTTTTAATAAAATATTTGTTTTATTTTAAATTAAATGTTAATTTTAACTAACCCTTAAATTTTTATACTATGTCAAAACTAATGATTACCCACACGCAGACGGTGCTCGAAAGAGTTAGTTACGATCCCAATTTGTTTTGCAAAGAATTAGCAAAAGCAATAAAAAATTTATTAGCATCTGAATTAGAAGAACTCGCAAAATGGTTTGTTTCTTTTACTAAAGGAAGGCCTGAATTACAAAACTGCAAAATGGATATGTATGGGGCATAAAATTACTTAACCAGAATCCCATTGATTCTTTTTCAAAAAATTGCATTTAATTATAACTATATTGTAAACTACATCATAGCATTTCCTTCTTAAGGATTTCTGTGATGTAGTTTTTTACTTTGCAATCCTATTTTAGATTATAAAACTAAAATGATTAAATTTGTATTTGAATCCCTCGAAACTAACGAAATAATTGAAAAAATCAGCACTAAAAGAAAACGAAGGTATAGAACGCCCTGAGATTATCAGCTCCAATTCGGTCGCTAAAATTCAGCAATTCAGGAAAAAACAACCTTCCACAAACGAATTAGTTGACGGTATTTTAGCTGGAAACGTTACCGCTTTGAGCCGTGCTATCACCCTTGTGGAAAGCACCAGTACTTTGCATTTAGAAAAAGCAAACGAAGTGATTAACGCCTGTTTGCCACATGCAAATAAATCGATCCGAATTGGGATTACTGGCGTTCCTGGCGTTGGAAAAAGCACTTTTATAGAAGCTTTTGGCAAGCATTTAACCCGTTTAGGCAAAAAAGTTGCCGTTCTTGCTGTAGATCCATCTAGTACCATTTCGCACGGAAGTATTTTAGGAGATAAAACCCGAATGGAAGAGCTCGTAAAAGACCCAAATGCCTACATCAGACCAAGTGCGTCTGGGGAAACGTTAGGCGGAGTAGCCCGAAAAACTAGAGAAACCATTATTCTTTGCGAAGCTGCTGGTTTCGATGTTATTATCATAGAAACTGTGGGAGTTGGGCAAAGCGAAACTGCGGTACACAGTATGGTCGATTTCTTTTTGCTGCTAAAAATTGCTGGTGCTGGCGACGAATTACAAGGAATAAAACGAGGCATTATGGAAATGGCCGATGCTATTGTAATTAATAAAGCCGATGGCGACAATGTTCGAAAAGCTAATTTAGCAAAAACAGAATTCAATCGTGCTTTGCATCTTTTTCCGGCTAAAAAATCAGGCTGGATGCCGACCACCGCTACTTGTAGTGCTATATCGCATGATGGAATTTCGGACGTTTGGCAAACCATCGAAAAATATTGCCAACTAACCCACGATAATCATTATTTTTTTGAGAAACGAAAAGATCAAAACCAATACTGGATGCTGGAAACCATCAACGAACAATTGAAAACCCACTTTTATACGCATTCAGAAATTAAAAATTTGTTAGATGAAAACAAAAAAGCAGTGCAAAATGATGAAATATCACCTTTTGCAGCTGCTACTTTATTATTGAATGCCTATTTTAAAAAAGATTAAGAAACTATTTCACCGCTTCAACCAATCTAATAAATTCTGCTTTGTAACCATCGGTATCGTTAGACAAACCCAATCTGGCTAGTTTTTTAATCTCATCAGATGATTTATTAGATATTAATTTTGAATCTCTCAATTTTAAGCCAAACCAAGCTACTGATGCAGTAAATTTTAAATCATCAGAAGCGTTTTCTAACACGCTCGATTTATTCTCAATAATCTGAACCATTTCGATACTTTTGTCACCATCAGGTTTTTTGTAACGGAATTTTATGGTAGCTAGCTCATCGTTAAAATTAGTTCCTGTTGGTTCTACTTTTGTATATTTTAAATCGGAAGTTTCATTATAAAAATCACTTTTTACTTCAGTTGGAATAATTTCGTACAAAGCCGTTACGGTATGATTACTACCTAATTCTCCTGCATCAATCGCATCATTTTTAAAATCTTCTGGACGCAATTTTCTATTTTCGTATCCAATTAGTCGGTAGCTTTGAACGTGTTTAGGGTTGAATTCAATTTGAATTTTTACATCTTTAGCAATGGCAAACATCGAACCTTTAAATTCTTTACCTAAAAAACGATTGGCTTCCTGAATGTTATCGATATATGCGTAATTTCCGTTGCCTTTATCAGCGAGAATTTCCATTTTGCTATCTTTATAATTTCCCATTCCGTAACCCAAACAAGTTAAGAAAACACCGGATTTTCTTTTGTCTTCTATTAGTGTTTGCATATCGCCATCGGAAGAAGTACCTACATTAAAATCGCCATCGGTGGCTAGAATGACACGATTATTTCCACCTTTTATAAAATTTTCTTCGGCCGTTTTGTAAGCCAATTGAATTCCTGCTCCACCAGCAGTGCTACCTCCTGCATTTAGTTTTTCTAATGCGTCAATAATAGCTTGTTTCTCATTTCCAGAAGTTGGTGGCAAAACCAATCCTGCAGCGCCAGCATACACGACAATTGCTACTTTATCTTCTTTGCGAAGTTGCGCTACTAGTACTTTTAGTGATTCCACTAATAAAGGTAATTTGTTAGCATCACTCATCGAACCCGAAACATCGATTAAGAAAACTAAGTTGGAAGCGGGTAAATCATTAGTTGGAATGTTTTTGCCTTGCAAACCAATTTTCACTAATTTATGTTTGCTATTCCACGGACATTCGCTGTATTCGGTAGTAATAGAAAACGGATTATTGTCTTTGGGTTGTGGATATTGGTATTTAAAGAAATTCATCATTTCTTCGACACGAACGGCATCTTTTGGAACAGCCTGTCCGTTGTTAATGAATCGGCGAACGTTGGTATAAGAAGCATTATCAACATCGATAGAAAAAGTAGAAAGTGGCGCTGTTTTTGGACTTTCGAAAGCGTTTTCAACGAAATTTTCGTAGTCTTCTTGGTCGATTTCAATAGGCAGAGGTTGTACTTTTATCGCTACTGCATTATTTTTAATTCCTTTTTTAGTTTTAATTAGAATAACACCATCTTTTGCTCGAATTCCATACAAAGCTGAAGCATCTTCGCCTTTTAGCACAGAAATAGATTCAATCTCATCAGGATTAATGTTAGGGGAACTATTTTTCATTTTGAAGCCTGCCGTACTAGAATCAAAGGGAACTCCATCAACTACAAACAAAGCATTATTATTTCCTGTAATAGATGAATTTCCTCTCAATACAATCCTGCTAGAAGACCCAACTGTTCCAGAAGAATTTGTAACTTGTACACCTGGAACTTTTCCTGATAAAGCATTAACCAGATTGCCGTTATTTGCTACATAATTATTTAATGCGGGAGCATTTTTATCTAAAATAGATTTTCCCGAATAACCTTTTGGTTGATACTCTTTTTTAACTCCTAAAGCAGTTAAGACAACCTCTTGCAATTGTTTCTGATTATCTTTCATCTTCACATTAATAACATTTGAAGCGCCAACGACTCTAATTTCATCGTTCATTCCCATAAAACTGTAGACTAATGTTTCACCAACTTTCGCTTGAATTTTATACGTTCCGTCAAAATTTGTTGCAACACCACGTTGTGTTCCTTTGACCACAACGTTAACACCTGGCATTGGTCCAGAGGCATCCGTTACAACTCCTGTAATTGTTTTTTGTTGTCCAAAAGTTAGGACAGAAATAAGCATAGCAATGCCTAACG
>CAXYWC010000057.1:0-17023 GCA_964292845.1 uncultured Flavobacterium sp. | reverse complement strand
CGCATTTTCTGCCATTTTTGAAACGCAAAAGTATATTTGTTGCGTTTTTTTCTCCTTTAATGAGGTAGTTAATAGTTGCCATTGGTACGGAATTATTAGGTTTTTCAACACTTTAAAGATACAAAATTATCCCCACATAATCCCCACATTGACTATATTTATATATAATTTACTTAATTTTACTTAACTATCATATATTAAAAAACCCTTATTTTACAAGGGTTAACGGTTGTTTTAGTAAGGTTTGATATGTATAGAAAAAGTAGGTGCTTGTTCCTCTTTCTCCGCCAGCTGGAAAGCAAATTGAATTAAAACCCTTAAAATTGTATTATTTTAAGGGTTTTTTCTTTTTATCACATCATTTAAACGTGAGTTTGATTCAGACATGACTGAACTAGGACAGGCTTTAAAAGACTTAACCGTCAATAATAAAAAATAGAAAGAGAGCGAGATTCATTTCTCGCTTTTTTTATACCTTTTTTTAAAGTAGGAATATTACAACTTTTACCAAAAGTTATGTAACACATTTAGGTTCAAATAGAAGCATCTTTGTACTATAATCAAACTACCACAAACGAAACATACATAGCATGAAAAATTCAAAAATTATAATACTCATTTTACTCTTAATAAACCTTACTCAATTTAGTTTTGCGCAAGGAACTGATGAAAGTAGTAAATTAAGATTAGGTGTTAAAGGAGGCGTCAATTTCTCGAATATTTACACACAAAATGTGGAAGACAATTCTGTTTTAATCGGATTTAATGTTGGTGTATTTGCAAAATTACCCCTTACAAAATCATTTGCCGTTCAACCTGAATTGTTATATACCACCAAAGGTGCTGAACTTACATACAACAATTATTTCGTAAACGGAAGCGCAAAATTCAACCTAAATTACATCGAATTACCTGTTTTACTGGTCATTAATCTAACGCATAATTTCAATTTTCATACAGGCCCATATGTGGCATATTTAGTCGATGCCAATGCAACTAACAATCCAAAAGGCACTTTGTTTGATTTTCAAAATAATTTGAATAACGAAGATTACAATAGGTTTGACACAGGACTTTGTGCCGGTGTCGGTTTTGATGCTAAGCATGTTAGTTTTGGTGTTCGTTACAATTACGGATTACAAAAAGTGGGAAAAGAAAGAAGTTTTATGGGAACTAATTACACTTTTCCTGACGGAAAAAACAGTGTTATTAATTTATATTTTTCACATTCCTTTTTATAATAAAAAAAACAAATATCATGAGCAATTTACTCTACACCATCGCAATTATCTTAGTTATTTTTTGGGCCATCGGATTCTTTGCTTATAGCGCAGGATCAATCATTCACATCTTATTAGTCATTGCAGTTATTGCAGTATTACTACGACTTATTCAAGGCAAAAAAGTATAAATCAATTTATTAAATAGTTAAAAAACAGAAATTATGGAATCAGGAAAAACAGCAGCAGGCGTTTTATTAGGAGTTGGAATTGGAGCTTTATTGGGCATTTTATTTGCACCGCACAAAGGGTCTAAAACAAGACGAAAAATAATGAACAAAGGGCAAAATTATGCCGAGGAATTAAAAGGAAAATTTGATGGTTTGTACCAAGATGTTTCTGATAAATATGAAAACATTTTAGAAGAAGCCAAAACAATGGTAACTACCAAATAAAACAAATTTAAAAAGAAATGGAAAATTCAACAACAATAGAAAAACTGATTGAAAAAGCAGAAATTTATAGCAAAACAACGCTAGAATTATGCAAATATGAAGCCGTGTACAAATCAGCCGATATATTTTCAAATCTAGCCGTAAAATTAGCCATAGCTATTGTTGTTGTTCTTTTTTTATTACTAGTCAATGTAGGATTAGCCCTTTGCGTAGGCAACTATTTAGGCGAAACTTATTTAGGCTTTTTCGTTATTGCCTTTGGCTATTTTTGCTTTGCAATCTTGCTATATATTTTCAGAGACGAATGGATAAGAAATCCTGTTAGCAACTTCATTATCCGTAAAATGAAAAATGAAAGTGAACAATGAAAACTACAAACGAAAAAACAGCACTCCAAGAAAAAATTTGTCTGTTAAAAAACAAACAAGCAGACGATTTTTTGATGCTTAAACAGCAATACCACACAACCATAGACAGCTTTAAACCTATCAATATAATAAAAAGTTCCATTCAAGATGCAATAGCTTCTCCTGATTTGAAATCAAATTTAATAAAAGGAGCCATTCGTTTAGGAACAAACTATTTAACTACAAAATTACCTGCCGAAAATTCAGGAAATTCCATAAAGCAAGTTTTGGGGAATGTTTTAAAATTTGCACTAAAAAAATTTATTGGAAAGAAATCAAAGAAAATCTAGTGATATAAATTGACGTGATTTTTTTCAATAATGTAAAAACCGATTCGAAAGTTTCGGTTTTTTTTATGGCTGATATTGATTATTGATAATCGACCAAAATGGGTTTAGAAATTTCAAAATTCTGCAATCCAAAATCGGAAGTGGAAATCGAATTCGTTTTGAAAATCGAATTGCCCTCTGGAATACGAGGAAAGTAAGACACCGAAAACTGAAACGAATTGAAAACTAAAAAATCATTACTCACAATAATACCCAACCCAATTTGAGAATACAACGCACTGCGCTGAAATCCAGCATCTTTATTCGCTAACATTCCTGCAGACACATTTAGATATGGATTCAATCTAAATCCTATAATATCCCAAGGAGAATACCCTTGTATTTGAATGGTGGCTACTAGCTTCTTAGTCCCAAATAATGTAGCGCTACTAAAACCGCTAATGCCTGAGGAACCGTTTAGCGTAAGCCTATCCTGATTAGAATTTAATCTATTAATTCCTAGTATAACTTGTGGTTTTATAAATCCACGAAATTTCCAACGTCCTATTTCTTGCAAATTTGTAAAATAAATAAGTTTCAAACTGCTGGTACTTTGGTTCGTTTTTCCGTCGTTTACAAAAGTACCGTATTCTAAATTGCCACTCAAATAGCCTAATTCAAAATGACTGCCAATTGCAATTCTACCACCAATATAAAATTGATAGTCGTTGTATTTTTTCTGATAACCTGTCGTAATATTATACACAAATCCAGAAGCAATATCTTCAATAGTATTAAAATTAAAAATGTATTTATCCTGCGTAAATTTTCTAGACGAAATACCAAAACTAAGTAAGTACAATTTTTCTTCCGCATATATAGCTAAACTATCTTGATTGCTAAATGCTTTTTCTACATATGTTTTATTAAAGTATCGTGCGCTTGAAATAAAATTAGTTCCACGATTGTATTCTGAATTTCCTTTAAAAATTTGATACGAATGCCCTGCCCAATAATCTTGAAAATTATATTTTACATCTTGAATTTCTAGTACTTGATTGGCATTTAAGGAAGGTGTTTTATTCAAATTTTGTCCTATCATTATTCCCGCTCCCCATCGGGCATAAGGCGAGTAAAACGGACGTTCTATGCTTGCTAATTTGGCGTAATTTTCTTCTAAATCAATAGTATAACTTACCCTTGCGGTTATAAAAGTGTTTCGAATTGTTGGCATATAATACGAGCTACTGTAGGCATATTTCTGACTCGTCAGACTGCTTGTATACGAATTTAAAAATTCGTGACCTAAGCCTAGAAAGTTTTTTTCGGTGAGTTGAAATTTAGAGGTTGATGTTGATGAATTAAAATCAGGTACAGCACTCCAGGAATCTAAAACTCGAATAAAAACATCCACAGAATCTTGTGAAACCAATTCAATATGAGAAGTAACACCTCTTACATAACGTTGACTACGAATTAGTCGTTCGGATTCCTTGATTAATAACGAATCTAAAGGCTCCTTACTTTTAATTACAAGTACATTTTTAATGGCTATATTTTTAGTTTTAAGGTGCAATGAATTTCCTGCTCGATGCATAAAATTCTTTGGAACACGGGTAGAATCAACATCGGAATATCCAAAAGGATCTAGTGTAGTAATATGTATGTGCCGAATTATTTTGCCTTCGTATTGGGTATAGTTCGGCTTTTTTATTTTCTGAAAACTACTTTTTCGAACTTTTTGAGGAGCAATAGGCTCAAATAACAGTTTATAAACAAATTGAGTTGTTTTTCGTTTTTTAGCATATTTTTCAATATCCCGATAAAGCGCTAAAGAATCTTTTTTCTTGCCATTTTCTTGTGCAAACAAAAACTGAAAACTACAAAGTAGTAAAACAAAAAGAAGTAATTTAGAATTCAAAATCATGCCATAAAATTACCATTATAATAACGAAAGTACTATTTATCTGTGAATTATGAAACTTATAAAAATAATTCTACTAATTGTTACCTGTAAATTTGTAAGGTAATAATCTAAAAAAAACAAAATATGAAAACAGTATTTTTACCGCTATTGACGCTTTTACTTTCAGTAACAATACAAGCGCAAAACACAAACACACAAACAGAGACAAAAACAACCACGTCGACAGTAAAAGATTCTAAAGGAGATCATAAAACGGTCAAAAAAGAAGTTCAAAAAGAAGTTCAAAAAGTGGAGTTGGGAGAAGAAAAATCAAACAGTATCAATATCCCAACCATTGATTCGCCTGTTTTGATTACCACCAGTACTAAAGTAACCAATCCTGATGGCAGCACTAGAACAGTAGATATTGACAGAAGCGCTTATTATGAATCAAATGGAAACAAATACAAACTTGCCCTCGATGCTTCGGGCTATCTGATGACGCTAGGCAATTCTAAACCAGCTTTATTGAGAAAAACATCAACTAATAGCTACATTTATCGACAAAAAAACAAAATTGCCATTGGCTATTTTGACACCAATAATAATTTAATTATTGAAACGTATGATGAAAAATTAGATAAGGTGGGTATCGAAAGGTTTGTTCTTGCTCAATAGAATTCTTTATATTCCAATAGCCAATCAACTCAAAGTAAGAGTCGATTGGCTATTGCTTTTTAAGAGTAAGCTATACTTCTAGAATAACTTTGTGATAATCATTTCTTCAGTAATTCCTTCGGCATCAGCCTTGTAATTTTTAATAATTCTGTGGCGCAAAATCCCTATTGCTACAGCTTGTACATCTTCAATATCGGGAGAAAATTTTCCGTTTAATGCAGCATTGGTTTTTGCCGCTAATATTAGGTTTTGCGAAGCTCTTGGCCCAGCTCCCCAGTCTAAATAGTTTTTAATAAACTCGTTAGACAACGGATTGTCTGGTCTGGTTTTAGAAACTAACGTTACCGCATATTCTATCACATTATCGGCTACCGGAATGCGACGTATTAAGTGTTGAAAATCGATAATTTCTTGTGCGGTAAATAGCGGATTTACTTTTACCGAAAAATCGGCAGTAGTACTTTTTACTACTTGTACTTCTTCTGCAAAGGAAGGGTAATCGAGTTTTATGGCAAACATAAATCGGTCTAGTTGTGCTTCTGGCAACGGATAGGTTCCTTCTTGTTCAATTGGGTTTTGGGTGGCCAATACAAAAAATGGCAAATCGAGTTTGTGCTGCTCACCTGCAATAGTCACCGATTTTTCTTGCATGGCTTCCAACAAAGCTGCTTGGGTTTTAGGCGGTGTTCGATTTATCTCGTCGGCAAGAATTATATTCGAAAATATAGGCCCTTTTAAAAATTTAAAATTCCTATTTTCGTCCAGAATTTCACTCCCTAAAATGTCCGATGGCATCAAGTCGGGGGTAAACTGAATTCGCTTAAAATCCAGCCCTAAGGCTTGTGCAATCGTATTCACCATTAATGTTTTTGCTAATCCGGGAACTCCTACTAATAAGGCGTGCCCGCCAGAAAAAATACTCAAAATAATTTGGTTTACCACCTCATCTTGACCTATAATGATTTTAGCAATTTCTTGTTTGAGTTCTTTTTGTTTTTGAACTAGATTTTGAATGGCAGCAACATCAGACATACAATTTTAGATTTTAGATTTTACACTTCGACTCGCTCGGTGTGACAATTAAACGTAATTAAAAAGAGTTAGTTCTATGAATCCATAAAACTAACTCTTTTCTTCGAATTAATAAAAATTATTTTTTCAACCAATTATTGGTAAACGTACAATCACGGTATTCGCCATTTACTTTTACATAGGTTTCTTTAATTTTTTCTTCAGACCATTTTGCAATAGCTTTGATTTGTTTTTCTTTTAAGGCTAATTCTTTTAAACGAGTATAATCTTTAGAATAATCGGCCGTATGCTCTTCATAACGATTTGTTACGGTTACTATTTTATAAAATTTTCCTCCTGTACGATCTTCATCAATTATGGGTCTAGAAATCTCGTTATCTTTAAGGTTAGCCACTTGACTGTATAAAGTAGGATCCATTTTAGTTAACTCGAATCGAGTGTCTTGTGTTTTTGGATTGGTTAACAGTCCCCCATCATTACGAGTTTCTTTTTCTTCAGACATGGTACGAGCTGCTTCGGCAAAAGTAATTTCTTTGTCGGTAATTCTCTTCTGAATTAACTCTATTTTTTCTTTGGCAACTTTTAGCGCTTCTTCCGTTACTTTTGGTGAAATTACAATATGGCGCAAATCCACTTCTTGTCCTCTAATTTTTTCGAGATAAATGATATGATACCCAAAATCTGATGGAAATGGATCTGAAATTTCTCCCTCTTTTAAACTAAAGGCTACGTCTTTAAATTCTTTTACAAATTGGGTTTTTCTGTCCATTTTGTAAAAACCTCCGTTTGAGCTAGACCCTTTGTCTTCAGAGTACAATACGGCTTTACCGAAAAAACTGGCTCCTTCTTGCACTTCTTTTTTGATGGCTTTTAGCTGGTCGATAACTTTTTGTTTTGCTTCTTGAGAAACGACAGGTTTTACAACAATTTGTGCTACTTCCATTTCGGCACCAAAAACAGGCAAATCGGCTTTAGGAATTGCTTTGAAAAAGTTACGCACTTCTTCTGGGGTTATAATTACTTCGTCTACCACTTTCTTTTGCATTTCGGAAGTAAGTTTGTTTACTTTGATAATTTCAAACAATTCGGATCTAAAATCTTGTTCGGTAGATTTTTTAAAGTATTGTATTACTTTCTCCATAGAACCTAACTGTTCTACCATATAAGCTACTTGTTCATCGAGTTTGCTATTTACTTCTTTATCAGCAATAACAATACTGTCTTGTACGGCTTGATGCGCATACAATTTGTCTTCTAAGAGTTTTCCTAACAATTGGCAGCGAGAAATTTCTTTGGTATCTATTCCTTGGCTTTTTAGCTCTAACGTTGTTTTATCAATATCTGAATCTAAAATAACATATTCTCCCACAACGGCTATAACGCCATCTACTTTTTGTTTTTTTTCTTGAGCTGAAACTCCTAACGAAATAGCTAAAAGTGTGATTATTAAACTTAACTTACTACTTACTATGTTCATTTTAAAATTATTTATTGGCATTAATTATTTTTTCATCGAAGTTTTCAACTTTTCAAAAACGTCTTTATTGATAGTTACTTTAAATTCTTTTTTCAGATCGCTTACCCAATTGTCTTCTAAAAATTGTTGGTAATCGTTTATGACTTTTCCACGTGTTTCGTCTAATGTTTTTGTTCCTGCAGGTAGCGTTTTTATCACTTTGTTTACAAAATAAAACTCTCCGTCTTTGTACACTTCTGAAATTCCTGTTTTAAATTTTACGTTTTTAGGGAAATTGTCTGAACCTTCCTCGTACATTTCCTTTTTAATCATAACGTTAACAACGTCTTTTGTGTTTAGATTTTCTTTAATAAAATCGGGCGTTTTCTCATTTTTAAGTAATTTTTTAGCTTCTTTTGCTACGCTTTCTTTTGTAGAGGAAGCAATTAAAACTTCCGCTCTATTTTTCCATTGGTATTTCAATTTGTTTGCGTCGTGGTACTTTTTTAGTCCAACGGTGTCTTGTTTCGCTTTTTCCCAAATTTCTTTTTCCATCAAGTCGAAAAGCAATAATCCGTCACGGTATTCTTCCACTACATTGGCGAATTCTGGGTATTCTTTTTCTAGATTGTCGTTGTAATAATTTGTCATTTGTGTATCAACAAAATTTTGGTAAACAAAATCGACTAGTTTGCCAATAGGTTTTATTTTTAATTCCGATTTTTGTTGGGATTCTAAGTTGGAAAGAAAAGTGGTTCCTTTTACTTCGTAGTTTTCAATTTTGAATAGTGTCCCCTCGTACGCTTTCAAATCTTCTGGAAGTGTCCAATTGCTAGTATAAAATTTGTCGGTAACTAATGCTTTTAATTTTGTGTATAGTTTTTCGTCACGAACTATGGTGTATTTTTTGTGCAATTTTGCAGTTAACGAATTTGTAATTAATCGAGATCGGTCGTCTTTTCTAATTTTAGCATCTAGTTCGCGTTCCATCTCGTCGAGTTTTTTTACGGGATGCTTTTCGATTAGTTTTACAATGTGCCAGCCAAATTGGCTTTCAAATGGTTCAGAATAAGCGTTTGGTGTTGTAAGTCCGAAAGCAATATTTTCAAATTCCTCTGAACTTAATTGGCCTGAGGCAAAACGAGGCAAAGCACCTCCTCTTGGCGCTGAATTTTTATCTTCTGAAAATTGTTTTGCTAGGCTTTCAAAATTTTCTCCTTGTTTAAGTTTGGTATAAATATCTTGAATAGTTGCTTTTGTTTTTTGTGCATCAGCAGGCAAATCGGTTGTGGTGGCTGGTTTTAGAATCATAATATGCGCCACGGTTACTTCGCCTCTATTGTCACGAGAATCGACTACTTTTACTAAATGATAGCCAAATTTAGTTCGGACTGGCATTGAAATATCACCTTTTTTAGTAGCATACGCTGCTGATTCAAAAGCGTAAACCATTCTAAATGCTGAAAAATAACCTAAATCTCCTTTGTTTTCTTTTGCCGATGGATCTTGAGAAAACTGAACGGCTAAATCTTCAAATTTTTCTCCTGCTATGGCTTTTTTTCTAATGTCTAGTGCTTGATTATAGGCTTTTAGGGTATCGGCTGGCAAGGCATTTTCATCTACCATAATTAAAATATGAGAGGCTCTAATTTCTTTTAGCGAACGTGTGTACCCTTCTTCTATAAGTGCTTTGGTCACTTTAGTATCGGAAGTGTAGTTTTTTGATAATTGCGTTCTGTAGGATTTTAGCTCATTAATATATTTTGTATTGTTTTGCAATCCTAATTTATTGGCTTTATTTATTTTAAGCTTGTAACCTACAAACAATTCCATGTATTGGTTTAAATCTTTTTGGGATTCATCTTTTACCAAATCAATATTTTTATTATAAACTCTCGAAAACTCGTCGGTATAATAAGGTTTGTCATCTATTGTAAATAGTATCTCTTTTTTCTCACTTTGGGCGAAAGCCAAAGAACTAACAGCTAGTGCAAAACCTAAAATTATTTTATTAATTCTCATTCCCTGTATTTATTTATTTTTAAGACTTTTCTGTTTTTTTATAATAGCCAACAAAAATAACAATTCGATTGCATTATACAACTATATCAAGATGTATTAACAAAAATTTATAGTGACTAAAAGACAAAAATCGCAAAGTTTTGTATTTCTACAACACTTTGCGATTTTATATACTTATAAACCGTAATCTAAATTATGCTACATAGCGGTAATAATAAACTCACTTCTTCTATTGGCTTGGTGCTGCTCTTCTGTACAAGTAGATTGGTTTGTAGGTTCGCAACCACAATCATTTACTAATTGGTACTCGCCATATCCTCTTCCTGTTAATCTTACCGGATTTATTCCTTTGCTAATTAACCAAGCAATTGTTGCTTTCACTCTCTTATCCGATAGTGCCATATTATAGGCAGCGGTTTGACGACAATCGGTATGTGAACGCACATCTACTCTCATTGCTGGATATTGTTGCATTGCATCTAGAATTTTTTCTAATTCAACACTGGCATCTGCTCGTATATATGATTTATCCAAATCGAAATAAATCATTTTAATATCCAGTGTTTTTGCTAAATCGGTACCAACTTTAATTTCTTTAACAATTTTGCTTGTAGCTATTGGCTGTGTGGTTTTTCCTGAAACATTTGGAATTACGACTGGAATTTCTTTGGTTTCATAGGCTTCTTTTTCGCCTTTTACGAAATATTTTTTATCACATTCTACTAAAAATTTATAATTTCCTTGTGCATCAGATTGCATTGTTTCTAATTCTTTGAAAGTTTCATCATACAACGTAACTTTTGCATTAAAGAGTATTTCTCCAGTTTCAGCGTTAGTAACTACTCCAGAAAGTTCCTGTGTACACTCTTCTACAATAGGTTTTATTTCTTTGAACCAATATATATCGTCAGAACCTACTCCTCCACTTCTATTGGAAGAAAGATAGCCTGTTTTTGATGAAGCTTCAAAGAAAAATGCAAAATCATCCATAGAGCTATTTGCTGGCGCACCTACATTTATAGGCTTTGCAAACTCGCCTTTGTCATTTAATTTTGAAACAAAAATATCTAACCCTCCAAGTCCTGGATGTCCGTCTGAAGCAAAATACAATTCATTATTTGCCGTTACAAAAGGGAATGTTTCTCTACCCTCTGTGTTCAAATTACCCGACACGCTCACTGGTGTAGAATAGGTGTTGTCTCCCGTTATTTCTACTTTAAAAATATCCGATTGTCCTTTTGTTCCTGGCATATTGGAAGCAAAATATAGTGTTTTTTCGTCAGGACTCAATGCAGGATGCGCTACACTAAAAGTGTCACTATTAAAAGGTAGTTCTACTACATTTGACCAATTTCCTTTATCATCTAAACTAGCACGATATAATTTAAGTAAAACTACATCATCTTGATCTTTGCCTGTTTTCCCTTTTATAAAGTTATTTCTTGTAAAATAAACCGTTTTAGCGTCTTTGGTAAAAATAGGAGAATCTTCATGAAATTTTGAGTTTATTGCATTCGAGAATTTTTCAGGATTACTTAAGGTTCCATCTGCTGCACGAGTTGCGGTATAAAGATTTAAAAAACGTTTTTCAGTCCATTCGGTACTTACTTTAGATATTTTTGCTACTTCTCTTGCGCTTGAAAAAACGAATTGATTTTCATGTAAAGCCGCTCCATAATCAGATTCAACTGTATTGATATCGGTAAGTTTTACTTCGTATCTGCCAGAATTTTTATCAATTACGTTTTTGTAATCTTTCTTATTCTTGAATAAAATTCCTCTGGTATCTTTTTCAGATTCTTTAGTAAATAAATGTAAATATTTATCTGCCGTAGCATAATCGCCAGTGGCTTTTAGTGTTTGTGCATATCTATAATAGTATTCTGGAGCTACATTCATTGTTAACCCAAACAATTCTGAATACCATTTGTTTGCTTCTTTAAGATTTGCATTAAAATAATACGAATTTCCTAATTTTTGAAACAAATCTATTGATCTAAGTCCTTTGTCTGCTAATCGTTCATAGGTTTTTATTGCATCTATATAGGCTAAATTATCATACTGTTTGTTTGCCTTTTTGATTGTTTGAGCATTGGTACTAAAACAAACTAATAAAAAGAATGGAATAGTTTTTAATATATTTTTCATCGTTGTTTTGTTTTAGAAGAAACGTGGTGATACTATTTTGTTATATGACTTAAATAATTCGTAACGTAAGAATATCTCGTGCGAACCTGAATTAAAGTTACCTAATCTAGTCGTGTCTTTATCGTATGCGTATCCTATTAACCAAGAATCAGAAAGTTGAAAACCTGCCATAGCACTCATGGCGGCATCCCATCGATATGCTGCTCCAAGTGTTAGTTTATTAAAGAATAAAAAGTTGGCTGATAAGTCCATTTGAAGTGGTGCTCCTTTTACTACTTTTGCCAAAACGGAAGGTTTAAATTTTACCTCCGAACTTAAATCAAATACATATCCCGCCATTGCGTGAATGTGCATTCTTTCTCCCGCTACATATTGCACATCGTTATCGTAATACTTTTTTTCAAGCATATAAGGTATTGAAACACCTAAATATGTTTTATCGGAATACCAAAAAATACCTGCTCCAACGTTTGGAAAAAATCTGCTATCAATATTTGTCCTGTTCGCAATTAAGGCATCGTTTTGATTAAAACTTTTCAGTTTATTAAAATCAACATTAAATACGTTTGCCGTTCCTTTTATACCGAAAGCGAGTTTAAAATTTTCAGAAGTAGGAATATTATAACTTAAATCTAATGAAAATGTATTCTCGTCAGAAGGTCCTAATTTATCATTTACGATTGAAAAACCTAATCCTAACCTATCGCTTACTGGAGTATGTAATGTTAGTGTATTGGTTACAGGCGCTCCATCTAACCCCACCCATTGATTTCTGTGCATTAACAAAGCGCTCATGACGCCTCTAGAACCAGCATAAGCGGGATTTATATTTGCCGTATTATACATATACTGCGTATATTGTGCTTCCTGCTGTGCATTTCCAACACTATTTATTAGAAAAAATCCGAATATTAAAATTTTTAATTTCATGTTTTTTTATTTTTAAATTACCCCCAAATCATACAATTTGGGGAAATTATATTTATCTATTAATGTACAAATATCCTGATTTTTCTTTACTTTCTCCTGTTGGTTTATTATATCTTAATATATAATAATAAGTACCTTCTGGTAAATTTTCAAGTCTATTTACAGTTACACGTCCATCAGAAATACCCTTGAATGCTTTGTCTTTGTTATTGTAGCCTGAAACTTCATATACTAAAACACCCCATCTGTTATATATTTCGACAGTGTTATTAGGATACCTATCTATACCATCAATAAAGAAAAATTCGTTATCACCATCATCATTCGGTGTTAAGTGATTATAAACATCTAAATCATCAATAGGATTCACAGTTACTGTTACTGTGGCTGTATCGCAATTTGCTGGAACGGCTCCTATTTCACATATTTCGTAAGTAATTGTGTATGTTCCTGCTGGTGTATTTGGAAGTACATCAACGGTTCCATCTGCATTTAACACTATATGTCCTGAAGGATCTGGAGTTATAACTGATAATGTCACTTCGCTTAATCCAGTAGGATTACCATTTAAAGTATCATTATCAAATATGTTAATTACACCCGTAGCTCCTGTTGATCCAGATATAGTTGTAGCTTGATCATCATCGGCTACAATAGGATTTAAGACTACAACTGTGGCAATTGCTGTGTCACAATTTGCTGGAACAAGATTCAAACCTGTAATAGGATCTGCTTCGCATATTTGATACGTTATTTGATACGTTCCAGAAGGTGTATTAGGTAAAACTGTCATGTTTCCATTAGCATCTAATCCTATTGGAGAAGCTACAGTTGCTATTATTGGTGTTACATTAGTATTTGATGATGTAACTTGAACTCCATTCAAAGTATCATTCACAGTTACATTGCCTACCGCTACTGGGGTTGTTGATCCCGATGTTGCAACAGTTACTGCTGGGTCATCTACCGCATCTATTACATTGGCTACAATTACTGTTACAGTTACTGTAGAGCAATTTGAAGGTATTACATCCAAACCTGTTACTGGGTCTGCTTCACAAATAGTGTAAGTGATAACGTAAGTTCCTGAAGGTGTATTTCCAGCTAAAGTAATTACTCCATTTGAATTTACACTTAATGGACCTGTTGTAATTGGCGTTACATTAGTATTTGCTGTTGTTACTGGAATACCATTTAGGGTATCATTTGTAGTTACATTACCTGTTCCATTAACTGGTGTAATTACAGTTGTACCAACTCCTGACTGAACCGTTACTGGACCATCAATTACTGCATTAATTACGTTGGCTACAACAACAGTTGCTGTTGTCGTGTCACAATTTTGTGGTGTTAATGTTAATCCTGTTGCTGGATTTGCTTCACATATTTGATATGTAATAACATAGGTTCCTGATGGTGTGTTTGGATCTAAAGTAATTACTCCTTCAGAATCAATATGTAAAGGACCTGCTGTTACTGGTATTACATTTGTATTTGTTGTGGTTACTGGAGAACCATGCAAAAGATCATTTAGTGTTACATTTCCTGTTGCATTTACTGGAAGAACAACTGTAGGAGTTGGTCCAAATCCTGTTTGCACTGTCACTGGAACATCAATTATAGCATCGATTATATTGGCAACTATTACTGTTATCATTGCTGAATCGCAATTTGCTGGTACTAATGTTGCCCCTGTTACAGGATTTGCTTCACAAATTGTATATATAATTGAATAAGTACCCGATGGTGTATCTGGTGCTAGCATCAGTACTCCGTCTGCATCAATGCTTAATGGTCCTGTTGTAGAAGGCACTACATTAGTATTTGCTGATGTTACTGGTAGTCCAAATAAAGTGTCGTTTGCTGTTACATTTGCCGGAACAACTGTCAAACCTGGTCCGCTTCCTGTTTCTACAGTTATTGTAGCATCGTTAATAGCATCAATAACATTAGCAACAACTATAATATCAGTTACTGTATCACAATTTGCTGGTACAACTGCTAATCCTGTTACTGGATTTACTTCACATATTGTATAGGTAATTGGATAACTACCCGATGGTGTATTGGCTGCCAAAGTTAGCACGCCATTAGCATCTATACTTAATGGTCCTGCAATTACTGGCGTAACATCGGTATTACTTGCTGTTACTAAAACTCCGTTTAAAGTATCATTTGTTGTAACATTACCTACAGTTCCACCAATACCTGTCTGAGATGTAAATACATCGACAATGGCATCTATTGGATTCAATACGACAACTGAAGCCTGAGCTATATCACAATTTGCTGGCACTATACTTAGACCTGTTACAGGATCTGCTTCACAAATTGTATAGGTAACGACATACGTTCCAGAAGGTGTATTAGGTAAAACTGTCATATTTCCATTAGCATCTAATCCTATTGGAGAAGCTACAGTTGCTATTATTGGTGTTACATTAGTATTTGATGATGTAACTTGAACACCATTCAAAGTATCGCCTACGGTTACATTTCCTGCCGAAACTGGAACTGTTGCACCTGTTGTAGCAACAGTTACTGGCGCTTCATCATCTGCAACTATTGGGTTAAAAACTACTATTGTATTAGTAATTGATGAACAATTTGGCGGGGCTACCGCTAATCCTGTTGTTGGATTAATCTCACAAATTGTATAGGTGACTGGATAACTGCCAGATGGTGTATTGGCTGCCAAAGTTAGCACGCCATTTGCATCTATACTTAATGGTCCTGCAATTACTGGCGTAACATCACTATTACTTGCGGTTACTATTACTCCATTTAATGTATCATTAATTGTAACATTTCCAACAATTGTTGGAGTTACTCCTGAACTTTGGTTTGGATAAATATCCGCTACAGCAACTATTGGATTCAATACTACTACTGTAGCTATTGCTGAATCACAATTAGCTGGAACTACACTTAATCCTGTTACTGGGTTTGCTTCACATATAGTATAAGGAATTGTATAAGTTCCTGACGGTGTGTTAGGTTGTAAGGTTACATCTCCTAAAGCATTTATACTTAATGGTCCTACCGTATTTGGCGTTACATTAGTATTGGTTGCTGTTACCAAAACTCCGTTCAACGTATCATTTGTTGTTACATTACCAACTACCGTCGCAACCGTTGTACTCGCTACTACTGTCGCTGTAGCGGTTACTGGGATGTCATCATTGGCAACTATTGGAGTTAATACAACTACTGTATCAGTGATTGATGAACAATTTGCTGGCACTACTGCTAATCCTGTTACTGGATTTACTTCACATATTGTATACGTAATTGGATAACTACCCGATGGTGTATTGGCTGCTAGAGTTAGTACACCATTAGCATCTATACTTAATGGTCCTGCAATTACTGGTGTAACATCACTATTACTTGCAGTTACTATTACTCCATTCAATGTATCATTTGCCGTAACATTTCCTACCGTTGTTGCTACTGTTGTACTTGGTACTTGTGTTGGATAAGCATCTATAACTGCAACTATTGGACTTAATACAACTACTGTATCAGTGATTGATGAACAATTTGCTGGCACTACTGCTAATCCTGTTACTGGATTTACTTCACATATTGTATACGTAATTGGATAACTACCCGATGGTGTATTGGCTGCTAGAGTTAGTACACCATTAGCATCTATACTTAATGGTCCTGCAATTACTGGTGTAACATCACTATTACTTGCGGTTACTATTACTCCATTCAATGTATCATTTGCTGTAACATTTCCTACCGTTGTTGCTACTGTTGTACTTGGCACTTGTGTTGGATAAGTATCAATTATAGCAACTATTGGATTAGAAACTACTATTGTATTAGTAATTGATGAACAATTTGGTGGGGCTACCGCTAATCCTGTTGTTGGATTAATCTCACAAATTGTATAGGTGATTGGATAACTGCCAGATGGTGTATTGGCTGCCAAAGTTAGCACGCCATTCGCATCTATACTTAATGGCCCTGCAATTACTGGCGTAACATCACTATTACTTGCGGTTACTATTACTCCATTTAATGTATCATTAATTGTAACATTTCCAACAATTGTTGGAGTTACTCCTGAACTTTGGTTTGGATAAATATCCGCTACAGCAACTATTGGATTCAATACTACTACTGTAGCTATTGCTGAATCACAATTAGCTGGAACAAGATTTAATCCCGTTACTGTATTAGCCTCACATATAGTATAAGGAATTGTATAAGTTCCAGATGGTGTATTTGGTTGCAATGATACATCTCCTGTTGCATTTATACTTAATACTCCTACTGCATTTGGCGTTACATTAGTATTGGTTGCTGTTACCACCACTCCATTTAATGTATCATTCATTGTTACATTCCCAACTATTGTCACTCCAAATATACTAGAAGGAACTGTTGCTGTTGCTGTTACTGGTGTATCATTATTCGCAATTATAACATTAACTGGTACTGGGGTACTGGTAGAGGTATTATTGCCTGGGGTTGGATCGGTTTCAT
>CAXYWC010000056.1:0-17619 GCA_964292845.1 uncultured Flavobacterium sp. | reverse complement strand
GATAGTACTGCTACTGTTTTAGGAGAAGTTAAGAAGCTAAGCGACACGCTTACGGCACAAAACTCTAAAATGGCAAGCACCATTGAAAAAGGATCTAGACTTTCAGTATTAAATTTAGTGGTGTCGGCTGTGAGACAAAAAAGTTCGGGTAAACAAATTTCTACAGATAAAGCGAGTAAAGCCGATGTTCTAAAAATTAGTTTTATGATTGCCGAAAATCAAATTGCAAAATCAGAGGATAAAACTTATTATATTCAGATTATTGATGCAAAAAATAATGTGCAAGGAGAATTAAAAACCAAAGTATTTGGCGAAAAATCGCTAACTTACAGTTTTGAAACGTTAGTGAAATACGAAAATAAAACCGTAAAAGTTGAAAAAGATTTGCCTGTAACCAATCTAGAAAAAGGTTCTTATTTTGTTAATATTTTTGATAAAGCAGAATTAATCTCTAAGACTAATTTTACATTACGATAAAAAAACAAACTAGTTTTTAAAAAAGTCCCGTTTCTTCTCAGTAGAAACGGGACTTTTTTTGATTAGGATAATCTTTTGTAGATGCTATACTGAACAGCATAAGCAAACGGTATTGTAAAAAAGAATCCAATACAGAAGGCAAAAATACCAATGGCAGCAAAGAGACCTGCTACGATCATGAGCAGTAAAACGCTAAAAAAATGCTTTGCTACACTTGTACAACTAGACTGGATAGCCTGAATGAAGTTTAACTTCTTGAAAAGCACTAATGGGATTGCTATAAAGGTAAGTATCGAGACGCTGTAGGAAGTTACAAAACCTAAAATTTCGCCTGTAGTATTGGGTAAGGTGTATTTGAAAAATAAATTTATTCCAATAGAAAAAAACGAAACAATTGCTGTAACCAATAAAATATCTAGAAATTGAGGGCTATTTACATAACTATACATAGATGCAATAGAAACCTCTTCGTTACTATCGGCATCATGAGCTATTTTTAGCATTCCTGCTACAAACGGCGCAATCAATACAGTAAAGGCGATAACTATAGTGTAGTAAAGCGCCATTTCGTTTAGCGATAAAGTATCGGGATTGAAATTTTTCATCATTTCAGGAAACTTCTCAATACCAATAAAATAGCTAATCCCAATACTGGTAAACATCATTATGGCACTCATCAATACTATAAAAGCTAAACCACCGATCAGGGCTGTTTTTTTGTAAATTTCAAAAGCATTATTAATAACTTCTCCTAGATCTAAATTTTTTTTAGGATTATTTGTCTCTTCAAATTGCGGTTTTTCGTTTGACATATTTTTTAATTTATATTTTATAATAAATTTCGTTAAATGGGATTCTGAAACGTTCACCATATACTCCGTTTTCATCTCGAATGCCACAACCAATAATCATATTTATTTCTGATGATGAAGGTAATTGCAATATTTTTTTCACTCGTAATGAGTCAAAACCTTCCATAGGACAGGTGTCATAATTTATTGCAGCCATACTAATCATAAAATTTTGAGCCGCTAATCCAGCACTTTTGTGAGCAACAATTCTCATATCACTTTGTCGCGTTTGTCTATAAATGGGTTTAAATAGTCCAATAATTTGAAATAACATAAATTTTATGGCACCTAAAATTCCTAAGAAGTCAAGATATATTGTAGGAACAATTTTTTTATAATAATTAAGCACAAATTTTTCTCTTTTTGAATATTCAGATTCTGGTTTATTACCATATTGGGATTTTAGAAATTCAATATTTGATTGAACTCTTTTTTTCCATAAATCTTTTCTAGCCACAATTACAACAATCTGTTGTGCTGTTTTTGCTGCATTTTGATTTAAACAGGCGACACTAAGTTTTTGTAATATTTCCGGAGAAGTAATATGGTAAAATTCCCAAAGTTGCATATTACTACTCGTTGCTGCTAATGATCCTAGTTGAATACAATTTTTAACTTTCTGCTCGTCGATTGCTTCGTTCTTAAAAACTCTAACAGATCTTCTATATTCGATAGCTTCACTTACCGTTTTTTCTTCATTTATAACCATCCTAAAAGTCTTTTTATTAGTTTTAACTTGTTTTTGTACGGGGCATATCTTAGTGGTAAATCGAGCCAATTTCCTTTTCTAACAATAGCTTTTTTATGTGAAAAAGTATCAAAACTCAGTTTTCCGTGATAAGCTCCGATTCCGCTATGACCAACGCCACCAAAAGGCAAACGACTATTGGAGAAATGAATGATAGTATCATTTACACAACCGCCTCCAAAAGAATATTTAGTCAGAACTTGTTTAATAAATGATTTGTTTTCTGAAAAAATAAATAAGGATAATGGTTTTTCGTACTTCAAAATAATTTTTTCTATATCTGATTTAGATTCATAAGAAAGTATAGGTAAAATAGGTCCAAAAATTTCATCTTTCATCACTGGACTATCTAAACTAGGTTCGTCGAGTAGTGTAGGAGCGAGGTAAAAATCACTTCTGTTAGATTCTCCACCAAAAAGAATAGGCTGATTTTCGATTAAACTTAATTGTCTTTCCCAATTTTTGAGGTTGATAATTCGGGCAAAATCTTCAGATTCTTGTGGGTTTTCACCCAGCGCATTTTTTATTTCTTCAATTAAGTATTCTACAAGTTTGGATTTCATTTTATGATGAACCAATATATAATCGGGTGCAATACAGGTTTGTCCAGCATTTAGAATTTTACCCCAAATGATGCGTTTTGCAGCAAGTGGAAGATTAGCAGTTTCATCTACAATACATGGATTTTTCCCGCCTAATTCTAACGTTACAGGTGTTAGGTTTTCGGCCGCAGCTTTGGCTACAATTTTTCCAACAGGAACACTTCCAGTAAAGAAAATATAATCCCAACGTTTTTTTAGTAAATCTTGAGCAATGGTATGATCGCCTGTTACTGCCACCACATGTTTTACTTCAAACGATTCTCTAATTATTTTTGAAATTATGGCTGAGGTATAAGGTGTGAGTTCCGATGGTTTAAGGGTTACTTTATTTCCCGCTGCAACCGCTGCAATAAGCGGACTTATTGCCAATTGAAACGGATAATTCCATGGGGAAATAATAAGCACTTTTCCGTAAGGCTCACTATAGATATAATCCGATGAAGGAAAATTTAGAAGTGATGGAAAAACCCATTTAGGCTTGCTCCAAGACTCTATTTTATTGATGGTATTTCGTAATTCCGAAATGATATAAGATGTTTCGGTAACAACCCCTTCAAATTTTGGTTTTTTAAAATCTTTATATAATGCTTCAAGTATTTCTTCTTCGTGAATGATAATATTTTTAAGGAGCTTTTTTAAGGCTTCTTTTCTTTCAGAAATGGAAGGTAAATTATTCATCTAAATATTTTTAGCTAAAGGTAAGAATTAAATAGATTTCCAAATAACATCTTCAGGAATTGGCGCAACAATTTCTATTTTTTCTTTTGTAACAGGATGTATGAATACTAATTTTCTGGCATGAAGATGTATGCCACCGTCAGGATTACTTCTGTCGAAACCATATTTCAAATCTCCTTTTATAGGGGAACCAATAGCAGAAAGTTGTGCTCTAATTTGATGATGTCGCCCAGTATGAAGATTAATTTCTAAAGCGAAATAGTTGTTTAATTCCTTGATTATTTTATAATCTAATGAAGCCAATTTACTTTTAGGAACTTCTTTGAGATGTGCTTTTGAAGTGTTGTTTTTTTCATTTCTTTTTAGATAATGAATCAATTTATCCTCACTTTTTGCTGGTTTCTTTTTTACAACTGCCCAGTATGTCTTTTGAGTTTCTCGGTTGCTGAACATTTCGTTTAGTCGAGTTAAAGCTTTGCTGGTTCTAGCAAAAACTACAATTCCGGTTGTTGGTCTGTCGAGTCTATGTACAACACCTAAAAAAACTTCACCAGGTTTATTATACTTCTCTTTTATATATTCTTTGACCACTTCCGATAATGGTTTGTCTCCTGTTTTGTCTCCTTGTACAATATCGCCTACACGCTTATTTACTACAATAATGTGATTGTCTTCATGGAGGATTTGAAGGTTATTTTTAGTTGAAACTATTTTTTCTGCCATTTGCTAACTAGTACTGCTCGCCAGCATTTGGAAAATCCTTACTCTTCACGTCAGCAACATAATTGCCTATGGCTTTTGTCATTTGGTCATATAAATCTAGGTATCTTCTTAAAAATCTTGGACTAAATTCGTTGTTCATTCCTAACATATCGTGAATAACCAAAACTTGCCCGTCAACGCCGCCACCAGCGCCAATTCCTATAACGGGAATCGAAATGCTTTCAGCTACTTTTGTTGCTAAATGGGCTGGAATTTTTTCTAAAACCAAGGCAAAACAACCTAATTTTTCTAATAATTTAGCATCTTCAAGTAACTTTTCTGCTTCTGCTTCTTCTTTGGCACGAACAGTATAAGTCCCGAATTTATAGATAGATTGAGGTGTAAGTCCCAAATGTCCCATGACTGGAATTCCGGCATTCAGAATTTTTTTGATAGAATCTTTTATTTCGCTTCCGCCTTCTAATTTTACAGCATGTCCGCCACTTTCCTTCATAATTCTGATAGACGAACGTAACGCTTCTTTGGAATCTGATTGATAACTTCCAAAAGGCAAATCGACCACGACCAAAGCCCTGTCAATAGCACGAACTACGCTTGATGCGTGATAAATCATTTGGTCTAAAGTAATAGGCAAAGTTGTTTCGTGTCCAGCCATCACATTACTGGCAGAATCTCCAACCAAAATAACATCAACTCCTGCAGTATCTACAATTTTTGCCATCGTATAATCATAGGCAGTAAGCATAGAAATTTTCTCACCATTGGCTTTCATTTCTATCAATGATTTGGTGGTAATTCGTTTGTAATCTTTTTTGGCTACAGACATATTTTAGAGTATTAGATTTTAGATTGTAAAAGTACTAAAATCGATTAGTTTAGTTGTAAATACTGAAAAAAAATATAAAATTAATGTGTCAATTTTTTTAACGAAAAAATACAAAATGCGCTTGCAAACACGATGCCTATGGTATAATACACTAAATCACTCCACAGAAAACCTTGACCAAGAGCATAATGCCCTAATGTCGTTTTTCTAATCGAAACAAGCCATTGGGCTCTATAAAGTTGAAGAAATTCGATGGAATAGCAGAATAATAAAGCTAGAATGATGGTTTTCCTTTGATTGCAATTTGGAAAAAGAAAACACATTCCAAAATAAACCATTGTACCATATAGAATATCGCCAAAAAAAGTTGGAACACCCTCAATTTTTCTAGAAAAAATACCCAAAATAATGGTGAGTATCATTACTATGAGATACAAAAAACGATTATTTTTTAGCATGATAATTTTAACAATCGGCCATGTTTACCGCAATAGCCAATCCGCCTTCGGAAGTTTCTTTGTATTTGTTATTCATGTCTTTAGCCGTTTGCCACATAGTATTTACTACTTTGTCTAAAGGAACTTTAGCATTTTTCGGGTCGGTTTCTAGCGCTAATTCGGCAGCATTTATCGCTTTTATGGCTCCCATAGTATTTCTTTCAATACACGGAATTTGCACCAAACCACCAATCGGGTCGCAGGTTAATCCCAAATGATGTTCCATTGCGATTTCGGCAGCCATGAGCACTTGTTCAGGAGTGCCGCCCATGAGTTCGCAAAGTGCCGCCGCAGCCATAGCCGATGACACTCCAATTTCTGCTTGGCAACCACCCATTGCGGCCGATATGGTGGCTCCTTTTTTGAAGATACTTCCTATTTCTCCAGCCACCATTAAGAATTGTTTGATTTCTTTTTCGCCAGCTTCATGGTTTTCTATCACTAGATAATACATTAAAACGGCAGGAATTACACCCGCACTTCCGTTGGTTGGGGCCGTTACCACACGTCCTAACGAGGCATTTACTTCATTTACCGCAAGGGCAAAACAAGAAACCCATTTTAGTATTTGACGAAATTTGACTTCCGTTTTTCTAATACATTCTAACCATTCTTGCGGACTTGAATAATTGGCTAATCCGATTAAATTCTGATGCATATCAAACGCACGCCTTCTTACATTTAATCCGCCAGGTAAAATTCCTTCGCTATGACAACCAATGTGCATACATTCGAGCATGGTGTTCCAAATTCGCATTAATTCATGATGAATGGTGTCTTCAGAACGCATTGATTTTTCGTTTTCGTAAACGATTTCAGATATTTTTTTGTTTTCCGAAA
The DNA here is from genome assembly GCA_964292845.1 of uncultured Flavobacterium sp. GTDB lineage: Bacteria > Bacteroidota > Bacteroidia > Flavobacteriales > Flavobacteriaceae > Flavobacterium. The sequence goes on along the minus strand of CAXYWC010000056.1, from coordinate 11,377 downwards.
GGCAATATTGCAATAATTCTTCGGCTAAATTGATGGGGTATGGAAAGGCATGTTTGATTTCGATTTTCTCTTTTGCATCGCTTCTTTCTTCTTTGACTACAAAACCGCCACCAATAGAGTAGAAGGTTGATTTGTATTCTTTTTCATCAGTCGTAAATGCGGTAAATGTTAATCCGTTGGCATGAAAAGAAAGAAAATTTTTATTGAAAATAATGTCTTGTGCGATATAAAAGGGAATGATTAATTGATTTCCTAGATTGATTTCCTTCTTACTTTCGATATTTTTTATGATTCCAGAGATGTTTTCTACTGGGATGTATTCTGGATCTTGTCCGCTAAGGCCTAACATTAGTGCTAAATCGGTGGCATGGCCAGTTCCTGTTAGCGAAAGTGAACCGTACAAATCGACTGTAACTCGAGTTGTTTTGTGCAGGATGTTTTCGTCCTCAATTTCTTTCAAAAATCGTTCGGCAGCACGCCAAGGACCAAGGGTATGCGAGCTAGAAGGACCAACACCAATTTTTAGCATATCAAATACCGAAATACATTCTTCCATAAAGTCATTGTTTTATATTTACAAATATATGTTTTGTTTGTTACCGTTTGAATTTCGAGCTTATTTTTTTCTATTTTTGCCATAAAATTTCATATATGTATAAATCGATAAGGATTAATGAATATAAAGTTCTGGGGTACCGAATTTTTTTAGCTTATTTATTTTACTTTTTTGCTCGAGTGCTCTTTTTTATTTATAATTCAGATTTGCTGAAAGTAGATTCAGTAACAGAATTTTTCACCTTGTGTTTTTATGGATTAACATTTGACACAACGGCAATTTTATATGTAAATTTATTGTTCATAGTACTTTCAATTCTTCCTTTTCGGATTAATGTTGTTCGACAGTACCAATTGCTTTTGTTTTGGGTTTATTTTATTTGTAATGGAATTGCGTATGCTACAAATTTCGTCGATTTTATTTATTATCGATTTACGTACAGTAGAACCACTATTGCTTTTATGGATATTGTTAAAAACGAAAGCAATAAAAGTAGCTTGTTTTTTAGATTTATTATAAGTTACTGGCACGTTTATGTATTGTTCTTCACGATGCTATTTTTATGGATTTATTTATACCAAAAGTTGAAAGTAAAAGTAGTTGCAAATCCTGTTAATTTGACACACTATTTTTCCACTTCAATAGTTGGATTTCTATTTGTTACCACACTAACCATTGGCGGTATTAGAGGCGATTTTAAGAAAAGCACTAGACCTATTAATATGATTGATGCCAATAGATATGCTACTAAACCACAACATGCCGATATTATTCTCAACACACCATTTGCATTAATACGAACTTTTGATACCAATAGTTTCAAAAAGATAAATTTAGTATCGGACGAACAAATTGAAAAAGCAATACAGCCTATAAAACAATACAATAACAATCCTGCCACAAAGCCTAATATTATGCTAATCATTACGGAGAGTTTAGGGAGAGAATATTTAGGTGCTTTCAATAAAAACTATCCAATTCCAGGGTATAAAAGTTACACACCTTTTTTAGATTCGCTAGCACAAAGCAGCATGATTTATACCAATGCTTTTGCAAACGGAAGTAAATCAATTCACGGAATGTCATCGGTAATTGCGGGAATCCCATCGTTTCAAGATGCTTTTACGTCATCGCCTTTTCCAAAACAAAAAATAGAATCGTTAGTTTCAACACTAAAAGGCATAGGGTACGACACTTCGTTTTTTCATGGGGCAGCGAATGGTTCCATGGGGTTTTTAGGTTTCGGAAATATTTTAGGCTACGACCATTATTACGGTCGAACAGAGTTTAATAATGATACTGAATTTGATGGCTCTTGGGGTATTTGGGACGAACCGTTTATGCAATTTATGAAACAAGAATTAGACAAAAAGAAAGCGCCTTTTTTTGCAACCCTATTTACCGTTTCCTCACACGAACCTTTTATACCACCAGCAAAATACAAAAATACCTTTCCAAAAGGTACTGTACCCATGCACCAAGTGGTAGGTTACACAGATTATGCTTTCAAGAAATTTTTTGAAGCAGCCAAAAAAGAACCGTGGTTTGCCAATACTATTTTTATAATTACTGCCGATCATGCAAATCAGGTGGCATATCCTTTTTATAATCAAGTAATCAATAGGCAAGCCGTTCCTATTTTGATTTATAAACCCAATAGTAATTTGAAAGGAGTTAATACTGATTTTGCACAACAAATAGATATTTACCCTACAATTTTAGACATGATTGGCTACAAGAAGCCTTTTAGAAGTTGGGGTAGAAGCTTACTAGGTGATAAAAATATAAAACCGTTTGCTTTTAATTTTAATGGCAATCAATATCAAATGATGCAAGGAAATTATATTTGTACCTTTGACGGAAAAAATACATCAGGACTATTTTTAGCCAACGATTTAGCGTTAGAAAACAATTTGATACTTAAACCTAAGAATAAAGAAATCGAGGCGTTAGAAATTGCATCCAAAGCATTTCTCCAAGATTATATGGAACGAATAATGGATAAAAGACTAACTTCAGAAAACAAATAAAAAATGACTATTAAAAAGAAAATAATAATTGGAGTTACCCTAATTATATTAGGAGGTGTTGGGAAATATGTATACGACATGAATATTAATCATAATTTTGAAACCATAACCGATGGAAAAGTATATAAATCGGGTGTAATTCCGCCAGACGAAATAGAAAGTTACGTAAAGAAATACAAGATAAAATCAATTGTCGATTTGCGTTTTCCAGGTACAGCCGATTTAGTAAACAATCCTGAAATTCCAGCCGAGCTAACCGCCGAAAAAGAAGCTATAGCGAAAATAAAGGGAGTAACTTATTTTAATAACGGTTCGGATCAAGTTCCTACACCAGAAAATGTGGAATCATTTTTAAAAATAATGGATAACAAAGCCAATTATCCAGTGTTAATTCACTGTTACCATGGTGTGGGGCGTGCCGAAATGTATTCTGCTATTTATAGAATTGAATATGAAAATTTTACTAACGAAGAAGCTCGAAATGGAGTACGAACCTTAATCAAATTTAGTTCTTTTGATGACGGAAAGCCCAAAGGCGATTATTTAATGCGCTACATACCAAGAAAGAAACAATAATATAATACTCAGTATGATTTTTTTTATAGCGCCTATTCAAGAGTGTTTTATGACTTTGAGTTTTCTGATGTTATAATTTGATCGTAATTGGAAAGTACTAGTATTCATGAAGTCATTTTTTAAATAATTAAGGAGCAACTTGAATAGTTGCTCCTTAATTATTTTATTATTAAAATCCTTAGATTATGGTAGAAAAGACTTTTGTTTATTAACTCTGTATCGCCTTTTTTAATATGAATAGGTTGTTTTTAGTTGATAAATAATCTCTTACGATAATTTTTTAATAACTTTAAAAGGGTCATTATAATTACCCATTATTTTTGACTAGTAAACTTATTTACAACATCGTTGTTGGGCATACGTAATCGGTTATAGACAATGTTGTGTTTTTGATTCCTGAAAAACCATCGCTCACATCAACAAAATTATCATACCCTTTTTGTTTTAGGATAGAAGAAGCAATCATGCTACGGTATCCGCTGGCACAATGCATGATGAAAGCTTTGTCTTGAGGGATTTCGGATAGCTTTTGTTGCATCTCGTTTAGTGGGATGTTTATAGCATCTACAAGGTGTTCCGATTTAAATTCACTTCTTTTTCTAATGTCGATAACGGTGTATTGTTCAGATTTTAATTTTTCTTCCAGTTCTTTTGCTGTAATTCGATGTGATATTTTGACTTCTTTTCCTGCGTTTTTCCACGCTTCAAATCCGCCGTCTAAGTAGCCTATGGTATTGTCATAGCCAATTCGGGAGAGTCTAGTAATACTTTCTTCTTCTTTTCCTGGTTCTGTTATTAATAGGATTTCTTGTTTTATATCGGCTATAATTTCTCCTACCCATTGTGCAAAACTACCTTCTAAACCAATGTTGATACTATTAGGAACGAAGCCTTTTGCAAACTCTCCTACTTTTCTAGTATCGAGCAGTAGCACTTTGGATTCATTTGCTTTCAATTCAAATTCTGCTACTGATAATGGATTTTTTCCTCGTAACAGGATGCTATCTAGGCTATCGTATCCACTAATATTCATGACTACATTTTTCGGGAAATAGGCTGGTGGTGCTGCAAGTCCTGATAGTAGTTCTTTCACAAATTCGTCTTCCGATAAGTTTGGATTTAATGCGTAGTTTGTTTTTTTCTGATTTCCTAAGGTATCTGTTGTTTCTTTACTCATGTTTTTGCCACAAGCACTTCCAGCTCCATGATTTGGATATACAATCAAATCGTCGGATAGTGGCATGATTTTATCTCTTAAGGAATGGTATAAATGTCGGGCTAATTTATCTTCCGTCAAATCTGAAATTACGTGTTGAGCTAAATCAGGACGTCCTACATCTCCAATAAAAAGGGTGTCTCCAGAAATTAATCCTTGTTCTTTTCCATCTTCGTCTGTCAATAAGAAGCAAGAACTTTCCATAGTATGACCTGGCGTATGTATTAATTTTATTTTAGAATTCCCTAGATTAAAGATTTCATTGTCAGTGCCTACGTGCATTTCAAAGCCTGTTTTCATTTCGGTTGGACCGTATACAATAGTGGCACCTGTTTTTCTAGCCAAATCAACGTGACCTGAAACAAAATCGGCATGAAAGTGCGTTTCAAAAATATATTTAAGTGTTACGCCATCTCGCTCTAATCGTTCTAAGTAGGGTTGTGTTTCTCTTAATGGATCTACAATTGCAGCTTCCCCGTTTGATACAATGTAGTAGGCTGCTTCGGCAATACATCCTGTGTAAATTTGTTCTATTTTCATGTTTTTTGTTTTTGCTGTTAAATAATTTGATTCAAATTTAAATGATACATTTAGTATATAATGTGATAAAAATCATTTTCTATGTTGCAGTTTATAAAATTTTAGGCTTTTCCTGTTAGTATTTTATTCCAATACAGCCATGGTAATAATTTAGTTTTGAGTATCCACATTGACCATCTTGGTTTTGTTTGATCAAATGGGAAAGTCATTGTTGGTTTGTTCGTATAATCGAATTCTGCTAGCATCAATTTTCCATATTGGGTCGGGATAGGACAAGCGCTATAACCTTCATATTTTGCTGTTAGTGCGATGTTGTCTATTGCAGATAAAACATTTGCTACAACAACGGGGGCTTGTTTTCTAATGGCTGCACCAGTTTTGCTACAAGGAGCATTTGTACAATCGCCTAAGGCAAAAACATTTTCAAATCGGGTATGTTGCATGGTGTTTTTATCTATCTCAACATAACCTAAAGGATGCGCGCTGTCTCGTAAAGGGCTGTTTTTTATAAAATCGGGAGCCGATTGTGGTGGAACGGCATGACACATATCAAATTTTAGGTTTACTCGACTTACGGTACTTCCTTCGGCAGGCTCGTTTATTCCATAGCAAGCCGCGTCTAGTTTGGATAAATTTTGTTTTATATTACTTGGATTGTCGTTGGTTTCAAATTCAATTGTTTTGGTAGCGCCATCAATAGCCACTACATTTGCATTAAAATGCACTTTTATATTTCCGTTTTCTAATACTTTCTTTAAGGTATCTGCGTATTCTGGAACTGCAAAATAGCTCCTGCGCCTGAAACGTAATGTACATCACATTTGTCTAGAATTCCTTTTTTGCGCCAATAATCGACAGCGAGATACATGATTTTGTGAGGTGCTCCGCCACATTTTATAGGAGTAGCAGGATTGGTAAATACGGCTGTTCCTCCTTTGAAATTTTTAATAAATTCCCAAGTTTTTGGAGCGTGTTCAAATGAGTAATTGCTACTGATGTTGTTTTTTCCTAGCGTTTCTTTAAGTCCTTTTATTTTGTTCCAGTCCAATTGGATACCTGGACAAACTATTAGATAATCGTAACTAATTTCAGTTCCGTTATTGCAAACTACTTTATTTGCTGTTGGATTAAATTCGGCTACGGCTTCTTTTATCCAAGTTGCTTCTTTAGGGATATAGTTTTTTTCGTTACGAACGGTCTTATTAATATCAAATATTCCTGCACCAACCAATGTCCACGCTGGCTGATAGTAATGTTTTTCTGAGGGTTCTATTATCCCTATTTTTAAATGTTTTTTTTTTTGTAATAACTGTGTTGCTACCGAAAGGCCAGCATTACCACCTCCTACAATTAATACTTGATAATGATTTGCCATAACTACTTTTTTTTGGTTAATTAATTACAATATTGATATTAATTATTGTTATTATTTGTGACATTTATCACGTAGTTGGTTTTTTTAAGAAAAAAGTTCTTTTGCGATAATGTAAATACCCATTATTAATACAAACCAACCAAAAGCGGGTTTGAGTTTTGAACCATCAATTTTCTTGGATAAATAAGTTCCTATAAACATTCCTACAATAGCAATTGTGGTAATAATAATTAAAAGAATATAATTTATGACTACTCCGTTAATTATATCGCCGCAAAATCCTATAATCGAATTGATAAAGATAATAAGTAGGGAAGTGCCTACTGCTTCTTTCATTTGCAATCCTGCAAAAAAGATTAGTGCAGGGATAATTAAAAAACCTCCTCCAGCACCTAGAAATCCTGTGACTAAACCTGCCAGTAGCCCGATAAATGATAATTGAGCAAAGTTGACTTGTTGTCCTATTTCATTAGATGTATTTTTTTTAATCATCGATAGTGATGCTACAATCATGAGTATTGCAAAAACAATCATGAGCATTGTGTTTTTTGTGACTTCAAAATTTAGGAGCGTAAATAAATGAGTAGGAATTAGAGGCAATATTATTTTTCTAATAAATAATAAGGAGGCTACGGAAGGAAAGGCAAAATATAAAGCAGATTTTATTTTTAAATTTCCTAATAAATAATGTTTATACGATCCTATTAAAGCAGTTCCACCTACTATGAATAAAGAATAGCTGGTGGCATTTTCTGGATTTATTTTAAACAAATACACTAATATAGGAATTGTGAGTATAGAACCGCCACCACCTATAAGACCTAATGAGATCCCTATGAGTATCGATGTAAAATAACCTATGTATTCCATCTTTTTAAAATTTTTAGAGACAAAGATTAACTATTTATGGAATTTTAATGGTAACATTTGTCACACAGCGTATTATTTTAAAAATTCGATATGGTTTCGGTATAAATTAATTAACCCTCGTTGTTCCATTTTTTTGAGTAGGCGAGAAATAACTTCTCTCGATGTGTTTAAATCGGAAGCAATTTCTTGATGCGATAATTTAATGTCTTCGCAACCACAAGCGTCGATATGTCTTTTTAAATAAAACTCTAAACGTTCGTCCATGGCTTTGAATGCGATATTGTCTATAACAACGAGTACTTCTTCAAATCGGGCTCGGTAAGTTTCTATCACAAATTCGTACCAGCTACGGTGTTGCATCATCCATTTGTCCATTAAGGCAAGCGGAACCATGATTAACTCAGCATCTTCTACTACTTTTGCCATTATTTGACTTTTTTCGCTTTTAGTAGCACAAATCATAGAAATGGCACAGGCTTGTCCTGGTTGCAAATAGTACATAAAAAATTCGCCTCCGTCATCGTCTTCTCTATATATTTTGACACTTCCTTTAGTTACTAAAACGGTGTTTTTTATATATTGTCCGGAACGCATGATAATTTCTCCAGCTTCAAAAGATTGTATTTTAGCTAGAGATTCGATGTCTTCTATTAGCGAGTTGCTGAAACTTGGAAAAGCATTTTTTAGAACTTGATCCATGATTTTTTGTTTTACTTTTTTAAAACTTTATATTCTTCATAGCAGCCGTTTATAGCATCTAGAATTTGCAAATCATTTGCCGTATTTACAAATGTTTCCGAATAGCTACAACTCTCTAAAATTTCGGCTAACTCTTTTTTATCTATCCCTAAAAGCAAATAAATAGTTTCTCGGTCGTATTTTGTTTGCAGTAAACTTCGTAGATTATCGTCTTTTTTTAATTCTTTTAGTTTCTTGAGTTCTTTGGGTTTTTTACCAAAAAAGTTATACAACATATCGGCTGGATTAAATAAAGAACCCATCACTCTGCCAAAAGCACCTGGAGAACTTTCGCCTGCTTCATATCTGCTAGTCAGCCCCGAAATATTGTACCAATAGTTCTCTTTTTCTGGAATAAGCTTCGAATCCACTTCGAGATAGCCCGTTAAATCATAAGGCGGAATAACTACTTCTTCAAGAGCATAGGCTTTTTCTGTAAGATGTATTCTGTTGCTGTTGTTTTTTATCCAGTCGTTGGTTACTTTTATTTCTATCGACTGAAACCCTAAGCTAGAAACCAGTAATACGTCGTTTACATTTGCTGGAATTTGAAAATTCCCTTTAGCATCAGTAACGGCACCTTTTACTAAGTTGATGTTGACTATGTTAATATTCCATAAGGGCTGTAGTGTATTGTCATTAATTACAGTTCCTGAAATAATCGTTTCTTGCGAAGTAGCAGAAACAGAAAAGAAAAATATAACTAAAAGGGCAAAATATCTCATAACTAAAATTGAATGGCTAATGTAATTATTCAGAATGAAATATTTTGCAGATTGCGCTAGAATTATAAGAAAATTAACAATCGAGAGGAGGGAATAAAGAAACGCTTAAAGCTATATGCTTGCTTTTATACTCTTTGCCAAAGTTTTAAACTTTGCCAAAGGCTGTTTTAGAACTTATTTACTCGAACTCGTCGCAATTACAAATTTCAAATTGTTTTTAACTCCTATTTGTAACACATCGACTAAATCCTGAACTTGTAAGTTGTATGGGATTCGCACTACAACGGCTTGGTCTTTGGCACCACCCATTTTTGTGAGCAATGTACTTTCCAATTGGTCAAAAGCAACTTCTTGTTTGTCTAGGTAAAATTTCTTCTCTTCGGTTACAGATAGTGTAATGAGTTGCTTGTTGGTTTTTTCGTTAGCTTTGGCTTTCGGCAACGCCATTTTAATCACATTAGGATTGGCTAATGTGGAAATGATAAGAAAAAATAGCAACAAAAAGAACATAATGTCACTTAGTGACGAGGTTGCTATTTCGGCATGAAATCGTTTATTTCGTTTTATTTGTGGCATTGGGTCTTTGAATTATGTTTACAAATTCTAACACATGGCGTTGTATGTTGAGCGAAAAACTGTCTATCACACCATTAAACAAGTGGTAAGCCGAATACGCAATAATACCTACTAAAAGTCCCGCTCCAGAGCTAATCATTTTTTCGTATAATCCGCCAGAAATGTTTCCAATACTAATATTTTCGGTAATCGAAATGCTATAAAAAATCTTGATTACACCGCCAATAGTTCCAATAAAACCCAATGTTGGTGCAATACCAGCAATAAGACCTAAATGGCCTAGGCGTCTTTCCATTTGTCCAATTTCGATATTGGCAACTTTCTCCATATTCGATTCAATCTCGGCAATCGGTCTCCCTATAGTATAAATCCCTTCTTTGATAACGTTTCCAGAAGCGGTAGTGTCTTTTTCGGCAGTAGCAATCGCCATATCAATGTTACCCGAATTAAGATGAATTCGAATGTCTTTCATCAAATGGGTATCGTATTTAGTGTGTTTTCTTAGGTAGATATACCGTTCTACAATAACGTAAATCGTATAAAATAAGAGTAATGAAATAGGAATCAGGAAAAAACCTCCTTTTAGGATAAACTCTAAAACCGAAATTTCGTTCTCTTTTACGATATTTTCAATTACAGCACCAGAGGCTGCAGCTAATGTATCGGTTGTGGCTTGTAAAAAAAATCCAATCATAATTGTAATGTACTATATTTATATTAAAAATTATCTCAATTTTGCATAAAGATAATTCTCTATAGCATATTAAACTAAAAAAGTAGAAAATTATTTTGTTGTTGCTCAAAATTTGTGATTTGAACTGTGTTATATGAATTATCAAGAAACTCTAGATTGGTTGTTTGCTCAGTTGCCTATGTATCAATTGCAAGGTGCCGTTGCATATAAAAAAGATTTAACCAACACCATTTTACTAGCCAATCATTTGGGTAATCCCGAAAAATATATCAAAACAATACATGTTGCTGGAACCAACGGAAAAGGTTCAACATCCTCTATGTTGGCTTCGGTTTTGCAAGAAGCGGGTTATACAGTTGGTTTGTACACGTCGCCACATTTGAAAGATTTCAGGGAACGAATTAAGATAAATGGAATCGAAATTCCAGAAGAATTTGTTGTCGATTTTGTAGCTCAAAATAAAGCTTTTTTTGAAGAAAATGACTTGAGTTTTTTTGAAATGACCGTTGGTTTGGCTTTCGATTATTTTGTAAAAGAAAAAATAGATGTTGCCATTATTGAAACGGGAATGGGAGGGAGGCTCGATTCTACCAATATTATTACGCCATTGGTTTCGGTGATTACCAATATAGGATTCGATCACACCCAATTTTTAGGAAATACCATCGAAGCTATTGCTATTGAGAAAGCAGGAATTATAAAAGCCAATGTTCCAGTAGTTATTGGCGAATATACTACTGAAACTAAAACAGTATTTTTAGCGAAAGCCAAAGAATGTAAGGCTAATATCTATTTTGCTTCAGATTTGATTACAAATGACTATCCGAGCGATTTACTAGGGGATTATCAAATACATAATAAGAAAACCGTGGTTCAAACGATTGAAATTTTAAAATCCCACTTTATTATTTCGGAAAAAAATATAAGAAATGGACTGCTAAATGTGGTAAAAAATACGGGTTTGTTAGGTCGCTGGCAACAAATACATTCGAATCCTAAAGTAATTTGCGATACGGCTCACAATAGTCATGGGCTGAAAATTGTACTAAATCAGATTCAAAAAGAAAAATTCGATAAGCTATTTTTTGTTTTAGGAGTGGTAAATGATAAAGATTTAGATAGTATTTTGCCGTTATTTCCAAAAAACGCCAATTATTTTTTTTGTAGTCCCAATATTTCACGAGGATTACCAGCAAATATTTTACAGCAAAAAGCAACGAATTACGGATTGTTAGGTAAAGTATGTAATTCTGTTTCAAGAGCTTATCAATTGGCTTTAAAAGAGTCGTCGGCAAACGATTTTATTTATATTGGAGGAAGTACATTCGTTGTGGCAGAAATTTTGTAATTTTCTGTCTTTTTTATTTGCAAAACTAAAAAAAGGTTTTATATTTGCACTCGCAATAATGAAAGATATTGCAACCCGAAAGGGCGATTAGCTCAGCTGGTTCAGAGCACCTCGTTTACACCGAGGGGGTCGG
>CAXYWC010000055.1:0-18606 GCA_964292845.1 uncultured Flavobacterium sp. | reverse complement strand
ATAGTAAAAAGCAATTTTTAAGAAAAATAGAAAATAGATTTTGTCTTTATTCAAAGCTTGAAATTACTTGGGAAAGAGGATTCCGTTTTGGGATTTTAGGTTTTGAATGGTCATACTTTGTTTTTGTAGGCACACATTTTAAATGTTATATGCGCAATTATTTTGTACAGAAATTTATTTAATAAACATCATTTCGTGTATCACTTAATTGTCTCCAAAGCCATTCAAAAGGTCCGTAAACATGCGATTTTAACCACCAATAACTCAATCCGATTTGAAGTGAATAAATAGTTATAGCAAATAAAAAGTAAAAATAGAAAGGCATATGATGAAATAATCCTAAACCAGCTCCTTGAAATACGAAAAAAGCAATTAAATTTTGAGTTAGATAATTAGTAAAAGTCATTCTGCCAACCCATGAAAATGCTTTAAGCATTTTTTTTGATTTTTGATTTACATATAACAGTATAATAACCAAACTAGTAGAAAGCATAGTAGTTACAACTATCCAATAATGAAATGAGAAATACTTTAAATAAGGCAATTTATAAACATTAGAAAGCATAAAAATTCCCCATAAAACGATAGTGATACTTACTAATGAAAATAAGGATTTTTTTATTTGATTTTTCCTTTCCAATACAGTTTCCAAGAACTTACTCTTTTGTAATGCCAATCCTAATAACATACAAGTAAACATTACATAATGCGCAGTTATAGAATAGGCCAAATTAAGAACTTCAAAATAAAATGAATTCAAAAAATTGTATTTAAAAACATGTAGCAATTGTGTACTAAATCGCAAAGGTGCAATACTATCAGTCAAAGTATTAATATATGTAGTATCCATAGTATTTATGTATGCCGTTAGTAAAGGCGCAAATAAAAATAGTACACCAGCTATATACAATAACGTTCTAACGGAGAAATGAATAAAAAATAAAAAAAGTAAGCCTAAAAAAGCATAATCTCGTAAAATATCACCATCATAAAACAAACTATTTATAAAAGCGAATAGCAATAAAACCAGCATTCGACGTATAAGAAATAAATACGTTTGTTGTTTCTTTTTGGCATAAATTACGCCAAAACCAAAACCAAAAAGAGTAAAAAGCAAAGTCCATCCTTTAGCTGAAAAAAATATAGATTCTACTCCTTTTATAATTGTTGCTATAATTCCCTCTCCATTTATTTCCCATTCTGGGCTGTAAGCAAAATATAAATAATTTGAAATAACTACTATTAAAAGTGCCCAACCTCTAAGCATATCTATAATTTCGACTCTTTGTTCTTTTTGCATAATTGTTTTTAAATTCTATATAACTTTTTAATTTGTAAATTATTGTTAGTTTCATCACTTACTAAATATAATGTAACCCGTAAAACTCATTTAGCGGCAAATAATACACGCTTTTAATTCTGTGTCAGACGTGGGCGTGTTTAAACCAAAGGATTTACTTCCTGAAATGACTTAGGAAAGAGGGAGGTTTTGGGATTTTAGGTTTTGGATTGACATTTAATGTATTAATCAGAAATTAATTTTTTTGATATCTTCAACAATTTTAATCAACTCATTAATTGAATTAATATTGCTCCAATTTTTTTTATAATTCTCACAAGTAATATCAACAGTTCCACCTAACGATAAGGTTGCCAATGTTTTAATCTCTCTATTTATGAAATCTATATGATTACTAGTTAGTTTTTGTTTATAAACGAATCCTAAATCTTCAATTTGTTCCCTTGTTATCATAATTTTATTTTTTTATTAAATCATCATTAATTACCCAACCTGCATTTTTATATCTTCCAATATCATCTTTCACATTTTCATCTAAAACTGCAAAACACAACAAATGTGTTGGACGAGAAAAACCAACATACATCATTTTCAATGCTTCTTTACCAGTTGGTTTGTCACAATCATGATTTTGAAAGAAAAGAGGATTAGTTTTAGTTTGCTTCGTTAATTTATTAGTTTCGTAAACAGGAGTTTTATAAGCTGATTCTATATACATTGTCGCACAATGTGTTTGACCTTTTACTGAATGCACAGAACTTATTTCAATATTAATTCCACTTTCTGACTTTGCTTTTTTAGTTGTTTCATTTTTAATAATTTCCGTGAATTGATAATTTACACTTTTAATAAAATCATTTGATTTATTTATAATTTTTGGAATATAATTTTCTTCATTATACCAATTCCATTTTATAAATATATTTGAAATATATTCTTTTATTTTTTGATAAATACTTTCGTAATCATTTTTAGTTACTAGACAAAAACACCAATCAAAGATATTTGCTTTAAAATTATTATAAACTTCTTCTCCTTGATTTTTTATAAAAATAATCAATGTACTTTTTCTGAAATGTTTTTTTGCTTCCAGATCAAAGTAAATATTTTCAAACCTTAAAATTCTTAAAAAAGAATTTAAAATAGATTTTCTGACCGCTTCTAATGTCTGTTTTTCTTTGTCAAATAATTGCAAATGTTTTTTTAAACAATCAAAATCTTCTTTTTTAGCTTTACTCTCTTTGGAATATCCTGTAAACAAATCTTTAAGACGAATTTTGTTTATACCATCTTTGCTTTGCTTTTGTTCATCTTTATCCCAAACTGTACTCCATCCAATTATTTTAAAACCATTTTTTATATTTTCTTCGCAATCATGCAACTCATTCTCAATTATCAAGTCTTCAAATTTTTGCTCTAATTGCTCACCTGTTACATCTTTATTAAATACAATTAAATGTGGTTTGATTATTCTATCTATTTTGTTCAATCCTTTTACAACAAAACGTGGATTTTGATTTTCATCTTTTTGTGGGTCTAAAGTAAAACCATTTACTAAGCTTGCGATTTCTTCGGTTAAACGATATGAACTTTTTAAATATTCAATTTTTCTTGGTTTCCAATCACATTCTACTTTTATTTTTTTGCCAGAACTATAGATGGATTGATTTATGTCACCAATTCTTTGAATTACAGTTTTAGAACTTTCACTAAAGAAAATATCATCAATGATATTAATTTGAGATTCTTCCAAATCTTGCATTTCATCTATAAAAACATATTTGAAACGCTTCTGAAGAATTAATTTTACTTGGGGATATTTTTCAACATATATTCTAGAGAAAAAGAAACTATCATTAAAATTTAAAATACCATTTTTCAATAAATTTAATTTAATTTTATATAAATTTTCTTCAACTTTTGTCTTTGTTAAATCATCCCAATCCAGATAATTTTTAGTTCTACCTCTAGGTTTAGAAATTTGTATTCTCTCTTTAGTTTCCAAACTAATAATTTGATTTGGTATATTAGATAATTCAAAATTATATTTCCAAGGAATATTAGGTGTTCTATAGATGTGTTTAAGATTTTTGTTTGCATTATAAGTCTCAAGAATAACATCGTTAAGACAGTAATCATGAAAATCATCGTCAATCCTATTTATTCTTTTATTATTTTTATTTTCATAAAATGGTATAGCCAAATAAGTATTTACAAAGCTTTGTACAGTCCCAATAAAGTTTGGATATTCAAAAAGATGCGGACAATGTCTTTTTAATTTATTTTCTATTTCATCAATAACATGATTGGTATGCGCTAAAACCAAAATTCCAGAATCATCACTAAAAGGCATTTGTTTAGATAGACAATATAGCTTTGCTATCAAGGCAGTTGTTTTACCACTTCCAGGAACTGCAAGTAAATCACATGTATCAGGTTTTTTTATAAAATTGATACGTTCTTTATCGAAAGGTTCTCCACCAATAAAAATACTTTCAGCTTCTTTTATATGCTTATCATCTATCTCAATTTTCATTACAAGCATGTTTTATTGCTTTGATTAAATAATCTATATATTCATCATTTTCATCAATTGTTAAATCTTTTGAATTCTCTATTTTTTCTGCTAATGTTGAAGCAATCTTTACTTTGTCAATTCCTTTATTCTTTAATCGTAAAATTAATTCACTTTCAAAATTCGCCTTTTTAGCATTGAATATTTGCGAATGAACTTCGGAAACAGATTCTTCAAATAGTTTTGATAAACTTGTAGATTTATGGAGACACCATTCTAGAGTCCATTCTTTAGCAAGTCCTAGAGTAACACTTGTATTTTTTAGTTCTAATTCAAGTGAATCTAAATTCGTTCTTTTTGTTTTAGTTTTTTCATCTCCGTCATTAAAATCTCCATTTTCATCAGGTCTATTGTCTAAATCGGTTACAATTGAAACAGGAACTTTCATGTCTTTAGTGCTTTCATTTCTTAAAAATATTTTTGCGAAATGTAAATATGCAACTGATCCCACATTAACTATTGAAACTTCTTTTTTAGTTAAATCAAAACCTAGATTTTTTGCTATTTCAGGAATTAAAATTTCTTCAGACCATCCTTCAACTATAATTATACCTTTTGCGAAAAATAAATTAGATTTTGTAACATCTAAAAAGCGTTTTAGATAAACATAATCTTTACTTTCTAGTTTTGTATTTCCTTGTCCCATAGGGAAAGCATCTTTATTTTTGCAGATTATTAAAGATTTTAAATCAATTTTTGATGCAATATTTGGGCTATGAGTTGTTAAGATAAATTGAATATTAACTTCTTCTTTACTTAATTTTTCAATAATTTTCATTTGAGCTTGTGGGTGCAAATGAGCCTCAAGTTCCTCAATCATACAAAGTTTTAATCCATCCCAATTTTCTTTTCTTAAGTGTAACAATTCCGCTGCCATATACAAACGATTCATTGTTCCAAGACCTAAACCATTTTGTTCTTCAATTCCTAAAGATAATTTTTCTAAAATGTTTTTTATGTCAGGATTTCCAAAAGAAAATTCTCCTTTATGTTTTTCATCAATAAAACCTTCTAGAAAATCATCGATAACATCTTTTATTTTTTCTTTATATCCTTTCTTTTTTGGATCTTTTTTAAAATCATTTGTAATTTCATCATTTATAATTTTGAATTGATTTTCAAAATCATGTTTTATATTTTTAATCTTTTTAAAAAGAGAATGCTCTTGTAAAATTTGTGAAAGCCTTGAGTTTTTCTTAGCGGTTAATTCACTATCAGCATCTCTCAACGCTTTTAGATAGGTGCATTTTAAATAATCTCTTGCTTCGGCATTCAATAAGTGACCTGTTCCATCCATTCCCGCTTTTACATCCGAAGGAATTACCCTATTATCTCTATATTCAGCTTGATATATCAAAATAAGTTTGGGGCGTTTTTCAATTTTTCCTTCTTCAATTTCTTCATCTTGCCAACCCAACCATTCGATAAAATGTTTGGCTTCATCATCAGAAATTCCAGAAAATTCTATTTCTATTCTTAATTTGTCAGTTTCGTTATTAAAATCTTCTTTCTCAATTTTTATCCATTCATAAGCATGGGTTTTGAGAACTAATTTTATTGCATCTAAAATAGCACTTTTGCCAGAATCATTTTCGCCAATTAATACATTTAAACCTTTATTGAAAGGAACAATTAAATCAGGATCTCTATTTAAATCGGATAAGGAACCATATTTTCTGAAATTCCAAAGTTTTAATTCTGATATATACATAAACTATTTTATTATTTCATTTCTAAAAAACAACTCCAACTCCTCACTCATTTTCTCCCCACTTCCCAAAGAACCAACCTTTTCTTGATTAAAACTTACGGTTTCCCGTAAAAAGTCTGTTATTACAAGTTCTTTTGGGTGCAGTATTGCGTTTTTGTCAAAATTTAGAGGCATTAATTCTAGGGGCTTTTCTCGTTTTTATTTTTCATAACGTATTTCTCAAATTTAACAAAAAAATACTACAAAAACAGGGTATAAATACCTGTTTTTGTAGTAAAAAACCAAAACTATTTTCCCAGCTTAAACTACATAGTTTTACTGTTGTTATGAGAGGATTTGAACCTTTGTCTTTTTTGGATTTCTATTTTTACCTTTTTCTCTTCCAATCCGTTAGCACGCTTACTATTTTGATAAAAACGGATGGAATCAACAGACAAAGTAATAAGATTGCATAAAAAAGTCCCGATTTTTTATCGGGACTTTTTTTGTTATAAATTTAAATAGACTTCACACTTCCTTAATTCGGGTTTTTCTTTAGTAAATTTAAAAAACCAATCTACCAATTCCTCAATTTCATAAGGCAAAAGTGTTTTTAGGGCTTTTTCAAGCTCTTTACAAAACAAAATAGGATCAAAACTAACTCTTTCCAGAATTGATTTTGCATAACTAACCATTAATTTTGACATATTACAAATTTAAATTTAGGGTTTCATAACACTCAAATTTAATTAAATAAAATATACAAAATTGAAATAAAATGTTAATTTTTTTTAAAACCTATCATCATTTCTCTTTTTCCTGGTGGTCCAGGTACTTTTTTAACAACAAAACCCACCTCTTGCATGGATCGTTTTACAACGCCACGAGCCGCATACGTGACTAGGATACCCGTATCGTTAAGGGCTTCAAACATATTTCTAAAAATCTCGGTACTCCACAATTCGGGTTGTACTCGGTAGCCAAATGCGTCAAAATAAATCAAATCGAACGCCTTTTTGTCCTGAATATCCTGAAAAAATTGCTTCCGCTTTGTTATTGAAAAATTGGGATTAAAAACATGCTTTTCTTCCCAACTGCAATGGTGCATTTTCTGATATTCCGATTCAAATGCTGCTGCTTTCAATTCTTTTAAATAATTCATTTCAAAAGCTTCGTTAGGAAGAACAGGATATGCTTCTACACCCGTATAATCAATTTTTAAATCATTCTTTGGGGCTTCTAACAAAGTAATAAAAGCGTTTAATCCCGTGCCGAAACCTATTTCTAGAATTGAAATTTCTTTTTGAGTAAGCAATGCAAGTCCGTTTTGGATAAAAACATGATACGCCTCTTGAATTGCTCCATGTTTGGAATGATAGCATTCGTCCCAATCCGGCAAGTGAATTGTGGTAGAACCATCAAGTGTTTGTATGATTTCTCTTTTCAAAACTACTTAATATATAGTTTTTTTATCCTTACTATTGGACCACCACATTTTACCTCATGGCATTTTATACACACGTCAATACTAGCATTAAAATGGTCTTTGGCATTTTTAGGATCTTTGTAAATGAGTTCTTGCGATTGTATAAATTCGGAAGCGTGCTGTTTGAAAAAATCGTCGTTTTCCTGCTTATCCGTCATAACAGCTTTGTGTATTTTTAGAAAATCATTTGGGAACTCCCCAATCGAATCTCCTTTTATAATACGCTGCTTTAATTGCTCGTTACCCGCATACATTTGCTCCATAAGCAATGCCATTTCTGACATTTGATACATATCAAACTTTTTTTCAGACGACGGTTTTTTGCAACTTTCTTCTTTTTTAGTATTACACGAAAATAATACAGTTAAGGCTAGTAATGCTACTAAATAGTGTTTCATTATTTTTTAATTAAAACGCCATCGGCTAAAAATGAATAAGTGACTTCTGGCGCTACAATGCTATCTATTGCGGCTTGCGACTTTCCTTCGTCTTTGGCGTAATGCTTCAATTCATTAACAGATTCGATGCTTACAAAAGCTTTTCCGTTGACCACAGCTTGCTCATTATCGGCATTTTTAGGAACAAAAAATCCATAATCTTTAAATTTAACAAAAGCTTCTTTGTCCTTTCCTAAATTTAGCGTCATCCAACAGCCTTTTTTCTTACAAACAGTATTAATTTGCGATTTAAATTTCACGTTCAACGTATCGCCTTCTTTGAGTGTTTCATATTTTGCAGCCATTTCTTCAGAAGTTAATGCTTTTTCATCTGAAATACTATCGCCAAAAGAAACGTATGCTGTCTTTTCGTTTTCGTTTGTTTCCACTTGTTTTTTGTTGTTGCAACTAATTATAGAAGCTATAATTACAAAGGAAAAAATTGTTTTTTTCATGGTCTATTTGTGGTTTTATAAATTACTTTTTTTGTGTATTACAAAGTTAATGAGAAAATCACAACTTTATAAATTTAATTGAATGAAAAACTAATTTCAGTATCAAAAATTCAAAAAATAGTTACAAGAGTTGAAGCAAAATAAAAAACGCTATCAGGAGGCTAAATATTTTAGCAAAACTTTTAGAATCAGTTTGTTTTTTTAGTAAATTCGCAAAAAATAATTACTCAATAATGGGTTTAGATATTCAAAACGAAATCGATGTAGTAAAAGTAGCTGCATCAAAAATAAATGAAGTAGATTTTGAAAATCTAGCTTTCGGAAATGTTTTTACAGACCACATGCTTATTTGTGATTTTAAAGACGGGAAATGGGAAAGACCCATTATAAAAGCATACGAACCTTTTTTATTGGATCCATCGGCTAAAGTTTTTCATTATGGTCAAGCCATTTTTGAAGGAATGAAAGCGTATAAAGATGATAACGATGACGTTTGGCTTTTTAGACCTGACGAAAATTTTGAGCGATTTAATAAATCGGCGGTGCGAATGGCGATGCCCGAAGTTCCTCAATCGGTTTTTATTGATGGATTAAAGGAAATCCTAAAAATTGAAAAAGAATGGGTCAAAAAAGGCAAAGGAAACACCTTATACATACGCCCGTTTATGATTGCTATTGGTTCTGGAGTTATTGCACAACCATCAACACAATACCGTTTTATGATTATTTTATCGCCTGCAAAATCGTATTATTCAGGGGAAGTAAAAGTAATTATAGCCGAACATTTTAGTCGTGCAGCAAACGGAGGAATTGGCGCTGCAAAAGCGGCAGGAAACTATTCTGCTCAATTTTATCCTACCAAATTAGCCAACGATCAAGGGTTTCAGCAAATTATTTGGACAGACGATGCAACGCATACAAAACTAGAAGAAGCGGGAACTATGAACGTATTTTTTAGAATAAATGATACTTTATATACTGCCCCAACTAGCGAACGTATTCTTGATGGAATTACTCGAAAAAGTTTACTCGATTTAGCGAAACGCGAAGGAATTGCGGTAGATGTTCGCCCAATTTTAGTCTCTGAAATTGTCGAAGCAGCTCAAAATGGTTCGCTAAAAGAAATTTTTGGTGCTGGAACTGCTGCGGTTGTCAATCCTATTATTGGTTTTTCGTACCAAGATGTGTACTATGAATTGCCTAAAATAGAAAAATCAATGGCTTTAGACTTGAAAGAAAAATTAACCAACATTCAATATAAAACAGCAGAAGATACTTTTGGCTGGACGGTTAAAATTTAATCGAAAATTAGTCTATGAAATCCAAAAGCAGAAATGAGTATAAAAACTTATTTCTGCTTTTTTTTCGTAAAATTATTTCAAAATTTCCTCAAAATTGGGTTTAAAATAATTTGGTCCTTTTAGCACTTTCCCGTCTTCTCGATAAATAGGTTTTCCGTCATGACCTAATTTGCTCATATTACTGCGCTGAATTTCGTCGAAAACTGCTTCTATTTTATCTTGCAAACCATGTTCGATAATGGTACCGCACAAAATATATAGCATATCGCCAAGGGCATCGGCAATTTCTACAATATCATTATTTGCAACGGCTTCCAAATATTCTTCGTTTTCTTCTTTCATCAAATTAAATCGAAGTAAATTTTTATTTTCGCCTAAATTCCCAGTAGGCTTAGTGTTTATTCCTAGCCCAAAAGCGGAATGAAACTCATGAACAGATTGTATTTGTTTTTGCATTATTTATTCTAATTAATTTAGACTGCAAATTATTAAAATGAAACTACAATTGATTATTTTTACAAAAAAATATTTATGTTTAGTTCTGGACAATTAATTTTTGCTGCCCTTTTTGCCGTTTGTTTTATTATTGTTATCATTTTTTCTTATCGGAAGGATTTTAAAATTCATAAACAATACTACAAAGGCAGCCTTTGGATACTTGTGGGTTTTTTCCTGTTTTTTGCGCTTTTGTTTACCATTAAATCCTCAATGAAGGAATAGCTAAAATATTGATTTATAATTCATTTTGTAACTTTTTTTTTCTATTTTTACAGTATCTTCTATATTTATTTCGATATGAAAATTGCAAAATATATATTTTTATTACTTCTCTTAATTACTGGAACAGTTTCGGTTTTTATTGCCACAAAAAATGGAAATTATACTATAGAAAAAAGAAAGCTTATAGACGTTCCTAAAAACATTGTTTTTACTTATGTTGCGGATATAAAAAACTGGGAATCCATAAACCCTTGGAATCAAGAAGCTTCAACAATGAAATCCATTCAAAAAATGGAGCATGACAGCATTTTGCAAAATATTTTTATCAATAATGTAAATACTGAGTTTCGTTTGCATTTTAAAGACACTTTACTAAAAAAGACAATCGTTACTTGGACCACAAGTGGTACTATGAGTTTTAGAGATAAATTTTTAGGCATCATTAATCGTGGGACTCATAATGATTTTGCAGAAAAGTTTGAGAAAGGCTTAACCACATTAAACACGATTCTTACAACTGAAATTAATGCGCACCACATTACAATTGATGGTTTTGTAAATCGCGATACGCTTTTTTATATCCAACGGGCTGTTGCTTGCAAAGTGGAAGAGTTACCCACCAAAATTAAAAGTACTATTCCAAAATTAGATCAATTATTGAAAAGTACAAATACCGAAAAAAGTGGTAATCCGTTCATTGTTTACCATTCGAGAGACAGTATTGCCAATAAAATTGTTTTTTCTGTTGCAATTCCTACTAAAAACAAGGTTTTTACTTCTGCTGAAAGCGATATTTACACGGGGCAAACCAATCCTTTTCAAGCGGTAAAAGCAACACTAACAGGAAACTACAATCACAAAAAAGAAGCCTATGTCAAATTATTTGAACTCATGTCAAAAAATAGGCTAGAACAAAGCGACCGCAATAAAATTATTGAAATTATTCCTATAAATAGCTTAACTGAAAAATCGGCAGCAAAATGGATTACCGAAATTTACATTCCTGTACGACCAAAAAAGAGCCTTATAAGAACACCAGCCGTAAAAAAGGATACGGTTACTAGTGTTATTGAAAGTACGGTTAAAAATAGTACGAATCCTTAAAATTACCTCAACTCAACAAATGCCGAATCACCGTTTCCGCAGCATGCAATCCAAAAAGCCCTGGCATATAACTGTTTGTCCCGTAAAATGATTTTTTGTAATTAGATCCATCAGTCATTTTCAGACTCGTTTCATCTTGTATCTCTGACGAAGAAACCACTTTTAGTTTGTCAATTTTTACGGCTTTCAATCTTTTTCGGATGGTTTTGGCTAACATACAATTGGTAGCCTGAGTAATACACGAAACTTTTACTTTGGCAGCTTCCATTTTTCCGCCAGCACCCATACTTGAAATTATTTTTACTCTTTTTCTTTTAGCTGCAATAATCAAATTCAACTTTGGAGTCACGCTATCGATGCAATCTAAAACATAATCAAACTCCTCAGAAACAATCTCAAAAGCTCTTTCTGGCGAAAGAAATTCTTGAACTCTAGTCAGTTTTAATTCCGGATTTATATCCATCAATCTATTACCAACAACCGTTATTTTGGGTTGCCCCACAGTAGAATGCAAAGCTGGCAATTGACGATTTATGTTTGTAATATCGACCACATCACCATCTACAATAGTCATTTTTCCTATTCCGGCACGCACTAGGAATTCGGCAGCAAATGAACCTACGCCTCCTAGTCCTACTACCAAGATATTTGCATTTTGTAATTTATTTAAACCTTCTTTTTTGAATAAAAGTTCTGCTCTTTCTGTCCACTCTGCCATGATATGTTTATTCGATTATTTATTTTTCGGTTATTTGAAAACAGATTGAAAATTAGTTGTAACTATTTCCTGTAATTCTGAAACCTTTATATTTTTATATTTTGCTGCTAATTGGTATACTTCTTCTAACGTTTCCTCGATTGTATCTGTTTCTAAAAAAAATCTATCGTTAGGAACCGATTTAAAAACAGATTCTAATTCTGGATTTCGCAATAAATATTTTCCAAACGAAAGATAAAATCCATTGTCTAAAAGTGATTTTGCTATTGTCGAATTTTTAGAAAATCCATGAATAATCATAGGAACTTCAACTTGCAATCGTTTTTTTATTTCGATAATTTCCTGATAAGCCGAAACGCAATGCAAAATTACAGGTTTTTTATATTTTATAGCTAATGCCAATTGCTTTTCGAAAACTTGAGTTTGAATTTCCATCGAAATTTCGATTCGTTTGTCTAATCCACATTCGCCAAGAGCGAGACAATTTTGCAATTGTAATTTCTCTTCAATAATTTTCAAATCGGCTTCTAGCCTACTTTCATTAATATACCAAGGATGAATTCCTATAGAATAAAATGGAATGGTCGAATCAAATTCTTGTGGATATTGATTGACAATTTCCAAAACAGCTGGGTTATTGGAAAAATGATGTGTATGTAAATTAATGTATTGCATTAGTCGTGAAACTTTTTTACACCTGCCAAAATTTCAATTTGCAAGTCGTTTTCCAAAGGAACAATTGGGCAAGAATATTTGTGGTTGTAGGCACAATAAGGATTATAGGCTTTATTAAAATCGATAATTACTGTTTCCGATTTAGGAAAACGCATATCGATATATCTGCCACCGATATAACTTTCCTTACCACAAGTTAAATCTGAAAAGGGTAAAAACAAATAATCTTCGTATCCTTCTTTTTTTGACAAATCGATATTTTGATAGACATTTAGTTTAAAATTTTTACCATCCATAACAAAAGATAATTCTCCATATTTTTTATATTTAGGAAGTCTGGTGGTCGATGTTTTCATTTCGAAAACTTTCTCTTTTTTGGTTCTTAGAAAGGTGGCTTCCACCATAAATTTTTCATTTATTGGATAAAAATCTAATGCTTTAAAAACCTTAAAATCTTCTTCTGTAAGAGGACTTTCTTTTCTATCGGCATATTCTTTATTCAAATTATTCTGGAATTCCTGAGAAGTTTCTACCTTCTTATCTTGGGCAAAAGAAATTGCAAAAAACAGCATAGTAAGTAATAAGAAATATTTTTTCATTAGAATAATTTTATGCAAAAATAGTTTAAAAGTTGCAAAGCTACAAAGTTGCAATTTTGTAACTTTGAAAATTATACTTCAATTTATGTTTCAAACCGTTTTCCGTCGCTACATTAATAACTTCAAAGGATTTTCGAGAGAGATTTGGATTTTAACTCTAATGACATTTATCAATCGTGCAGGAACAATGGTTTTGCCTTTTTTATCTAAATACCTGAAAGAAGATTTGCATTTTTCTTATAGTCAAGTGGGCTGGATAATGGTTTTCTTTGGCACTGGATCTATGTTAGGCTCTTGGCTTGGCGGTAAACTTTCGGACAAAATTGGTTTTTACAAGATCATGATTTTTAGTTTGTTTACCAGCGGAATTGCCTTTTTTGCATTGCAATATATTACCAGTTTTGTAGGACTTTGTATAGGTATGTTTGTCATTATGACTATTGCCGATATGTTTCGTCCCGCTATGTTTGTCTCACTTGGCGCTTATGCAAAACCAGAAAATAGAACGAGAGCACTAACTTTAGTAAGACTCGCCATCAACTTAGGGTTTGCCGCTGGGCCAGCAATGGGAGGATTAATTATTATGAACATAGGTTATAAAGGACTATTTTGGGTAGATGGCGCAACTTGTATTTTAGCTATTTTAATCTTTTGGTTAATGGTAAAAGAAAAGAAAAAGTCACCTTATTTAGATAAAGAACATCCAGGAGAAGTATTAACACATTCCGTTTTTAAAGACAAACCTTTTTGGGTATTTCTAACAGCTTGTACAATTTCAGGAATATTATTTTTTCAATTATTTACTACAATTCCTTTGTATCACAAAGAGCAATTTAACTTGACTGAGTTTCAAACTGGATTATTGTTAATGATGAATGGTCTGATTATCTTCTTTATGGAAATGCCATTAGTAAGTTACATAGAAAGAAAAAAAATGAACAAGGTAAAAATTGTAACTTTTGGTCTTATTGCTATGTCTATTAGTTTGTTTTTAATGTTAATAAACACTTGGGCAGGAATTCTAATTGTTATGATGTTATTTATGACTTTTGGTGAAATGTTTGTTTTTCCGTTCTCTAACTCCTTTGCTATGAGTAGAGCTCCAAAAGGTCATGAAGGAAGATACATGGCTATTTTTACCATGAGTTATAGTTTGGCGCACATTCTTAGTGCAAAAATTGGTATGGAAATCATTTCAGATTTTGGTTACCAAACTAACTGGTTGTTTATGGGAATTATTGGTGTAATTAGTGTGTTTTTAGGGATTTGGGTGTATCGATTAGTGCAAATTGAAGGTAATAATTTATCGAAACTTAAAAAATAGTTAATTAACAAATTTTAAACTTTTTACATTTAAAAATTCATATAAATTTGTTTTATATAAATTTAAAAATGAAAGAAATGAGAACGTTTGTAAGTTTTTTAATGTTTGTTTTTGTATTTCCAGCGAATATATTTGCTCAGAATAATCAGGATAAAATTAGCAAAAACAATTCAGTTGTGATGACTTGGAATAAAAACACTCCTGAACAAGAAATGAAGGATGATATTAATTCTTTGAAGTCAAATAATGGTATTACTATTAAATATTCTAACCTAAAACGAAATTCTAAATCGGAAATTGTAAGTATCAAAATTGAATATACTGACAATGAAGGAAATTCTGGTTCACAAGAATACAACAACAAAAATGCAATTCCAGAAATAAAATTTTACAAAAATAATGACGAAATTGGTTTTGGTGATTTAAAATCGAACAATAATTTTGCGTTAGGAAATCTAGATTTTAATGATTTACAAAAACAATTCTCTAATAGAATCAAAATTGATACTTTGGGAAGTAACGAATTTTTCAAGTTTAATTTAGAAGATAAAGGTCAGCCTAGTATTAAAAAATCGAAAATTATTATTCAAAAAAATGGTCGGAAACCACTCGTAATTGAAGATGGAAAAGTAATTGAAGGGGCAAACGATTATTCGAAGGAAGAGATTGAAAAAATGAAAAATGAAAATAAATTAAATTCTAATAATGAAAATTTTAGTTTCAATCTAAACGAAGATGACTTTGATGTAAAGAATTTGAAGGAAGAAATAGAAAAAATGCAGAATCAGATTCAAAAAATGATGCCAAATACATTAGAAGATAAAATAATTGAAAAACCTTCAAAATCTAAAAAAGAAGATTTATCTAAAGAATTAAAAGATGCCAAAGAAGAAATGATTAAGGCAAAAAAAGATATGGAGGAAGCAAAAAAAGAATTACAAAAAGCTAAATCCGAAATAAAAACACAGAGAGTTTAAAATTTATAAAATCTTACTCTATAAAGTATTTACAAAAACAGCCTATTATGGCTGTTTTTTTTAATTAAAAAAAACAGCCAACTTAAAAAATAGTTAAATAACTATAAAAATAGTTGCGTAACTAGAATAGTAGTTGTATGTTTGCTCTATAATATTTTAAATATGCAAAAATTAACCAATAAAGAAGAAGAAGTAATGCAGATTTTGTGGAAGCTAAAAAAAGCTTTTGTAAAGGAAGTTTTAGCAGAAATCACAGAAGAAAAGCCTCATTACAACACACTTTCAACCATTATAAGAAATTTGGAAGAAAAAGGATTTGTATCCTATAATGCTTATGGAAATACGCATCAATATTTTCCAATTATAAGTATAGAAGATTATAGAAAGCGTTTTATGAATACCGCAATAGATAATTATTTTAACAGCTCATACAAAAATATGGTTTCCTTTTTTGCGGAGGAAAACAAAATATCTGCAGACGAATTACGTGAAATATTAGCTATCATCGAACAAAAAAAGTAATACTATGGATGCTATTTTTATTTACTTCTTAAAAACAAATCTATTAATTGCCATTTTTTATTTGGCCTATTATTTTTTAGTTCAAAAAGAAACATTTTTTAATAGTAATCGCTGGTTTTTATTGTCTGGTTTGTTTACATCAGTTTTAATTCCGTTGTTTTTTATAAAAAAAATAGTAATTGTAGAAGCTCCTAAGTTAGTTGCAAATAATTTATCATCATTAACAAATACTCGTATTAATTCTGTAGTTGATGAACCAAGAATAGATTGGTACAATATATTATTAATCATTTATCTTATAATTTCAATCTTTTTGGTGTTAAAAATAGTATCCGAATTAGTTTCATTTTTCAAATTAATAAAAAATAAAGAAATCACTGTAAGCAAACCATTTGCGATGGTTGATATTAATGAAAATATAAATCCATTTTCATTCTTTAAGTACATTGTTTTCAATTCGACAAAATACACCAATTCAGAGCTAGAGAATATCTTAAATCATGAAAAAGTACATAGTAAAGAGAAACATTCGATAGATGTTTTAATTGCAAAAATATACTGTACCCTTTTTTGGTTCAATCCATTTGTTTGGTTGTACAAAAAAGCTATAACTCAAAACCTAGAATATATTGCTGATCAAAAGGCAATACAAAATATTGAAGATAAAAAAGCGTATCAAATGACGCTTTTAAAGGCAGTTACTGATCACAACTGCTTGTCGATTACCAACTCATTTTATCAATCATTAATCAAAAAACGAATTGTTATGTTAAACAAAAATCAATCACAAAAAAGAAATTTATGGAAGTACACTTTGATTCTTCCAGTTTTAATTGCCTTTGTAATGCTATTTCAAATTAAAGTTATTGCACAAGAAAAAGTATCGCATCATGAAGATAGTGTATCAATTTCATCAGACACAAAACAAGTCTCAGAAATGACTTGGACAAAAGACACTCCAGATGATGAAATTAAAAATGACGTTAAGTCAATGAAAAAAATGGGCATTGAAGTCAATTATTCTGATATTGAAAGAAATTCTAAAGGTGAAATTACTACCATTAAAATTGCGTTCAAAGATAAAAGTGGCAAAACTGGGAATTTGCAGTATTCGGGTGATACACCAATTAAACCAATTATCTTACGCAAAGAAACAGATGCAAATAACAATACTAAAGTTAGTTTAGGTGAATTATCTGAACTGGATAATTTAAATCAAGAATTACCAATTCCGCCAACACCTCCTACTCCGCCAGTTACAAATTTGGACAATATGCCTAAACCGCCAAGTCCTCCAAATTTCCCTACTCCACCAAATGTAAAAGCTCCAAAAAACCCGAATGATAAAAAGGCATGGAAAAAATTTGAAGAGAAAATGCAAAAATTTGAAGAAGCTTGGAATACTGAAGAAATGAAAAAGTACGAAATTGCTATGGAAGCTTACGAAAAAGAAATGGAAGCATACGAACCTGACATGAGTGCCTTTGAAAAAGAAATGGAAATTTTTGAATCTAAAATGGAAAAATATGGAGAAGAAATGGAAGCTTATCAAGAAAAAATGCAAGAGTCTTCGAAAAGGATAAAAATAGAAAAATAATTGCATAAAAAATGCCATCTCGAACGGATGGCATTTTTTTTATATGCAAATGAAATTATTTTCTCTTTATAACTCTTTCTACAGCTTCAACAATTGCTTGATTGTTTAGTTTGTATTTTTCCATTAGTTGTTCTGGTGTTCCAGATTCCCCAAAGCTGTCGTTTACCGCAACAAATTCTTGAGGAGCAGGATTGTTTAAGGCTAGCACTCTAGAGATACTTTCGCCAAGACCTCCAAGAATATTATGCTCTTCAGCTGTAACAACACATTTTGTTTTTGCCAATGATTTCAAAATCGCTTCTTCGTCCAATGGTTTGATAGTATGAATATTGATTACTTCGGCAGAAATACCTTTGGTTTCCAATGCTTCAGCAGCAATTAGCGCTTCCCAAACTAAATGTCCTGTAGCCACGATGGTTACATCAGTTCCTTCGTTTAAAAGTATTGCTTTTCCAATTACGAAAGGCTCGTCAGCTGGCATAAAATTAGGCACAACTGGACGACCAAAACGCAAGTAAGCCGGACCATGATGATCTGCTAATGCTAAAGTAGCCGCTTTAGTTTGATTGTAATCGCAAGTATTAATTACCGTCATTCCTGGTAACATTTTCATCAAACCAATATCTTCCAATATTTGGTGTGTTGCTCCGTCTTCGCCTAACGTTAATCCGGCGTGTGAAGCACAAATTTTTACGTTTTTATCTGAATATGCTACTGATTGACGAATTTGATCGTACACTCTTCCTGTAGAAAAGTTAGCGAAAGTTCCTGTGAAAGGAATTTTCCCACCAATAGTTAATCCAGCTGCGATTCCGATCATGTTGGCTTCTGCAATTCCGATTTGGAAAAAACGCTCTGGATGTTTTTTTTTGAAATCATCAAATTTTAATGATCCTATTAAATCCGCACAAAGTGCTACTACGTTTTCATTTTTTTGACCTAATTCAGTCATTCCCGCTCCAAAACCTGAACGTGTATCTTTACTTCCTGTATTTGTATATTTTTTCATTTGCTTTTAATTTAGTAGTATTCAACTGAATACTAATTACAATTACTGAACACTGATAACTTTAATAATCCCCTAACGTTTCTGGGTTTTGACTTAAAGCATTGGCTAGTTGTTCGT
>CAXYWC010000054.1:0-18824 GCA_964292845.1 uncultured Flavobacterium sp. | reverse complement strand
ATATCGAAACGAATTTCTAAATCTAAATTGTTCGAAATCACATATTCATTAACCGCTTTTACTAAAAGCTGAATTTTAGCAGGTTTTACAAAATCTTGAGGAGAGCCGAAATCTATTGAGGAACGTGTTTTTACTTCAACAATGACCAACACATTTTCTTTTTGAGCAATAATATCTATTTCCGCTTTCTGGAAAGTCCAATTGGTTTCCAAAATAGTATATCCATTCTTTTGAAGAAATTCAACCGAAAGGTCTTCGCCAAGTTTTCCGAGATCGTTGTGTTCTGCCATAATTTATTATTCCTTTTGTCATCCTATGTTTGTAATAGGATGACAACTTTACCTTAAATCATTCAAAAATCACTGTACTACATTCTTCTTTTACCTCTATAGTAACTTTATTGCCCATAATCAGTGCGCGATTGTCTTGAATGTGTCCTGCTGGAAAATTATAAATAATAGGAATATTGTATTTTTTAGTGACATCTTCAATGATTTGTAAAGCGTCTTTTCCCCAAGGAATATCATTATCTTTCATTTTGGTCATAGATCCCACAATAATCCCTTTGATACTTTCTAGACAACCGTTGCGTTGTAGGTTTATCATCATTCTATCTATATGGTACAAATATTCGTCGAGATCCTCTAGAAACAATATTTTGTTATCACAATTTATCGCCGATTTTGAGCCAAATAAACTATACAAAATAGACAAGTTTCCACCTACTAATTCGCCCGATGCATTCCCTAGTTTATTCATGTAATGGTGTTCTATTTCGTACCCTAGTTTTTCCCCAAACATAGCTTTTCTTAAAGACTCTTTTGCTTCTTCCGTTGCCTTTGAGCTTACAGGCATAATCCCATGAATCGATTTGAAACCCATGGTATTCAAATGGTTGTGTAAAACAGTTACATCGCTAAAACCAATGATCCATTTTGGATTTTGTTTGAATTTTGTAAAATCTAACAAATCTATCATTCTAACGGTTCCGTAACCACCACGAACACACCAAATGGCTTTAATATTTGGATTGTCCATCTGCTCCTGAAAATCTTTTGCTCTCTGCTCATCGGTTCCTGCAAGTTGGTCTAAATCGAGTCCTATGGTACTTCCAATTTTTACGTTTAGTCCCCAACTGGTAAGTAAATCGGTGGCGAATTTTAGATTGTCATCGATATTTTTTCTAGCAGTAGCAACTATGGCAATGGTGTCGCCTTTTTTTAAATACGGTGGTGTAATCATTTTAGTTTGAGAATGAAGGATTGAAAGAGTGAAAAATAATAATAGTATGAATGTCTTTTTCATTTTTTATCTGATTGTTACAAATATAAAAAGTTATTTTTTATTCGCACACAGATGAAACGGATATTACAGATTTACACGGATTTTTGAATTGAAACGGAATGCCCTAGCTCAGATTGAAACGGAAATCCTTTTTTAATTGGTCGTACTGAGCTTGTCGAAGTGTTGCCAATTAAAAAAGATTGCAGTGTAAAGCTGGAAATAGCTCCAAAAAAACTTATTTTTGCAATCATTTTATAATAGCGAATTATATTTTTTAATTCGTAATTTTTAATTTTTTAATTGATTATGATTCAGAATCCTAAAAGATATACGATTACGGCAGCTTTGCCTTATACAAACGGTCCTATTCACATCGGGCATTTAGCGGGCGTTTACGTGCCTTCCGATATTTATTCACGTTATTTAAGACTACAAGGAAGAGACGTTTTGTTTGTTTGCGGAAGCGACGAACATGGTGTGGCTATCTCGATGAAAGCCAAAAAAGAAGGCATCACGCCACAGGAAGTGATTGATAAATACGATGGAATTATCCGTAAATCGTTTATCGATTTCGGAATTTCGTTCGATAATTATTCGAGAACTTCGGCTAAAATTCACCATGATACAGCATCTGAGTTTTTTAAGAAATTGTACGATAAAGGTGATTTTATCGAGGAAGTAACCGAGCAATTATATGATGCCAAAGCTGATCAGTTTTTGGCCGATCGTTTTGTAATAGGAACTTGCCCAAAATGTGGCAACGAAGAAGCGTATGGTGACCAATGCGAAAAATGTGGATCGACATTAAATGCTACGGATTTAATTAATCCGAAATCGACTATAACAGGTGAAACACCGATTATGAAATCGACAAAACACTGGTTTTTGCCACTAGATCGTTATTCCGATTTCTTAACGGAATGGATTCTTGTTGGACACAAAAATGACTGGAAACCGAATGTGTACGGTCAAGTAAAATCGTGGATTGACGGCGGACTAGAACCTCGTGCGGTTACTCGTGATTTAGATTGGGGAATCGACGTTCCTGTGGCTGGTGCCGAAGGGAAAAAATTATATGTTTGGTTCGATGCGCCTATTGGATACATTTCGTCAACTAAAGAATGGGCAGCTCGTGAAGGAAAAGATTGGGAGCCGTATTGGAAAAATGAAGATACAAAACTGGTTCATTTTATAGGAAAAGACAATATTGTTTTTCACTGTATTATTTTTCCTGCGATGCTAAAAGCGGAAGGAAGTTTTATCTTACCAGACAATGTTCCTGCCAATGAATTCTTGAATTTAGAAGGAAACAAATTATCGACATCAAAAAACTGGGCCGTTTGGTTACACGAATATTTAGAAGATTTTCCGAACCAACAAGATGTTTTGCGTTATGCGCTTACCGCCAATGCGCCCGAAAGTAAAGACAACGATTTTACTTGGAAAGATTTTCAGGCGAGAAATAATAATGAGTTGGCTGCCATTTTTGGAAACTTTATCAATCGGGTGGTAGTTTTAACCAATAAATATTACGAAGGCGTTGTGCCAACACCTAACGAATTTTCGGAAGTAGATGAAGCGACTTTAACAGAGTTGAAAGCTTATCCTGCTGTGATTTCGAGTTCGATAGAAAGATACCGTTTCCGTGAAGCTTTGGGTGAATTAATGAATGTAGCTCGTTTAGGAAATAAATATCTTGCTGACGAAGAGCCTTGGAAAATGGTAAAAACCGATCCAGAACGTGTAAAAACGCAAATGTATGTGGCTTTGCAAATCGCAACTGCTTTGCGTGTTTTGTGTGAACCTTTCTTGCCATTTACTGCTGAGAAATTAAATAAAATGCTGAAAATTGATGCTAAATTAAATTGGAATGATGTCACAACAAATTCTGATTTGATTCTTGCTGGACACAAAATTGGCGAAGGAGAAATATTATTTGCACAAATAGAAGACGAACAAATACAAAAACAAATAGACAAATTGGAAGCTACAAAAACGGCTAATATTGCCGAAAACAAAAAAGCAGAACCTCAAAAAGAATTAATCCAATACGATGATTTTGCTAAAATGGATTTGCGTGTAGGAACCATTATCGAAGCCGAAAAAATGCCAAAGGCGAACAAATTATTAGTTCTAAAAATAGATACTGGAATCGATGTTCGTACGATTGTTTCTGGAATTGCCGAAAGTTTTTCGCCAGAAGAAATCATAGGAAAACAAGTGACTGTTTTAGTAAATCTAGCGCCAAGAGCTTTGCGTGGTGTAGAAAGCCAAGGCATGATTTTGATGACCAATTTGCCTGACGGGAAACTAGCATTTGTAAATCCTGATGTTGCTGGCGTTGGGAATGGAGAGGGAATAAATTAGAAAAAATAACCGCAGATTCGCAGATTAATTAAAAATCTGCGAATCTGTGTTAAAACTTATTTTCAAAAAATGAAACAAAAACTAAACCTCGATACTTGGAACCGAAAGGAACATTTCTTGTTTTTTAAACAAATGGAAGAACCTTTTTTTGGCATTACAACCACAATCGATTGCACGAATGCTTATGACAAAGCAAAAGAATTAAACATTTCATTTTTTACCTATTATTTACATAAAACATTAGTCGCAGCAAATGCTATCGAGAATTTTCGCTATAGAATAATCGATGATGAAATTTACATTTTTGATACCATCGATGCTTCTGCAACCATCATGAGAGAGGATAAGACCTTTGGTTTTTCATTAATAGAATACTCGAATAATATAAACGATTTTGCCGAAATCACTAAAACAGAAATTGCCAGAATACAAACCACAACAAGGCTTTTTACTAGAGATTTTCAAGAAAATTTAATTCATTTTTCAGCATTGCCCTGGCTCAATTTTACTTCTTTTTCTCATGCACGAAGCTTTACTTTTCCCGATAGTTGCCCTAAAATTTCTTTTGGAAAAATGATGATTGAAAATGGGAAAAAGACCATGTCAATGTCGGTTCATGTGCATCACGGATTGATGGATGGCTATCATGTTAGTCAATTTGTCAATTACTTTCAAGAGTTGATGAATTCCTAAAAATTACATTTAGTGCAAAACATTCGTTAAAATTCGAAAAAACAAGCGATTTACCTCATTCTAACTTTGTAACTTTGTAACTTTGTAACTGATTATTAAAAATAAAAATTATGTATCCAGAAGAAATGGTAAAACCAATGCGTGCTGAATTATCAGATGCTGGTTTTCAAGATTTATATAGCGGACAAGACGTTGAAATCGCTTTAGCAAAAGAAGGAACTACACTAGTGGTTATCAATTCTGTTTGTGGTTGTGCGGCAAGAAATGCACGTCCAGGAGCAAAAATGAGCTTGGAAGCCGACAAAAAACCAAATCACTTAGTGGCTGTTTTTGCAGGTGTCGATAAAGAAGCGGTAGATGCCGCTCGTAAATACATGTTTCCTTTTCCTCCATCGTCACCATGTATTGCTTTGTTTAAAGATGGGGAGCTAGTTCACATGCTTGAGCGCCATCATATAGAAGGTCGTCCAGCGGAGGTAATTGCTGAAAATTTGAAAGAGGCTTATAGCGAGTTTTGCTAATTAAAGAGAAATGAAACCACGGTAAAACGTGGTTTTTTAGTTCTAATTTCGTGTGACCAATTTAAAAAAATGGAAAAAATAATTTCTTACCCGCTTACGTTTATTTTTGCGCTATTTTTCTTATTGACTCTTTTGATTTTTCATCCTATACAATGGATTTGCTTCAATGTGTTTGGGTATCAAGCACATAAAAAAAGCGTCGATTATATGAATTTTTTGTTAACCAAAACAACCAATATTCTAGGAACAACGTACTCATTCAAAAATAGAGAGTTAATTCCGAAAGGGGTTCCCATTATTTTTGTAGCCAATCATCAAAGTTTGTATGATATTGTGGGAATTATTTGGTATTTGCGAGATTTTCATGCTAAATTTGTGAGCAAGAAAGAATTAGGAAAGGGAATTCCGAGTGTGTCGTATAATTTACGCCACGGAGGTTCGGTTTTAATAGACCGGAAAGATTCTAAACAAGCCTTGTCAAAAATAAAAGAGCTTGCAGAATATATAGAAAAAAACAAACGGTCGGCCGTTATTTTTCCTGAAGGAACACGAAGTAAAACTGGAGTTCCAAAGAAATTTGCTGAAAGCGGATTGAAAATATTGTGTAAATATGCGCCGTCTGCCTATATTGTTCCGATTACAATCAATAATTCATGGAAAATGTTGAAATTTGGTGATTTTCCTATGGGATTAGGAAGTAAATTGGAATTTATAATCCATGAACCTATTGCAGTAAAAGAATACCCGTTTGAAGAAATTATTCAAAAAACAGAAAACACGGTTATTCAAGCTATAAAAATATAACTAGATTTAACGGTTTAGGAGAAATCTGAAATCTAAAGTCTGAAATCTAAACTTAAAATGTCTATAAAAAACATTCGTCTGGAAGTAATGCAATTTCTAGAAAACAAAATTGATGGTTTTGTTGACCAATATTTAATTCCTGTGGAAAAAATATGGCAACCGTCGGATTTTTTACCCAATTCGCAAAGTGAAACGTTTTTGGAAGACGTAAAAGAATTGC
Organism: uncultured Flavobacterium sp.; assembly: GCA_964292845.1. Classification (GTDB taxonomy): domain Bacteria; phylum Bacteroidota; class Bacteroidia; order Flavobacteriales; family Flavobacteriaceae; genus Flavobacterium. Next base: position 12,935 of record CAXYWC010000054.1, on the reverse strand, counting down.
AAGAAATTGCTAAAGATTTACCGTATGACTTTTGGGTAGCCATGGTGGGCGATACCATTACAGAAGAAGCGCTTCCAACCTACGAGTCTTGGCTTATGGAAGTAGAAGGTGTTGACAATGAAGGAAAAAATGGTTGGTCAAAATGGGTTCGTCAATGGACAGGAGAAGAAAATCGACATGGTGATTTGCTGAATAAATATTTGTATTTATCGGGTCGTGTTAACATGAAAGAAGTTGAAATTACCACACAATATTTAATCAACGATGGTTTTGATATTGGAACTGGTAAAGATCCATATAAGAACTTTGTTTACACCAGTTTTCAGGAATTAGCTACATATATTTCTCACAACAGAGTTTCACAAATTGCTAAAAAATATGGAGATCATAAACTCTCTAAAGCCTGTAAAATGATTGCTGGAGACGAAATGCGCCATCATCATGCGTATTCAGAATTTATCAATCAAATTTTTAAAGTTGATCCAAGCGAAATGATGTTAGCGTTTCAATACATGATGAAACAAAAAATTACGATGCCAGCTCATTTCTTAAGAGAATCTGGTCAATCAATCAGCACTGCTTTCAATCAATTTTCTGACTCTGCACAAAAATTAGGCGTTTATACGGCTAATGATTATATAGAAATTATGCAGAAATTATTAGTAAAGTGGGATATCGACAAAATTACGGGCTTAACGGATGAAGCTGAAAAAGCAAGAGATTACTTAATGAAATTACCTGCAAGAATGGCAAAAATTTCTGAAAGATTAGTATTACCCGAAGAAAATTATATTTTTAAATGGGTACAACCGGCTTTAATTAAATAATAAAATACAAACCAAATCCTTTCCTAAATAGAAAGGATTTTTTTAACCAAAATTGTATGTCGTTACTAGATAAAACCATGCTTTTTGTAAAAGAAAAATTAGAAAATGCCGAAGGAGGGCACGACTGGTTTCACATTGAACGTGTTTATAAAAACGCAATTTTGATTAGCAAAGAGGAAGATTGTGATATAACGATAGTAAAACTAGGTGCATTATTGCACGATATTGCCGATAGTAAATTTCATGGTGGAGATGAATCCGTTGGTCCAAAAATAGCTAGAGAATTTCTATCATCTGAAAATGTTTCGGAAGAAATAATTACTCATGTCATTAATATTATTGAAAATATTTCTTTCAAAGGAGGGAATTTTGAGAAGAAATTCACATCGAAAGAATTAGAAATTGTACAAGATGCTGACCGATTAGATGCTATTGGCGCTATTGGAATTGCCAGAACATTCAATTACGGGGGATTTAAAAATCGTCAAATATTTAACCCCAACATTCCTCCAAATTTGAACATGAGTAAGGAAGAATATAAAAATAGTGATGCCCCAACAATAAATCATTTTTACGAAAAATTATTATTGCTTAAAGATAAAATGAATACTATAACTGGAAAGAAAATCGCCCAAGAACGGCATCGTTATATGGAAAATTTTCTTTCACAGTTTTATTCTGAATGGAATGGGGAACGCTAGTTTTTATAATAATATGATGATATAATATCAAATTATTATAATGAAATGATATTTATGAAAGAGAAAAACCTACATATTTTACTTTCCTGTAAAAACCGCTCTTCTTTTTTCTAAAAATGCAGTGGTTCCTTCTTTAAAATCATCCGTAGCAAAACATTCTCCAAAAGCTCTAATCTCTACCTCAAAGCCATTTACACCATCCTTGTAATTACCATTTATAGCTTCAATTGCTTTAGAAATAGCGGCTGGCGAATTTCTCATAATTTTATCGGCTAACTGATTATAGGTAGCAAATAAATCGGCTTGTGGTACCACATGATTTACTAATCCTACTCTGTGTGCTTCTTCAGCAGTAATCATTCCAGCGGTCATAATCATTTCCATGGCACGCCCTTTACCAATAAGTTGAGGCAAACGTTGTGTTCCCCCATAACCCGGAATTACGCCTAGTGATGTTTCTGGCAATCCCATTTTGGCATTATCGGAAGCGATACGGAAATGACACGCCATGGCGAGTTCTAATCCTCCTCCAAGTGCAAAACCATTAACAGCAGCCATAACGGGTGTTTTCATATTTTCGATAAAATCGAATAATATTTCTTGTCCTTTAGCCGCTAGCATCGCTCCTTCTTTATCAGAGAAATTAGCAAATTCTGAAATATCAGCTCCTGCAACAAATGCTTTTTCGCCACTTCCTGTTATAACAATTACTTTTACTTCAGGATTGGTTTCCAACTTTGTTAAGGTTTCGTGTAATTCCTGAATGGTCGCTTTGTTTAACGCATTTAATTTTTCTGGACGATTGATGAAAATAGTAGCTATTCCTTTTTCGTGTTCTAGTAGTATGTTTTCTAATGCCATGATTTATTGGTTTGTTATAGGTAATGAAACGGTAAATGTTGTTCCCTTGTTTATTTTAGATTCAAAAGTAATTGTTCCGTTGTAATTTTCGATAATATTTTTAATAATTCCCAATCCTAAACCCATTCCGCTAGATTTTGTGGTGAATTTGGGTTCAAAAATTTGATCAAAATCTTCTTTTGCTATTCCTTTTCCGTTGTCTTTTACTGTAATTACGGCATTGTTGGATTCTTTGTTTACAGAAACCAAAATTTGCTTAATTTCTTGTTCTTCAGGAATGGCTTGCGAAGCATTTTTAACTAAATTGGTAATAATTCGGATAAGTTGGGTTCGGTCTATTTTAGTGATGATTTCTTCTGAATTAGAGTGAAATTTTATAAAATCTTCGTTAAAAATGTCTAAGGATAATTTGACCACATCGACCACATTTATGGTTTCGTTTTGCTGCGCTGGCATGGATGCAAAGTTAGAAAAAGCAGAAGCCACAGCACTCATAGTGTCTATTTGTTGGATTAATGTTTTCGAATAATCGTTTAGTTTCTGATTGATGTTTTCGTCGTTTGGGTCGAATTTTCGTTGAAAACTTTGCACCGTCAATCGCATGGGCGTTAGCGGATTTTTAATTTCGTGTGCCACTTGTTTTGCCATTTCGCGCCAAGCTCCTTCACGTTCGCTTTGTGCTAGTTTGTTGGCGCTTTCTTCCAGCTCATCGATCATGTTGTTGTATGAGTGTACAAGCCTGTCGATTTCGTAACTGTTGCTAATGAGTTCTATTTTTTTGTTTTTTTCAGTTAGACTGGTTTTGGTCAATCGATTGGAAATTGTTTCTAAAGATTTGGTAATGTATCGGGATAAATACAAAGCAATCCAAATAGAAATGGCAAACATTCCGAGATAGACAAATCCAAAAATAGTAAGAAATTTTTCGATTTCTTTTTCATAAAAAGTGTTGTCGTCTTTATAAGGCAATCGGATGATTCCGATAGGTTTTTTTTCAACATAATCCATCAAATAACTAAATGAGAATTGAAAATTATCGCCTTTATTTTCGGTAAGTGCTACGTATCTGTTTTTTGTAGAAAGCGCTACTTTATCAATAACAAAGCTCGGAATATTAGGCGATACTTGTCCTTTAAGCATAGGAGCATTTGAGGTAACGAGTAGCCTTCCGTTTAGGTCATACATATCGATTTCAATATTGTGAATATCTGAAATTTCAAAAATTTTATCTTTAAATATGGACGGAATATTGAATGTTGTTAAGGGGTGTGGCGTAATTGCTAATACATATTGCAGGTGCTGTTTTATTTGATTTTCTTTGTTTATCAATAACTCTTGGTTGTATTCCCTGCTTTCATATTGAAAGTGAATGAGAGAAACGCCAGCAATTAAAATAGACGATATCAAGGTAATAAGAATCATCGATAAAAAGATTCTTACACGGAGCGACCAGCTTTTAATTTTGAAAATAGCATTCATTAACTGTTGTTTTTTTCTCTAATTTTTTTGTAAAATTGAATTCCCAGCATTATTAAAACTGAAAATAAAACAATCCCAATTACGCCATAAATCCAGTTTACGGCATTTTTTAGAATGACTAAAAAAACAACCGCAAAGAGTATTATGGTGGCGCCTTCGTTCCAAATTCGCATGAAATTAGAACTGTATTTCATTTCGTTTTTTTGTAAATGCAAGTAGATTTTGTGGCATTTATAGTGGTACAAATAGAGTAAAAAAACAAATCCCAATTTAACGTGCATCCAAGGCATTTGTAACCAATCAGGCATTAAAACCAATAGCCAAACGGCAAACAATGTTGCTAAAATAGCGCTTGGCCAAGTAATAATGTACCACAAACGATAGGTCATTATTTTGTATTGGTTTTGCAAAATTTCTTTTTCAGGCGAAGGTTTTTCATTGGCTTCAATTTGATATACAAACAATCTAACAATATAAAACAATCCTGCAAACCAAGTGATTACAAAAATCAAATGCAATGATTTTAAGTAGTTATAATATTCCATAAGGTATTTTATTTCTCAGAAACCCAATCATTTACCCAATTTGCAACCGTGCCACACCATTCGTCACCATCATTCATACAAGGTATGGCTCTAAATTCTTCGCCACCGTGTGCTATAAACTGATGGTTGGCTTCCATGGCAATTTCTTCTAATGTTTCTAAACAATCGGATACAAAAGCGGGTGTTACAACGGCTAATTTTTTGATTCCTTTTTCAGGCATTTTATTTATTTCTACATCGGTATAAGGAGTTAACCATTTGTCGCCCGCCAATCGAGATTGAAAAGTCTGACTGTATTTTCCTTCCGGAATGCCTAACAATTTTACCACTTGTTTTGTAGTTTCATAACACTGATGACGGTAACAAAACTCATGTGCTGGAGATGGTGTATTACAACAAGAACCGTCTATAGTACAATGTGATTTTGTGACATCCGTTTTTCTAATATGACGCTCAGGAATTCCGTGATATGAAAACAACAAATGATCATAATCATACCCTTCTAAATGTTTTTGAATCGAATTAGACAGTGACTTAATATAACCAGGTTTATTGTAAAAAGCAGGAACTATTGTAAATTTCATTTTTGGAAAATGCTTTTTACGCAATTCTTCGGCTAGTTCTACTATCGTGGTTGTAGATGCCATAGCATGTTGCGGATATAGCGGAAACAACAAAACCTCATCAATTCCTTTGTCATGCAGTTCTTGTAACCCTTTTAAGATTGACATTTTTCCGTAACGCATGGCCAATCCTACAGGAACCGAAGTTAAAGCTTGTACTTTTTTTTGCATCCTTTCGGATAGTACAACTAAAGGCGATCCTTCTTCCCACCAGATTTTAGCATAAGCCTCTGCCGATTTTTTAGGTCTTGTTTGCAATATTATTCCACGCACTAACAAAGCTCGCAATAAAAAGGGAACATCTATGACATATTTATCCATTAGAAATTCATCTAAATAGGGCTTAACGTCTTTTGCTGTTGGGCTTTCTGGCGATCCTAGGTTTACGAGCAATACTCCTTTCATTGTGGGTTTATTTTTTATAAAAGTACTAATTTCAACTTTTTGATTGTTTTTTATTTTTTTATGCAAAAGCTAATTACATTAAGTGTTTGGATTTATGGATAGTAAGTATTTTTTAGGCGTTGTTCCGTATTTTTTTTTGAATGCAGCAATAAAATGACTTCCTGTACTATAGCCTATTTTAAAACCTACTTCGTTTACATTATAAGAACCTGAATCCAATAGTTTTCGGGCAAAGTCCATTTTGTAATCAAACAAAAAACCATAAACCGTATCACCATAAATTTGTTTGAACCCCATTTTTAGTTTGTTTAAATTCAGTCCAATTTCATCGGCCAGTTCCTGCAATCCTGGTGGTTCAGCCATATTAGCAAGAATGATTTCTTTGGCTTTTTTAATTTTTAATACGTTTTCTTCGTCAATCAGGAAAGGACATTGCTCCGCATTTGGGTCTTCATTTCGATTAAAGTATAAACTGAGTAATTCGTATCCTTTTCCTTTGTAGTATAAATTTTTTATAGATGGGTTTAAATTATAATGAAATATTTGACTTAATACAATTGCCATCGACGGACTAATATCGCCTTCCTTATAGTATTTCTTATCTTTATTTTCGGCACTCAAAAAAGGGATATAACCTGCTTCTGATGAGAACAATCCATGAAATTTTTTAATGGAAATAATGACCGAAACCGCCCAAGAAGCAGGAGCCATTTCTAAATTTAGAGGCAATTCTTTTTGAGGGTTGTAAAATAAAAAGGATTTTCCATCATTCAGGTCTAAAGTATAATTTCCATCGCTAAAAATAAATTTAGATTTCCCTTTTATTCCAAAATGAAATTGAATAAGTCCTTGGCTTATAGCCTTCTCCATTTTGCAAAATTCTTTTCCGTCGTTTTGAAAAAGAAGTAGAGTAAAATCATCTTCAACTGTTATTACTTCTTGAGAACCCATAGCGATATATTTATATAGTATGATTTCGATTTTAACTTCTTTTTCTATAAAGAAATGTTGTACTAAAATAGATAGAAACCATTTATTTTAGTACAAAAATAAAACAAATAACGCTAAAAAAATATTTTTACAGAAAAAATCCCACAGCGATACAAAAATAACTTTTAGCGTTACTTTAGTAAAGCAGATAACAATAACTTTGTTGACCTTTTAGATAAAAGCCAAAATATGGAAAACGCAACTACTTCAAAACCGAATACTTTTTACGCCGTAGGATTAAGTTACAAGAAAGCTGATGCCGAAATGCGAGGTAAATTTAGTTTAGATAGTACTGCAAAAACAAACCTTTTGTCGCAAGCTAAAAAGGAAGGGATAGAATCTTTAATCGTTACTTCGACTTGTAATAGGACTGAAATATATGGTTTTGCACAACATCCTTTTCAACTGATTAAGTTACTTTGCGAAAACAGTCAAGGTACCGCAGAGGATTTTCAAAAAGTAGCTTTTGTATATAAAAGTCAAGAAGCCATTACCCATTTGTTTCGTGTAGCAACGGGTTTAGATAGTCAAATCTTGGGCGATTTTGAAATTATAAGTCAGCTAAAAACAAGTTTCAACGAATCGAAATCTTTCGGATTAATTAATACTTTTTTAGATCGATTAATCAATTCCGCTATTCAAGCAAGCAAAAAAATAAAAAATGAAACCGAAATTAGCTCAGGTGCAACATCCGTTTCATTTGCATCGGTTCAATATATTCTTAAAAACGTAGAAAATATTGGCGAAAAAAACATTTTGCTTTTTGGAACAGGAAAAATAGGCCGAAATACGTGCGAAAACTTAGTAAAACATACTAAACACGAGCAAATTACACTCATAAACAGAACGAAAGACAAAGCCGAAAGCTTAGCTAAGAAACTGGATTTGGTTGTAAAAGATTATTCGGAATTGCATCTCGAATTGCAAAAAGCCGACATTGTGGTTGTAGGTACTGGAGCACAAAATCCAACAATCGACAAAGCTATTTTGAATTTAAAAAAGCCATTGTTAATTTTAGATTTATCCATTCCTAAAAATGTGCACGAAAACGTAAAAGATTTAGAAGGCGTAACCCTAGTTCACATGGATCATTTGTCGCAAATGACCGACGATACTTTAGAACGACGAAAACAGCACATTCCTGCCGCCGAAGCTATTATTGAAGACGTAAAATTAGAATTTAACACTTGGATGAATGGCAGAAAGTACGCTCCAACCATTCATGCGCTTAAAGCAAAACTAAATAATATTGTTACAAGCGAAATAACAACGCAACGAAAAAAAACAACAGGATTTAATGAAGAACAAGCCGAATTAATTAGTGCTAAAATTATTCAAAAAATTACCAATCATTTTGCAAGTCATCTAAAAGACGAGAATACATCTATTGATGAAAGCATAGCGTTTATTGAAAAAGTTTTTCAAATAGGACATCATTTGCCCGTAAAAAAAACTTCAACACTAGAAGATAAATACAATATTATACTATCTTAGAAAAATTATAAACAGAATAAACCTTAATCTATTTAATGGTTTAAAAAATGGAAAAGGGGTAATGACTTCAAAAAAAACAATCAGAATAGGTACCCGAGATAGTGAACTCGCCCTTTGGCAAGCACATACCGTTCAAAAAAAACTAAATGATTTAGGCTATAAAACCGAAATTATTGCTGTAAAATCGCAAGGAGATATTATTCTTGACAAACCACTTTACGAACTCGGAATTACAGGCATTTTTACCAAAACACTCGATATTGCAATGTTGCAGGGTCAGGTTGATATTGCTGTGCATTCCATGAAAGACGTGCCAACAGCTTTACCTATTGGAATTGTACAAGCCGCAGTTTTAGAAAGAGCTAACACACTAGATATTTTAGTTCACAAAGGAAACCTTACTTTTTTGAACGAAAAAGGAACCATTGCCACAGGAAGTTTGCGAAGACAAGCGCAATGGTTGCACAAATACCCAAACCATACTGTTGTTGATTTACGTGGAAATGTGAATACTAGAATGCAAAAACTAAAAGATAATGATTGGGATGGTGCTGTTTTTGCAGCTGCAGGTTTAGAAAGAATAAACTTAAAACCAGAAAATTATATCAATTTAGATTGGATGATTCCTGCGCCAGCACAAGGAGCAATGATGGTTGTTGCCATAGGAGATGATACTTATTCCTTAAATGCTTTAGCTGAACTCAATCATATTGAAACAGAAATAACAACCTATATCGAACGTCAATTTTTAAGAACCCTAGAAGGTGGTTGTACTGCACCAATTGGTGCTTTGGCAAAATTTAACGAAAAAGACGAAACAATTCATTTTCAAGGCGTTTTATTTTCTATTGATGGACAAGAAAAAATTGAAATAGACAAAATAGTTGAAGTACAAGAATGGAAGCAATTAGGCTATCATGCTGCTCAAGAAATTTTTGAAAACGGTGGTGTAAAATTGATGGAATCCATAAAAGAAAAACTAAAAAAATAATGAGTACTTCAATCAAGATATTATCCACAAAAACGCTCTCAACTATTCAAAAAGAAGCATTAGTAAATGCCGATTTTAATGTAATTGAAGCCGATTTTATAAAAACAGAATACCAAAACTTTGATTTAAAAAACATCAAAGACAACTTAATTTTTACCAGTCAAAATGCTGTTCATAGTATTTTGCAACATCCTAAATGTGCTGAATTAAAAATAAAACCTGTTTTTTGTGTTGGATTAAAAACAAAAATATTATTGTCAGAAAATGGTTTTAATGTTGATGTTTATACAGGTTATGCTTCCGATTTGGCCGAAATTATTACGCTAATTCATCCAAACGATAGCTTTACTTTTTTCAGCGGAAACCTACGTAGAGAAACATTACCCGAAGCTTTAAAAGAAGGAAATGTTACTTTCAATGAAATTCAAGTGTATGAAACTACATTAACTCCTCAAAAAATAAAAGATTCGGTAGAGGCTATTTTATTTTTTAGCCCATCTGGAGTGGCAAGTTATTTGAAAGACAACACAATCAAAAAAGAAACTTGTTTCTGCATTGGCGAAACCACTGCTGAAGCTTTACAAAAAATTACAAAAAATGTCATCATTGCCGAAAATCCAACTATCGAAGATGTGATTGAAGAATGTATAAATGAATATCAATAAAAAACTTTGCAACTCTGAATCTTTGTCACTTTGCAACTATAAAATAAAAAAATGATCAAAAACGACCTATTTCTAAAAGCATTAAAAGGAGAAACCGTACAACGTCCACCAGTTTGGATGATGCGTCAAGCGGGAAGATATTTACCAGAATTTATCGAGTTGCGTGATAAATATGATTTTTTCACTCGTTGTCAAACACCAGAATTAGCTGCCGAAATCACCGTGCAACCCATTCGTAGAATTGCGCCTGATGCTGCCATTTTGTTTTCGGATATTTTAGTTGTACCACAAGCCATGGGAATTGAAGTATTGATGAAAGAAAATATAGGGCCATTTTTACCCAATCCCATTCGCACCATTCAAGATGTAGAAAGAGTCATTGTTCCAGATGTTCACGAAACATTGGGTTATGTTTTCGATGCGATTAAATTAACAAAACAAATGTTAAACGATGAAGTGCCACTAATTGGTTTTGCAGGTTCACCATGGACCATTTTTTGTTACGCTGTAGAAGGAAAAGGATCTAAAAGTTTCGATACTGCCAAAGGATTTTGTTTTTCAAATCCTGTTGCAGCACACGTTTTATTACAAAAAATTACCGATACAACCATTGCGTATTTAAAAGAAAAAGTAAACGCAGGTTGTAATGCTATTCAGATTTTCGATTCTTGGGGAGGAATGTTATCTCCTGTTGATTATCAGGAATTCTCATGGAAATACATTAACCAAATCGTTGAAGCATTAGCAGATAGTACACCCGTGATTGTTTTCGGAAAAGGCTGTTGGTTTGCATTAGGCGAAATGGGAAAAAGTAAAGCGTCGGCATTGGGTGTAGATTGGACATGTTCGCCACGTAACGCAAGGTATTTATCTGGTGGAAACATTACTTTACAAGGTAATTTTGATCCAAGTCGTTTGCTTTCACCAATTCCTGTTATCAAAAAAATGGTGCATGAAATGATTGATGAATTTGGGAAAGATAAATACATCGTGAATTTGGGTCACGGAATTTTACCCAATATTCCCGTAGATCATGCCAAAGCGTTTATTGATGCTGTAAAAGAATACAATCAATAACTCATGAAATTTACTAACTGGAAACTTGATAAAATAGAAGATATTCTTGCCGAAGAATTTTTTGGTTTGGTTGATGAAAATCGAAATCGCATCAGTAAAACATTTCCAATTACAGTTTCAAATTGTGCCGATTTAGAAAAGACAACTGAATCTATTGCCAATAATATTCTAATAGAGAAAGAAAAAACGGGCTATTATTTCTATATCAGAAATCTAGAAACCAATAATTTGATCGGATATTTGGGAATAAAAAAAATAGATTACAACATTTCAAAATGCGAATTATTCTATTTTATTGATAAAGATTTTGAAGGCAAAGGAATTATTTCAAAAGCAGTTTCAGATGTTATTGCTATTTGCTTTAAAGAATTATCGATGAATAAAATTTTCATCTGTACTTCCAAAATTAATTTTGGAAGTCAACAGATTGCATTAAAAAACGGATTTATTCAGGAAGGAATTTTGCGAGAAGAATTTAAAAATGGAGAAGGAATCTTAGAAGATATTATATATTTTGGGTTGTTGAAATCAGATTATATTAAAAATGAAAAATAAATTCTACACCTACATACAAAACCTGCAAGATCAAATCTGCAAAGGATTGGAAATTTCTGATGGTACAGCTAAATTCCGTGAAGACATTTGGGAACGCCCAGAAGGTGGCGGCGGAAGAACTCGTGTTATCGAAAACGGAAACGTAATCGAGAAAGGTGGTGTCAATATTTCTGCTGTCCATGGTAAATTACCAGATTCGATGCAGAAATTATTCAACGTTGGCGAAGCCGATTTCTTTGCTTGCGGATTAAGTCTAGTCATTCACCCTAAAAACCCAATGGTGCCAACGGTGCATGCCAATTGGCGTTATTTCGAAATGTATGACGATAACGGAAACGTAATCAATTCGTGGTTTGGAGGCGGACAAGATCTCACACCTTATTATTTGTTTGAAGAAGATGCGATTCATTTTCATCAAACGTGTAAAACCGCTTGCGACAAGCATAATTCGGCATTTTATCCAAAATACAAAAAACAATGTGATGCCTATTTTTGGAACGCTCACAGAAATGAAGCGCGTGGATTAGGCGGATTATTTTTTGATTATTGCAAGCAAACCGACACCATGAAAATGGAAGATTGGTTCAATTTCGTAACCGAAGTTGGAAATTCTTTCCTTGAAGCCTACGTCCCAATTGTAGAAAAAAGAAAAAATTTACCTTATACTCCAGAGCAAAGAACATGGCAAGAAATTCGTCGTGGTCGTTACGTTGAGTTTAATTTGGTTCACGACAAAGGCACGCTTTTTGGACTAAAAACCAACGGAAGAATAGAAAGTATTTTAATGTCTTTACCACCACATGTGCAGTGGGTTTATGATCATCACCCAGAAGTTGGAAGTGAAGAAGAAAAATTAATTCAAGTATTAGAAAAACCTATTGACTGGATTTAATTATCCATTGTCAATTATAAATTATCAATTACTATGTTCCCATTACAAAGAGGCAGAAGATTACGAGTAAACGAATCGATTAGAAGTTTAGTGCGTGAAACCACGTTAAGTCCTTCCGATTTTATGTTTCCCATGTTTATCACTGAAGGCGAAAACATAAAAGTAGAAATTCCTTCTATGGTGGGAATTTATCGTCGTTCTATCGATTTAACTGTCGAAGAAGTTAAAGAAATATTCGCTTTAGGAATTCGTGCAGTAAATATTTATGTAAAAGTTGATGAATCTCTAAAAGACAATACGGGAAAAGAGGCTTGGAATCCAAACGGATTAATGCAAAATGCTATTCGTGCCATTAAAGCCGCTTGCCCAGAAATGATTGTCATGCCCGATGTGGCATTAGACCCTTATTCTATTTACGGTCACGACGGAATTATCGAAAATGGCGATGTTGCCAATGATGCAACTAATGAAGCGTTAGTAAAAATGGCTGTTTCTCATGCACAAGCTGGTGCTGATTTTGTTGCGCCAAGCGACATGATGGACGGACGCGTATTGCGTTTGCGCCAAGGTTTAGACGCTGCTGGTTTTCACAATGTGGGAATTATGAGTTATTCTGCAAAATATGCTTCGGCATTTTACGGGCCTTTTCGTGATGCGTTAGACAGTGCCCCTGTTGACAATGCTGAGATTCCGAAAGACAAAAAAACCTATCAAATGGATTATGCTAATCGTATCGAAGCCATCAAAGAAGCCTTAATGGATGTTGAGGAAGGTGCCGATATGGTCATGGTAAAACCAGGAATTGCTTATTTAGATATTGTTCGTGAAGT
>CAXYWC010000053.1:0-19287 GCA_964292845.1 uncultured Flavobacterium sp. | reverse complement strand
GTAGAGTTAGTAAAACCAAGTGGTCTTGAATTAAAAGATCGTTTGGTAAGTGTAAATCGTGTTACTAAAGTTACAAAAGGAGGTAGAGCTTTTGGTTTTTCTGCTATTGTAGTTGTAGGCGACGAGAACGGAGTGGTAGGACACGGACTAGGAAAATCTAAAGATGTTTCTGAAGCAATTGCGAAAGCAGTAGAAGATGCTAAGAAAAATTTAGTAAAAATTCCTTTAAGTGGACAATCAGTTCCTCACGAACAAAAAGGTAAATTTGGTGGAGCGCGTGTATTTTTAATGCCAGCTTCTCATGGTACTGGAGTAATTGCAGGTGGAGCCGTTCGTTCGGTTCTTGAATCTGTAGGTATTCACGATGTATTATCAAAATCTCAAGGATCTTCTAATCCACACAACGTAGTAAAAGCAACTTTCGATGCATTATTGCAAATGAGAAGTGCTTACACAGTGTCTAGACAAAGAGGAATTTCATTAGAGAAAGTATTTAAAGGTTAATTCAAGGAAATTATGGCTAAATTATTAGTAAAACAAGTTCGAAGCAAAATCAACTGTCCTCTTACTCAAAAAAGAGGTTTGGAAGCTTTAGGTCTACGTAAAATGGGTCAAGTTGTAGAGCATGATTCAAATCCAACTATCCTTGGGATGATAAACAAAGTTAAACACTTAGTTTCTGTAGAAGAAGCTAAATAACCCAACACTGTTATGAATTTAAGTAATTTACAACCAGCTGAAGGTTCGACACATAATCAAAATAAAAGATTAGGTAGAGGAGAAGGTTCTGGAAAAGGTGGTACTTCTGCAAGAGGTCACAAAGGAGCAAAATCTCGTTCTGGATATTCTAAAAAGATTGGTTTTGAAGGAGGACAAATGCCACTTCAAAGACGTGTACCTAAGTTTGGTTTCACAAATATTAACAGAATTGAATACCAAGGTGTAAATCTTGATAATCTTCAATTACTTGTTGATAATGGTATTGTAACTGATACTGTTGATATGACAGTATTTATTACAAATCGTTTGGCTACTAAAACCGAAGTTGTTAAAATTTTAGGTAGAGGTGAGCTTAAAGCAAAATTAAAAGTTAGTGCACATAAATTTACTGCAACTGCAAAAGCGGCTATTGAAGCTGCTGGTGGAGAAGCTATAGAATTATAATTTACCAAACGATGAAAAAATTTATTGAATCGTTTCTAAACGTTTGGAAAATTGAGGAACTTAAAAACAGAATCCTAATTACATTAGGATTTCTGTTAGTTTATCGTTTCGGAGCACAAGTTCCATTGCCAGGTATTGATGTTACTAAATTGCAAAATTTAACAAATCAAACTGACAAAGGAATTGGTTGGTTGATTGATGTTTTTACAGGAGGAGCTTTTTCACAAGCGTCTGTATTTGCATTAGGAATCATGCCTTATATTTCTGCTTCTATTGTAGTACAGTTAATGGGGATTGCGATTCCGTATTTGCAAAAACTACAAAAAGAAGGAGAGAGCGGTAGAAAGAAAATGAACCAAATTACGAGATGGCTAACTATTGGTATTACTTTAGTTCAAGGTCCAGGTTATATCTATAACTTGTACAGAACTTTACCAGGAGATGCTTTTTTATTAGGGTTCAATTCATTTTCTTTTCTTTTCTCTTCTGTAATAATATTAACCACAGGAACAATTTTTGCAATGTGGTTGGGTGAAAAAATTACTGATAAAGGAATTGGAAATGGTATTTCATTATTAATCATGGCAGGTATTCTTGCTAGAATGCCACAAGCATTTATTCAAGAGTTTTCTTCTGTGGTAACCAATAATAATGGAGGTCCAATGTTAATTGTTCTTGAAATCATTATTTGGTTATTAGTAATCATCGGATGTATTCTAATAGTTATGGCAGTTCGTAAAATACCAGTACAATACGCTCGTCGTTCCGTAACAGGTGATTTAGAACAAGATTTAATGGGTGGAAACAGACAATGGATTCCATTAAAATTAAATGCATCAGGAGTTATGCCAATCATTTTTGCACAAGCAATCATGTTTATACCCGCTGCAGTTGCTGGATTATCAAAATCTGAAACCGCACAATCATTGGCTTCAAGATTTCAAAATGTATTTGGTTGGGAGTATAATTTATTATTTGCATTGTTAATCGTTATTTTTACGTACTTTTACACCGCAATAACAGTCCCTACTAATAAAATGGCTGATGATTTAAAGAGAAGTGGTGGTTTTATTCCAGGTGTTAAGCCCGGAGTTGAAACTGGTGATTATCTAGATCATATCATGTCTTTGATTACATTTCCAGGATCATTATGCCTTGCATTACTTGCTGTGTTCCCAGCTATTGTTGTAAGTGTAATGGATGTTCAGTCACAATGGGCACATTTCTTCGGAGGTACATCATTATTAATTATGGTTGGCGTTGTAATTGACACAGTTCAGCAGGTTAATTCATATTTGTTAAATAAACATTATGATGGTTTGATGAAAAGTGGTAAAAACAGAAAAGCAATAGCTTAATATGGCAAAACAATCAGCAATAGAACAAGACGGAGCTATCATTGAAGCATTATCAAATGCGATGTTTCGTGTTGAATTAGAAAATGGGCATATCGTGATTGCTCACATTTCAGGAAAAATGCGTATGCATTATATCAAATTATTACCTGGTGATAAAGTGAAACTTGAAATGAGTCCTTACGATTTGTCAAAAGCAAGAATTACTTATAGATACTAGAAAATGAAAGTAAGAGCATCAGTAAAAAAGAGAAGTCCCGAGTGCAAAATTGTACGAAGAAAAGGGAGATTGTACGTTATTAACAAAAAGAATCCTAGATTTAAACAAAGACAAGGATAATTATGGCAAGAATAGCAGGGGTAGATATTCCCAAAAATAAGAGAGGTGTCATTGCATTAACCTATATCTTCGGAATTGGTAGAAGCAGAGCTATTGAGATTTTAGAAAAAGCTCAAGTAAGTCAAGACAAAAAAGTACAAGATTGGAACGATGATGAAATCGGTGGTATCCGTGAGGCAGTTTCTTTTTTCAAAATTGAAGGAGAATTGCGTTCAGAGGTTTCATTAAACATCAAACGTTTAATGGATATCGGATGTTATAGAGGTATTCGTCATAGATCTGGACTTCCATTAAGAGGTCAAAGAACTAAGAACAATTCTAGAACTAGAAAAGGTAAAAGAAAAACTGTTGCGAACAAGAAAAAAGCAACTAAATAATAAGTAATATGGCTAAGGCAAGTACAAAAAAACGTAAAGTTATAGTAGAGTCAACAGGCGAAGCTCATATTAGTGCAACTTTTAATAACATCATCATTTCTTTGACAAACAAAAAAGGTGAAGTTGTTTCTTGGTCGTCAGCTGGTAAAATGGGTTTTAGAGGTTCTAAAAAGAATACACCGTATGCTGCTCAAATGGCTGCTGAAGATTGTTCTAAAGTAGCGATGGAAGCTGGTATGAAAAAAGTGAAAGTATATGTAAAAGGACCAGGAAACGGACGTGAGTCTGCTATCCGATCTTTACACAATGCTGGTATTGAAGTAACAGAAATTATTGATGTTACTCCACTTCCTCACAACGGATGTCGTCCTCCTAAAAGACGTAGAGTATAATTTTATAATAGTAAGTATAACTAGGTAGAATATAGATTATCGGAGGATATGACCTGAATTCATAATCTCTACCTTAATTAATTTTTTAAGAAATGGCAAGATATACTGGTCCAAGTACAAGAATAGCACGTAAATTTGGCGAAGCTATTTTCGGAGATGATAAATCATTCGAAAGAAGAAATTACCCACCTGGACAACACGGGATGGCTAAAAAAAGAGGAAAAAAATCTGAATTTGCTATCCAGTTGATGGAAAAACAAAAAGCTAAATATTCTTACGGAATTTTAGAAAAACAATTCAGAGGTTTATTTAAAAAAGCGGCAGCTTCAAAAGGGGTAACTGGTGAAATCCTTTTACAATTATGCGAAGCACGTTTAGATAACGTAGTATTCAGAATGGGAATAGCTCCAACTAGAAGAGCAGCAAGACAAATCGTTTCTCACAGACATATAACTGTAAACGGTGAACTTGTAAATGTACCATCATACCATTTAAAACCTGGTGACAAAGTTGCTGTTCGAGAAAAATCTAAATCTTTAGAAGCAATTGATCGTTCTTTATCAAATTCAAGTCATGTATATGAGTGGATTACATGGAATAACGACGTAAAAGAAGGTACTTTTGTTTCTGTTCCTGCAAGATTGCAAATACCAGAAAACATCAAAGAACAACTAATCGTCGAATTGTACAACAAATAATAATTGACATCAGTCTTATAATTTATGGCATTATTTAATTTTCAGAAGCCCGATAAAGTTATCATGATCGATTCAACCGATTTTGAAGGTAAGTTTGAATTCAGACCTTTAGAACCTGGTTACGGATTGACCGTTGGTAATGCACTTAGAAGAGTTTTACTTTCTGCATTAGAAGGTTACGCAATCACATCTATCCGTATAGAAGGTGTAGATCACGAATTCTCAACTATTTCTGGAGTTGTAGAAGATGTTACAGAAATTATTCTTAATCTTAAACAAGTACGTTTCAAACGACAAATTGAAGACATAGATAATGAATCTGTTACATTAGCAATCTCTGGAAAAGATCAAATTACTGCTGGTGATTTTCAAAAATATATTTCTGGATTTCAAGTATTAAACCCAGAATTGGTAATTTGTAACCTTGATAGCAAAGTCAACCTTAATATGGAAATGACTATCGAAAAAGGGAGAGGTTATGTTCCTGCAGAGGAAAACAAAAAACAGAATGCTGCAATTGGTACTATTTTTACCGATTCTATCTTTACTCCAGTAAAGAATGTGAAGTATGCCATTGAAAACTTCCGTGTAGAGCAAAAAACAGATTATGAAAAATTAGTTTTTGAAATAAAAACTGATGGATCTATTAATCCTAAAGATGCCCTAACTGAAGCTGCAAAAGTACTAATTCACCATTTCATGTTGTTTTCTGACGAAAGAATTACACTTGAGGCTGATGAAATAGCTCAAACAGAATCTTATGATGAAGAATCATTACACATGAGACAATTGCTTAAAACGAAGCTTGTTGATATGGATCTTTCTGTAAGAGCATTAAATTGCTTAAAAGCAGCTGAAGTTGATACATTAGGAGACTTAGTATCATTCAACAAAAATGACTTAATGAAATTCCGTAATTTTGGTAAAAAATCGTTAACAGAGCTTGACGAATTAGTAGCCGTAAAAAACTTAACGTTCGGAATGGATTTAGCCAAATACAAATTAGATAAAGAATAAATTACTTCATATTTTGCTCTCCAAAGAGGATTGAAGCAAGATGAAGGTTTAAAAAAATAGGTCATGAGACACGGAAAAAAATTCAACCACTTAAGCAGACAAAAAGGTCACAGAGCAGCAATGCTTGCTAATATGGCTTGTTCTCTAATCGAGCACAAACGTATTAATACCACTGTCGCTAAAGCAAAAGCACTTAAACAATTTGTTGAGCCGCTTATCACAAAATCAAAAGCAGATACTACTCACAATCGTCGTATTTGTTTCTCTTACTTACGTAGCAAGTATGCCGTAACTGACTTGTTCAGAGATGTAGCTGCAAAAGTAGGTGATCGTCCAGGAGGATACACACGTATTATCAAATTAGGTAATCGTTTAGGAGATAATGCTGATATGGCAATGATCGAATTAGTAGATTTTAACGAACTATACAACGGTGGTAAAAAAGAAGAAGTGAAAACGAAAAGCCGTCGTGGTGGTAAAGCTAAAAAAGCGGAACCAACTACTGAAGCTCCAGCAGCAGCAACTGAAGAAACCACTGATAGTGCAGAATAATATGAATTATACTTCATAAATATTTAAGGATAAACTTTTATTAGTTTATCCTTTTTTTTGATATTTGCTAAAATTTTTAATTATGAAAAAAATATTTTCTATTTGTTTATTTATTTCGTCTACTTGTTTTTTTGGACAAAACCAAAAGGAAGAAAGTTTTAGAAATTCAATTGGTGATTTTAAAACATCAGGTTCTTGGTTACCAGCAACTAAAATAGATAATTCAATTGAAGGGTCACCCTATTTATTTGATGAGTGTGACGGTTTTTTTAAAATTTTTATAGATGAAAAAAAATATTACCCAATAGGTAATTTGAATTATAATATTAGTTCCAAAGTATTAGAATCTAAAATTTCTAAAGATTCTATTTTTCAGTATGATCTTAAAGCGATAAGCTTTGTAAAACGAGGTGAAGAGAAATACGTATTTTGTACGATAGATAAAAAAGTGGATTTTTGTCTTGAAATTTACAGTTCAAGTAAAATTGTATTTGTTAAGGATTTTAAATTGGCTTTGATAAATGGTACATTAAATCCGTTAACTCAAGAAATGCGTAAATCTAGGTATGAGAAAAAGCAAGAATATTTCTGCAAAGTTGCTAATAACGAATTTATTGAAGTTGATTTGAAAAAGAAACCAATACTAAAGCTATTAGGCGAAAAGTCTAAACTAGTTGAGAAATATGCTTCTGATTCAAAGTTGAGTTTCTCTTCTGAAAAAGATTTAGTGAAAATATTTAAATATTACGACTCACTATAATGAATTTTAGGGCATAAAAATTAAGGATAAACTTTTACTAGTTTATCCTTTTTTTAAATTATTTTTGCATCACAACAAACACAACAATGCACTACACAACAAAACAACCAGCAATTTTATTACTTAGCGATGGAACCATTTTTCATGGAAAATCTATCGGAATAAGCGGTACAACATTTGGCGAAGTATGTTTCAATACAGGAACAACAGGCTATCAAGAAATCTTTACAGACCCGTCTTATTTCGGGCAAATTATGGTCGCTACCAATGCACACATTGGGAACTATGGTGTAAATACTGATGAAACAGAATCTGATGAAATCATGATTTCAGGATTAGTTTGCAAAAATTTTTCTGATTTTCATTCAAGATCAAATTCTGAAAGTAATCTATTCGATTATTTCAAAAAACAAAATTTAGTTTGTATTTCCGATGTCGATACCCGGGCGCTTGTAAGTTACATTCGTGATAACGGTGCCATGAATGCCGTAATTTCAACAGATGGAACTTCTGTAGAAGAACTAAAAAGACAATTGGCTCAAATTCCAAACATGAAAGGATTAGAGTTAGCATCAAAAGTATCTACAAAAGCACCTTATTTTTATGGAAATGAAAATGCAAAATATAAAATTTCTGCTTTAGATTTAGGTATAAAAACCAACATACTTCGTAATTTAGCTAAAAGAGATTGCTACATCAAAGTTTTCCCGTACAATGCGTCTTATAATGATTTAAAGGAATTTAATCCAAACGGTTATTTTTTATCTAACGGCCCTGGCGACCCAGATCCTTTAGAAAGCGCTATTTCGGTTGCTAAAGAAATCATAGCAAATAACAATCCACTTTTTGGAATCTGTTTGGGACATCAGGTAATAGCGTTAGCAAACGGCGTATCCACTTATAAAATGTTCAACGGACATAGAGGAATCAATCATCCAGTTAAAAATCTTCTAACAGGCAAAGGTGAAATAACCTCTCAAAATCATGGTTTTGCGGTGAATAAAGAAGAATTAGACAATCATCCTGATTTAGAAATCACCCATTTGCATATTAATGACGGTACTGTTGCGGGTATGCGCATGAAAAGCAAAAACTGTTTTTCAGTACAATACCATCCAGAGGCGAGTCCTGGCCCACATGATTCTAGTTATTTATTTGATAATTTTATCGAGAACATTCAACTTTCAAAAAACTAAAACGTTATCGTTAATAAGATTAATAATTTTATTATAATCAATATAAAAGTTAGAATATATTTGTAATTGAAAATTTAAAATAAAAAATCAATGAGCATAATTATCAAAATTCACGCAAGACAAATTTTCGACTCTAGAGGAAATCCAACTATCGAAGTCGATGTAGTAACCGAAAACGGTGTTTTAGGACGCGCTGCAGTTCCCTCAGGAGCTTCAACAGGCGAACACGAAGCCATGGAATTGCGTGATGGAGGCAAAGCATTCCTTGGAAAAGGAGTTCTGAAAGCCGTAGAAAATGTAAACACAAAAATAGCAGCAGAATTATTAGGAACTTCTATTTTCGAGCAAAACCTAATCGACCAAACCATGATCGATTTAGACGGAACGCCAAACAAATCAAATCTAGGAGCAAACGCTATTTTGGGCGTTTCTTTAGCTGTCGCAAAAGCAGCGGCAAACGAATTAGGATTGCCATTGTATCGCTATATAGGAGGCGTTTCTGCCAACACATTGCCTGTTCCAATGATGAACATCATCAACGGAGGGTCACATTCTGACGCGCCAATTGCGTTTCAAGAATTTATGATTATGCCCGTAAAAGCCACTTCATTTACGCACGCTTTACAAATGGGAACCGAGATTTTTCATCACCTAAAAAAAGTACTACACGATAGAGGTTTAAGTACAGCAGTAGGAGACGAAGGCGGATTTGCACCCAACCTTGCCGGCGGAACCGAAGACGCTTTAGATACCATTAAAAAAGCAGTTGAAAACGCAGGATATAAATTTGGAGACGAAGTTATGATTGCCCTAGATTGCGCCGCATCAGAGTTTTATGTAGACGGGAAATACGATTATACAAAATTTGAAGGCCCAACAGGAAAAATAAGAACCTCTGAGGAACAAGCCGATTATCTAGCCGATTTAGCCGCTAATTACCCAATTATTTCTATCGAAGACGGAATGTATGAAGACGATTGGAAAGGTTGGAAATACCTAACCGAAAAAATTGGAAACAAAACACAATTAGTAGGAGACGATCTTTTTGTAACCAATGTCGAACGCCTTTCTCGAGGAATAAATGAAGGAATTGCCAATTCAATCCTAGTAAAAGTAAACCAAATTGGTACACTAACCGAAACCATTGCAGCCGTAAACATGGCGCACAGAGCAGGGTACACCTCAGTCATGTCGCACCGTTCTGGCGAAACAGAAGACAATACCATTGCTGATTTAGCAGTTGCTTTAAACTGCGGACAAATAAAAACCGGATCCGCATCGCGCTCAGACCGTATGGCAAAATACAACCAATTATTACGTATCGAAGAAGAACTAGGCGACACCGCTTATTTCCCAGGACTAAACGCATTCAAAAAGTAAAATAATTGTATTAAAACAAAACCGAACCCTTTCTACACAATAGTAAGAAAGGGTTTCTCTTTTCAGGAGCCATTCCAGCCCTACACTACAAGCAAACGATTCCAAAACTTTTTTTCTAAACCCTAACAGGAACTTCCGTTGGTCGTTCTGTTACGGCAAGAAAAAAATAGTTTTGGAATCGTTTGGCTTTTCGCTTCGGTCTGGGCTAAAAAAAAGGACATTTTCATAACCAATAAACTTTTATCAAATAATTAACGAAATCGTTACCGAAAATCTTTTTTAATTAATAAGTAATTTCATAGCTTTGTTAAAACATATAATTAATAAGTTAATTTCCAAATCATACCATGTCAAAAACAGCAATATTAGAATTAGATGGCAGCAAATACGAACTTCCAGTCATTGTAGGAAGCGAAAATGAATCAGCCATAGACATCAGCAAATTACGCGATTTATCGGGTGCCATAACTATGGATCCAGGGTACAAAAACTCAGGAGTTTGCAAAAGCGAAATCACTTTCCTAGACGGAGAAGAAGGAATTTTGCGTTACCGAGGATATTCAATAGAAGATTTAGCCGATAAAGCCGATTTTCTAGAAGTATCCTACTTAGTTATTTTTGGCGAATTACCTACAAAATCCCAATTAGCGCAGTTTGAAACCGACATCAGAAAATACACTTTGGTAAACGAAGAAATGAAAAACATCTTAGATGGTTTTCCTAAAACAGCCCATCCAATGGGAGTTTTGTCTTCATTAACCAGCGCCTTAACAGCATTTAACCCAAAATCGGTAAATGTTGAAAACGAAAAAGAAATGTACGAAGCGGTTTGCAAAACAATGGGAAAATTCCTCGTTATTGCAACATGGACCTACAGAAAAACAATGGGATATCCTCTAAATTATTACGACAACACCATTGGGTATGTAGAAAATTTTATGCAACTTATGTTTAAATTGCCTACAGGTCCCTATGCTGCAAATCCGGTTGTAGTAGCTGCTTTAGATAAACTATTTATTTTGCATGCCGATCACGAACAAAACTGTTCTACTTCTACAGTAAGAATGGTAGGCTCGTCTCATGCAGGTTTGTTTGCCTCAATATCAGCAGGAGTTTCTGCGCTTTGGGGGCCACTTCATGGAGGTGCCAATCAAGCGGTGCTAGAAATGTTAGAAGATATTCAAAAAGACGGTGGTGATGCCGATAAATATTTAGCCAAAGCCAAAGATAAAAATGACGAATTCCGTTTGATGGGCTTCGGACATAGAGTATATAAAAACTTCGATCCAAGAGCAAAAATTATCAAAAAAGCAGCCGATGAAGTTTTAGCTACTTTAGGCGTTGATGATCCAATTCTTCAAATTGCCAAAAAACTAGAAGAAGCCGCTTTGGTAGACGATTATTTTGTGTCTAGAAAATTATATCCAAATGTCGATTTCTATTCAGGAATTATATACCGTGCTTTAGGAATTCCTACCGATATGTTTACCGTATTGTTTGCTATTGGTCGTCTTCCAGGTTGGATTGCACAATGGAAAGAAATGCGTGTGAACAAAGAACCAATTGGTCGTCCACGTCAAGTGTATACGGGTCATCCATTACGTGATTTTGCGCCAATGGATAAAAGATAATTTCAAAAATTAATACACAAAAGCTTCTCTTTTTGAGAGGCTTTTTTTATATTTGAAGAAAAGTGATTTAAACAAAGATGAATTTAATAGTTTGTTATACAGTAAATTTGATAGGGCTTGCATTATTGTTATTTAATGTAATTAGCTATCTAAAATACCGACCAAAAAGCATACAAGTTTCAGTTTTATCAATTTATTTAACAGCTTCATTTCTAGAAAGCAGTATTTGTTTTGCCCTGTTTCACTTTTGGCAAATCAATAATTTTTTTCTTTCCCATATATTTTTTGCTGTTCAGTGGGTCTTTTTGAGTTACTTTTATTTTAGTATGGCTCAAAATTCAATGCATAAAGAGGCTATTAAATATGTTGCTTCTGTTTTGTTTTTTGGAATTGTATTGCAATATTTGTTATATCCAATTAAATTTTGGGAGTTTAATTTGACAGAAATTTTAGTTGTTTCTACACTATTAATATGTTTTGCATTACTACATATTTATTATAATTTAGGATTTAAAAAGCAATTTTTTTATTTTTCGATTGGTCTGTTACTATATTTTATTTGTAGCAGTATCATATATATGTTTGGGAATATAGAAATTGTTTTTCTGCAAGATCCTTTAGTAGATTTATGGGTTGTTAAAGATATTTTCTTTATCTTCTTTCAGATTTTGGTCTGGAAAGAGTTAAAATATATTAAGAATAATCATGATGAATAGTCAAGATTTACCTCAAATAATTCTTTTTGTTATCCTTTTTCTAGTTGTAATATTCACACTAATAGCAATCTTTGTTTTTAAATCTAGAAATAAAATATTCGAAAAAGAAATTGAAAAAAAGGATATTGAAATTAGACATCAAGAAAATTTGGTACAATCAATTATAAACACTCAAGAAGAAGAGCGAAAACGCATCGCACAAGATTTGCACGATGATATAAGTTCCAAACTTATTGCGCTGTCATTAAACTTACATTTGTTAAAGTCACATAAAACAGAAGAAATAGAGAAGAATAACATTTTAAGTACAATTGAAACCATAAACCAAAATGCTATTGAAACTTCCCGAAAAATTGCACATAATTTATTTCCTCCCATGTTAGAAAAATTTGGATTAATTGATGCTATTGAAGAAGTTGTTTCTGATTATAATAAATCAAATCAAATTCAAATTAATTTTCAAAATCAAACTGAATTAGCTACTATCGGTAAAGAAATACAATTACATGTTTTTAGAATAATTCAAGAATTAATTAATAATTCTATAAAGCACGGAAAAGCATCAAAAATCAACATTGAATTCAAAAGTATAAATGCCAAATCAACCTGTGATTATTCAGATAATGGAGTTGGAATTGATAAATTAAAATTTGAAAAAGCCAAAGGTTTAGGCTTTAATAATATTGAAAGCAGAATAAAATCAATAAACGGAAATTATACGATAGATTTTTCAAAAGCTGGATTTAACTTTCAATTTTCATTCTAAAATGAGGAAAAAAATCAAAATTGCATTGGCAGACGACGAAATTTTAATACGACAAGGTATTAAAACTATTCTGTTGCAAGAAAATGAATTTGAAGTTGTGTTTGATGTTTCTAACGGTAAAGAATTGATTGTAACTTTAGAAGAAAATCCTCAAAATTTACCTGATATTATATTAATGGATATTAATATGCCAGAATATAACGGAGTGGAAGCTACTAAATATTTATCGAAAAAATTTCCTGAAATTAGTATTATTGCAGTGTCATCGTACACATCTGAAACATTTATGAAAAAAATGATTTCTGTTGGCGCGGTTTGTTATATACCTAAAAATTTTACACCATTAGAAATGATTAATAGAATTAAAAAAGTATATACTAACGGATTTTGTTATCAGCCAGAAATGGTAGCTTTTATCAAAAATAATCATGCTAACAAAAATGAAACTCCTGAAATTTCAGAAAGAGAAAAAGAAGTATTACAACTAATTTGCCAACAAAAATCGGCTTCAGAAATTGCAGAATTATTAAGTATTAGCTCAAGAACTGTAGATAATCACCGCAACAGTTTACTCCAAAAAACAAATTCTAAAAATGTAATTGGTTTGGTTGTTTTTGCTATTCAAAATCATTTATTTCTTACTGAAAAATAAAAAATGAGTTGATTTGCTTATTGCCAAACTTAAACACCTAAAGTATTTTTGTTTCATAAATTTTAAATTAGATTATTATGAAACAAAAACTTTACTTTTTATTTACACTTTTTTGGTGTTCAATTTTGTCCTTTGGGCAAACAAATTCATTTATTGCATCTACTTGTATAGGTACAACTACAGGTTCGCAGGCTAGATTATATAATTCTGCCGTTGCAGATTATGATGGCGATAATGATAAAGATATCATTGTTAGCGACGAAAGTGGAGTGTATAGATTGTTTACTAATGATGGTGCCAATAATTTTACTTCGGCTACAATTGGAGTTATTGGATCAGTATTTCCCAAAGATATGGATAACGATAATGACATAGATATTGTAAGTAATGCAGGTAAAATATTTATTAATAATGGTAGTGCAGTTTTTACACAATTGCCAGGAACTTTTTTCACAGCAACAGGATCTATTAGTAACTTTGAAATTGCCGATTTTAATGGTGATAATAAACAAGATATTCTTTGGTTAAATGGTGCTACTAACTCAGCAAGTAATAATCAATTATGGATTAATAACGGTACAACAGGTAATGCAAATTTTGTTTTATCATCAGAATTTGACAATTTAGGTATTTTTGCTAATTTTGGATCAGCCACAGGAGATATAGATAGTGATGGAGATGTTGACTTGACTATATCCGGTCAAGGTGGCTGGGCAGGTAAAGTTTATAAAAATAATGGAGCTGGTGTATTTACGGTTAGTCAAAACTTTACAACATATACTGGAAACGGAAATTTAGTAGATTGGGATAAAGATGGCGATTTAGATTTTGTAGCTTTTGATTATTATAATGCTTGGGGATTGCGATTATGGAAAAATGATGGCGCAGGTACATTCGGAACAGTAAGCCCAAGTTCATTACTCCCAACAATAACTTTTGCTATAAAAGATTATACTTTAGTAGATTTAAATGGCGATACTTGGTTAGATGTAGTACTACACGGTAATTCTGCCAATATTGGTAGTAGATATTACTTAAATTCTGGTTGTCAGTTTACTCTTGCAAGTCAGGTTTTATCAAATGCAGCTAATGGAGTTGCTATTAGCGATTTTAATAACGACGGGAAGCCAGACGTGTTTAATGCAGCAAGAGACGCGCAATCATGTATTTACCTTAACGACTTAAATGTTCAATCATATGTTGCTATTACGCAACCAGTAACTACAACTCAAATTAACTATACTTTAGGACAAACAACACCTCAGCTATCAGCTACTGGAAATAGTTTATTATGGTACGCAACTGCTACAGGTGGTACAGGTAGTGCGACTGCTCCAACGCCTTCTACAGCTACAGTGGGTAATACATCGTATTGGGTTTCTTCTACAAATGCAAATGGTTGTGAAAGTGCTAGAGTAGAGATTGTTGTTACGGTAACTTTACCAGCTACTCACTTAAATTTTGATGGAACGAATGATGTTGTTACTGTTCCTAATAGTGCTTCATTGGCTTTTGGAACAAGCAATTTAACTTTAGAAGCAATGGTTAAAATGAGTAATCCTCAAGGAAATTATTCAGGGATTATAACTAAAGCAACTGCTGGCACTTTAGTTGGTATTCAATTAGTAGTGGTAAATAACAAATTAGCTTTAGAAATTGGAAACGGAACGATATATGGAGTTGGATTAGGATTGATTGGAACTACAAATCTAAATGATAATAATTGGCATCATGTATCTTGTGTTGTTGATAGAACTAATAATAATATTAAATTATATGTTGATGGAATCTCGGAAGCAAATATAACAAATGCAGGTTTTGGGACAGTAAATATCACAACAACGACTCCTTTGTTTATAGGTAAAGAACGTAATACTCTTGATTTTTTAGAATCAAATATAGATGAGGTTCGTATTTGGAATACAGCTAGAACTGCAGAACAAATCAACGGCTCAAAAAATTGCGAATTACAAGGTAATGAAACTGGTTTAGTAGCGTATTATAACTTTAACCAAGGTATTGATGCTGCTAATAATAGTACAATAACATCTTTAACAGATGGAACTACTAACGCAAATAACGGAACGTTAACTAACTTTGCATTAAATGGTGCAACCTCAAATTGGTTAGCGGGTTCGCAAATAACTACAGGTTCAGTAGTGCCTTCAGTAGCAACAGTAACAACTCCTGTAGTTCGCAACCAAGGTGATACAGCTCCTACTTTAACAGCAACTATTGGCGCTAACGGAACAGGTTTATTATGGTACACAACTGCAACAGGTGGAACAGGTAGTGCAACAGCTCCAACTCTAAGTACAGCTACTGTAGGTTCTACTTCATATTGGGTTTCTTCTACAAATGCAAATGGTTGTGAAAGTGCTAGAGTAGAGATTGTTTTTACGGTTAACGCTTTAGTTTCTGCAACTCATTTAAATTTTGATGGAATAAATGATCATGTAACAATTCCTGCAACTGCTATAAATAATTTACCGCAAGGTACAATTGAAACTTGGGTATATTTAAATAGTTTAAATCAACAAACTATATGTGCAAAACAAAGTAACGGAGAAGCTAGTTACGCTATCTTTGCCGTTGGTGGTGGCGGATATGACCAAGGAGCACCAATTGCAGGTCAAGTAAGTTACCAATCAAAAAATGGTTCTATTATAAAGAGTACCGGTCCACTTTTACAAACAGGACAATGGTATCATTTAGCAATTACATTTACAAATACACAAGCTAAATTATATATAAATGGAGTATTAAACAATACCGTAAATGCTAATTTTTCTTTGCCTAATGATTTAACTGTTACAGCAACAAGTATTGGAGCGTGGTTAGGTGATGGAGGTGGACAATATTTCAATGGAAATATTGACGAATTTAGAGTATGGAATGCTGTTTTAACACCAACAGAAATTAATAATTTAAAAGATTGTGAAGCACAAGCACAACCAGAATTAGTAACGTATTATAAATTTAATCAAGGTTATGATGGTATTTCAAATACAGGAATAACATCTTTAACGGATAGTGCAGGAAGTAACAATGGTACTTTAACTAATTTTGCATTAAGTGGAGCTACTTCAAACTGGAAATCGGGCTCGCCTGTTACTACAGGAAACACTTGTACATCGTTGAGCACAGTTGGTTTTAATGCAAATTCAAATTTCAAAATTTACCCTAACCCAACTCAAAATGAAATCAACATTGAGTTAAATAGCGTATCTAATGCAAGGCTAGAAGTATTTGATATAAATGGTCGTTTGTTACAAAAACAATCTTTGAATACGTCACAAAGCAAATTAGATATTAGTCAATTTCCTTCTGGAATGTATCTATTCAAAGTAACTTCGAACGAAGGATCAGCCACAACAAAAGTGGTAAAACAGTAAATCAAAATTAAATTCATTAAAAAGCTTCTCACTCGAGAGGCTTTTTTTATATTTGCCCAAGAAACAGATGATTGTTCAAAGGCTGTCATTCCGAACAAAGTGAGGAATCTCATAATTGTATTATAGTTAACATCATCCAATCAAAACTTTATGAGTTCAAAAAACAATGTTACTTTTCTTATTAATAAATCAGAAATTACTGCTGGTACACGTGGTGCATCTTTGGGCCCCGATGCAATTATAACAGCAGCCAGAAAAAGAGGTAGTTTTATTTTTGGCGAAAATACGATTGATAAAATTCAAAATGTCAACAGTTTTTTAGATAAGCAAACGAATTTTCCTTTCGCTAAGCGAATAGATGGATTGCTTGCTATCTATGAAGAATTAAATACCAAAATTGCTACAATCTTAAAAGGAAATACTTTTCCAATTATATTAGCCGCCGATCACGGTTCGGCAGGAGGAACGATTGCAGGAATTAAATCGGCTTTTCCCGACAAACGTTTGGGTGCGGTTTGGATAGATGCCCATGCTGATATTCACACACCTTATACTACGCCTTCTGGAAATATGCACGGAATGCCTTTGGCTTCTGTAATGAATATTGATAATCTAGAGTGTAAGATAAACGATATCGATTCGGAAACAGAAATGTTATGGAATCAATTAAAAAATGTAGGGAATACTCTTCAAAAAATACATCCTGACGATGTGGTGTATGTAGCTGTTCGCGATACAGAAGAACAAGAAGAAGCGGTTATCAATCAATTCGGAATGAAATGGTTTACTGTAGAAGATGTTCGAACAAAAGGTGTACAAGCTATTGTTAACGGAATCCAGGAAAGATTAAAAGATTGTGATCTAATTTATGTAACTTTCGATGTAGATTCGATGGATCCAGATTTAACTTCACATGGTACAGGAACTCCGGTGCCTAATGGAATTACACCTCAAGAAGCAAAGGAATTAATGATGGCTTTGTCACAAAATCCTAAAACGGTTTGTGTCGAAATTGTAGAAGTAAATCCGTGTCTTGACGAAAAAGAAAACACCATGGCAGAAATGACTCTCGATATTCTGGAAGCAGTAACTGACGTGATAAAAAACAAATAAAATGAATCAAACCTCCAATGCAATCTTAATGATTCGTCCGGTAGCTTTCCGTATGAATGAGCAAACGACCGTTAATAATTACTATCAAAAAGTGTTAGACGGATTATTGCCAGCTACCGTAAATGCTAAAGCCCAACAAGAATTTGATGCTTTTGTCGAAAAATTAAGAGCAGTTGGAGTAGAAGTTACTGTCGTTGATGATTCTGAAGATTCCGATACGCCAGATAGTGTTTTTCCTAACAATTGGATTTCTTTCCATGATAATGGCGATGTAGCTTTATATCCCATGTTTGCCGAAAACAGAAGATTAGAACGTCGTGAAGAAATTTTAGATTTATTAGAAGAAAAAGGATTTGTTATTGAAAATGTTGTCGATTATACTTCGGCAGAAGAAGACAATATCTTTTTGGAAGGAACCGGTAGTATCGTACTTGACAGACAAAACGGGAAAGCCTACTGTGCGCTGTCTTCCCGAGCCGATGAAGAATTGTTTATCGAGTTTTGTGAAGATTTCGAATTTACACCGGTTATTTTTGAAGCGTTTCAAACGGTAAACGGCGAGCGTAAATTGATTTATCATACAAATGTAATGATGACTGTTGGAGAGACTTTTGCAGTCATTTGTGCCGAGAGTATCGATGATAAAAAAGAACGCAAAATGGTCTTAGATAGTTTGCGTGGTGATGACAAAGAAATCATTTTAATCACTGAAGAACAAGTTGGTTGTTTTGCAGGAAACATGTTGGAAGTGAAAGGTGCAAATGATAGAAGGTATTTGGTAATGAGTACCTCGGCATATTCGAGTCTAACAAAAAAACAAATCACCCAACTGGAAGAGCATGTGACTATTATACATTCTTCTTTAGATACAATTGAAGCTTGCGGTGGCGGAAGTGCTCGTTGCATGATGGCCGAAATTTTTCTTCCTATAGAATAATAAAAAGAGTACCAAAAAAATCCCAAATTCATTTTTACATTTGAATTTGGGATTTTTGCTATTTGCATTTTGTTATTTGAAATTTATATTTTGTTATTTAAACCAAATTACTACTCTTAATAATGGTAAGAATGGCATTGACGATATATTGAATTCCAATTGCGATGACAAAGAAACCTACAATTCTTGAAATGGCAACAATTCCGGATTCTCCCAAATATTTAACCAAATAATGAGCACTGTTTAACACCAAATAAATAGAAAGTGCAACAGCCAAAATCGCCGCAATGGCAATACTAATGGCTGTTAAATTATTGTGCTCTTGGTAAAAAGCAATTAACAATGATATAGATCCTGGGCCAGCTAAAAGTGGCATGGCTAATGGTGTTAAAGCAATGGCGTGCTTTTCTTGGGCTTCGCTTTCTACTTTTTTGTTAATTCCTTTTCGTTTTTTAACTTTTCCAGAAAGTAAACCAAAACCCGAATTAGCAATAATTAAACCACCTGCAATACGCAACGCTTCTAAACTAATTCCAAAAAAACGCAAAACATATTCGCCTGCAAAATAGGAGACCACAAGAATGATAAAAACATTTATCCCTGTCCATAACGAAGTTTTGTTTAATTCAGATTTGGTATAATCCTGTGTTAAACCTACAAAAACAGGAATAGCTCCAATTGGATTTAGTACAGAAAATAAAGCGGCGAAGATGTAAAAAAATAAGTCCATAGTTTTTTTGTAAAAGTAACGGTTTCGTTTTTTTCGATTATTACGAAAATATCAATAATGTATAAAGGTATATATTTTTAGGGAAAACCACAATTTTGAGTACTTTTGTAGAAAAA
>CAXYWC010000052.1:0-19305 GCA_964292845.1 uncultured Flavobacterium sp. | reverse complement strand
AATAATACTTTCGGAATCGGATTATAAAGATTTTAACTTAATTGATTGTTAATTAACGTAAAGGATAGCAGTGGAAGTCCTTTTTTGAGGCTTTTCGCCGATAAAAAGATTGAAACGGATAGCATGACCCAGCCTTTTCGGGAGGGATACGCCATACTTTGACTATACTCAACCGGTGGCTTTAACTAAATTTAATGGCTTTTACTGGAGAAATTTTTGCTATTATATAGGAGGGGATTTACTTTGCTTTTAAAATACTGGATGAGTGAATGCGAAAAAAAATGCCTCCGATTTTGTTCTGAGGCATTTTTTTATAGCATCCAAATATTGTAGGTTATCCCATGTTTTCTCCTTCGTTGCCTTCGGTTTGACGTGGTTTCGACTCTTTGTCTGTTTTCTTTTTATTAAATCTGTAAGTAAATGACAATGTAAACTGTCGTGTCCTCCATTGCATTTCACTATTGGAGTTTACTCTTGGCAATTCCAAATCTTGTCTTCTCTTTCTGGAATTAAAAACATCGCTCACATTAAAAGAAAGGGTTCCCATATCCTTTAGTACATCTTTACTAAAAGCAATATTGGCTCCAAAAATAGCTTTCATAACACCCTGTCCGTATTTTTGAGGTGCATTATAGGTGGCATTTGTTTGCCATTCTATTTTGTAGGGCAAGGTGATTTTTGAGGTAATTCGTGTAAACCAAGTATTGGAATTAAAATCGAAATTTTGTACCACTAGATTATTACTAGTGTTTATATACGAATATTCACCTGTTGTTTTGTTGTTGAAAAAGTTAAAGTTTCCGTTTATTTTCCACCATTTTTTGAACGCATAGTTTAGGGTGAATTCGAAACCTAATTTATCATCAGTAGCTAAGTTAAACGGGGTGTTGAGGATTACGGGTATGCCGTTTATTTTGTCACCTCTTTCTTTTCTTACAACTTGGAAAGAATTTGTTGTGTGATTAAAATAGACCGATGTGCTTAAGGTTACTTTATCCCATTTCTTTAAATATCCTAAGTCGTAAGCGTCGCTAAGGGCTGGATTGATGTCTGGATTCCCTTGAAATAAGTTGATATTACTAGTGTAAGAGGCAAACGGATTGATAAAACGATCTCTAGGTCTTGTAATTCGTTTGCTGTAGTTTACCGAAACGCTACTGTTACCTGATATTTCATAGGTTAAGAATGCGCTTGGGAAAAAATTGTGGTACTTTTTTGTTTTGTAAATATTAGAGGTCAATTGGTTTATTTCGATACGAGAGTCTTCGTACCGAACGCCTAACAAATAAGAAAATTTATTGATTTTTGAACCAAATTGTGTGTAAAAGGCATTGATGTTTTCTTTGTAGGCTAATTTGTTTGTAAAATCAGCAATATTTGTAAATGAACTTGTTTGCGTTAGTTTTTCTTCAACTTGGTAATCCGTTAATAAATCAACATAATTGCCTCTAAAACCAGCTTCTATTTGGGTGTTTTTTTTGATAGGCAATACATAATCGGCTTGAATTAAGTTTCTTCCTTGTGTATTGTTTTTTCTTGTTCGTTCAGATGAAACGAAAGCATTAGTTTGTAAAATGGTTCCTTCAATGCTGGAAGATTCGTTTTCCTTTTCTTGTGAAAACGCCCCGTCAATAGTTAATTTATGACCTTCATTTTTAAATTTTTTGATAAAATTGGTCGTGTATTCTACATTTTCGTTAGTAGAAATCAGGTCGTTATATCGTTGCCCTGTATAGGTAAAAATGCGGTTGTTATCGTAATTATAATACAGTACGTTTTCTTTGTTACCACCATCATTATTTCGGTAATTGAAGGTATTTGTCCACGACGTATTTTTGTCTAAAAGCAATTCGATTCCAAAATTAATATTGGCTCCTTGTCCGTACTTTCGGCTATCGCGTCTTTCTTCTAAATAAGAGGTTAAATTATGATTGGCGTCAAAACTTTCTTGGTCAATTTTTGTACTTCCTGGGTTTTTACGTTTGTTGTACCCGATGGTTGTAAACAAATTAAATTGTTCACTTTTTAAATTTACATTTGCCGAAGCACTTGAGTTTTCGGGTTCTCCAACAGAAACGATAAAGGTTCCGTTAAGTCCTTGGTTTTTCCCTTTTTTCAGAATAATATTGATAATCCCTCCCCCTCCTTCCGCATCATAACGAGCTGATGGATTGGTTACTACTTCTACTTTATCGATGGCATCGGCAGGAATAAGGCGTAATGCATCGTTTACATTAATGGCGCTCGATGGTTTTCCGTCGATAAGAATTCTTACATTTTCGTTACCTCTAAGACTTACAGCACCTTCGGCACTTACAGCTACTGATGGCACATTGTCTAAAACATCGCTAACCGTACCACCTCTCACTAAAATATCTTTTCCAACACTATATACTTTTTTGTCTAGTTTGATATCGACTGTGGTTTTTTCCATTCGGATTTCTACTGCGTCTAGCTTTCTTGCTTCGTCTTCAAGAGAAATTACCCCTAAATTGCTACTTGAATCGAATGTTTTTCCTTTCATTTCGACTGTTTTGAAAGAAATAAACTCGAATTTTGCGTCATAAATACCTGGATTTATTTCGATAGAAAATTCGCCTTTTGCATCTGTAATTCCACCAGAAACGGCTTGTTGTGTATTGGCTTTTCGAAAGGTGATGGTCGCATATTCTAAAGGTAAAGAGGTCGATTTTTCGATAATTTTACCTGTAATTTTGATTTTCTTTCCTTCTTGTTGCTTTTGTGCAAAAAGTATTGAAATACTTAGTAAAAAAAATAAGGTAATTGCTTTTTTAAGACTGTTCATAGTAACTATTTTCTTCGGCAAAATTACTATTTATGGGTATAATTTTCTGCCAAAGTATTGTTAAATCATTTTTATTGGTATCAAAGTATCTCGGCGATTTTCTCTGTGGGTCTTGCAATTACAGCTTTATCACCTTTTACTACAATAGGTCGTTCTATTAATTTCGGATTATCGACCATGGCTTGAATAATGTCTTCATCAGATAAGTTCTTGTCCTTATAAGTGTTAATCCAAAGGGTTTCTTTTTTTCGAACCAATTCTATTGGAGTAATTTTCATTTTTTTTAAAAGTTCTTTTAGGTCACTTTTAGTAAGACTATTTTCTAGATAATTGACAACATGAAAAGGCTCTTTGGTGTTTTCTAAAAAGCAAACTCCGTCTCTTGATTTTGAACAACGTGAATTATGGTAAATGGTAATCATTTTTTTAGTTATATTTGAAAATAGTAAATACGCTACAAATATAACCAAATTACAACTATGTATATCGAACAATTTAAAAATAGTAAATTCAATTTTATCTTATACCTTCCGTTTCCAGTGCTGTTTTTTGGAATGATGCTTTTAAATTTTTTAGCTATAAAACTTCTGAAATTAGATGTAAACGCCATCATCCAAGAGGAAATTGCTACAAAAGGAGTGAATCGTTTTTTTGTAGAAAGCATGATTCCATTTGTTCTTGGGATTATTTTATTGTTTTTATGGGTGAAATTCATCCAAAAACAAACCATAACCTCGCTAACTACGTCTAGAAAAAGCATTGATTGGAAGCGTATCTTTTTTTCGTTTGGTTTGTGGAGTGCAATTACTATTTTACTAACAGCTGTAACGTATTATTTATCTCCCGAAAATTATATTTGGAATTTTAATCCTACTAAATTTTACCTCTTTTTTGCAATAGCTATTTTCTTATTGCCACTGCAAACAAGTTTCGAAGAGTATTTGTTTAGAGCACATATCATGCAAGGTGTAGGAGTACTTACCAACAGTAGACTAATTCCTTTATTGTTTACCTCAATTACTTTTGGGCTCATGCATTTAGGAAATCCTGAGGTAGAAAAAATGGGCTATATTATAATGGTATATTATATAGGAACAGGACTTTTTTTAGGAATTCTAACACTTATGGACGACGGGCTTGAACTCTCCTTGGGTTTCCATGCAGCAAATAACCTTATAACGGCTCTATTGGTAACTTCAGATTGGACGGCACTTCAAACAGATTCTATCCTAAAAGACGTAGCGCAACCAGAAGCAGGTTTTGATATAGTTTTGCCTGTAGTTGTTATTTATCCAATACTTTTATATATATTTAGTAAAAAATACAATTGGACTAACTGGAAAGAAAAATTAACAGGAAAATTAGTTACCATTCCTCAATAAAAAACTTTGATAATGAATAAGATAGCCTATACAAATGTGCATAACAAATTTAAGTTGAATGGTTACCACCTCGACAAAGACGATTTATGCCGCGTGGCCTATAGTTTTATTAAAGAAGGCAAAGATTTTGAAAAACCTGTGGGCGATTTTATCCTCGATTGGTTTGATAGTAAACACTATTTAGAAATAAAAACTTCGGGAACTACTGGCGAACCCAAAATAATCAAAGTGCAGAAACAAGCCATGGTAAACTCCGCACTAGCAACAGGCGATTTTTTTGAGTTACAACCAGGAAATACCATTTTAAACTGCTTGCCTGTAAAATATATTGCAGGAAAAATGATGTTTGTTCGTGCTTTTATTCTCGGTCTTGAGATGGATTTTGTTGCGCCAAGTTCCAACCCCATGAAGCGGAATAAAAACAACTATGATTTTGTAGCCATGGTACCTTTGCAAGCTGAAAATTCGATAGCTCAATTGAACCAAATTAAAAAACTGATTGTAGGCGGCGCCAAAGTAAATGATACTTTAGAAAAAAAATTAGCCAAATCAAAATGTACCGTATTCGAAACCTATAGTATGACCGAAACGGTAACGCATATTGCAGCCAAAAAAATAGGTCAAAAAGCATTTACCGTTTTTCCTAACATTACTATTTCGCAAGACGATAGAAATTGTTTGGTTATTTCGGCTCCAGACTTGGACGTGGAAAATATTGCAACAAATGACATTGTCGAACTAGTGGCTCGCAATCAATTTATATGGTTGGGGCGTCAAGATAATGTGATTAATAGTGGCGGAATCAAACTAATCCCAGAACAAATAGAAGCCAAACTTTCTGAAAAACTAACCTCTAGATTTTTTGTAGCTGGAATTCCAGACGAAAAATTAGGTGAAAAACTATTGCTTTTCATTGAGGGAGCTCCGTTTGAACTTGATGCTTCTATTTTTGATTCCTTAGATAAATACGAAAAACCAAAAGAAATAAAATTTATTCCTCATTTCGCTGAAACCGAAACCGGAAAAATCAAGCGAAATGAAGTAGTGTCTTCATTATTATAAATTATTCAACCCAAAACTAATGATAAAAACCTACTCGATACAAGAAATAAATAAAATTTTAAATGGAACAATTTTAGGAAACACCAGCCACCAGATAACCGCTCCAGAAGAACTAGAACTAGCAAAAAACACCGAAATTTCATTTATTGGAGGCAAAAAATATGAAAAATTGTGGGAAACCTCAAAAGCTTGTGCAGCCATTGTAAATGATGATATTTCAATAAATCCAGGAGAAAATAGAGTTTTTATAAAGGTCAAAAATGCCGATTTAGCCATGTCGCAAGTGCTAGCTTTTTTTGCCCCTCCAAGTCCCGTATTCAGAAAGAATATTCATGCAACGGCAGTTATAGACCAGACCGCAAGTATAGGAGACGAAACAAAAATTGGAGCAGGAAGTTACATAGGGCTAAATGTGCAAATTGGTAAAAACGTAACTATTTACCCCAATGTGACAATTCTAGACGAATGCACAATTGGAGATAACACCATAATTTGGTCTGGAACAGTCATTCGTGAACGATGCCATGTGGGGAAGAATTGTATTTTTCATCCAAATTCGACTATTGGAGCTGATGGCTTTGGCTTTCGACCAGACCCTAAAAAAGGATTAGTAAAAATCCCTCAAATTGGAAATGTAATTATAGGAAATAATGTCGAAATTGGAGCCAACACGTGTGTCGATAGAGGAAAATTTAGTTCCACTATTGTAGGCGATGGATGCAAAATAGATAATTTAGTACAAATAGCTCACAATAGCAAACTAGGAAAGTTTTGCATTATGGCTGGAAATTCAGGTTTAGCAGGTTCGGTTACACTAGGAAATGGAGTTGTTATAGGCGGAAGCGCTTCTATAAAAGATCATGTAACCATAGGCGATGGTGCTATTATTGGCGCTGGATCTGGCGTTACTGGCGATATTCCAGCAGGCAAAGTAATGCTAGGCTATCCAGCTGTCGAGGCTCGTGATGCACTTAAACAATGGGCCATTTTGAAAAGATTAGTCAAAGATTCTTCACAATAACTAATACTAAAAAAATTAGAACCTGAAAACGAAGTGCAATAGAAGGAACAATTATAAGTATTTTGACAGCTCAAAACCATTTTTCCGTCACAAAATAACGTTCGATTACTTTGTAGCTTGGCTCTTTTAGTGTTAGGTGAAGTGAATAAATTCCTAAAACCAAAAAAACATAGCTATACCCAAAATAAAAACGTAATTTTGCACTCCAAAATTTATACGGCATGAGAACCAAATCGATTAAAAAAAATAAAATTAATGTAATCACACTAGGATGTTCCAAAAACGTGTACGATAGCGAAGTGCTTATGGGGCAACTCAAAGCTAGCGGCAAAGACGTAGTACACGAAGAGGAAGGTAATATTGTGGTAATAAATACGTGTGGATTTATAGATAATGCCAAAGCAGAATCGGTAAATACCATTTTAGAATATGCAGACAAAAAAGAACGTGGATTAGTCGATAAAGTATTCGTAACTGGATGCTTAAGCGAACGTTACAGACCTGATTTAGAGAAAGAAATCCCGAATGTAGATCAGTTTTTTGGTACAACCGAATTACCTGCTTTATTGAAGGCTTTGGGTGCCGATTATAAGCATGAGTTATTAGGAGAAAGATTAACTACTACTCCAAAAAATTACGCATACCTTAAAATTTCTGAAGGCTGTGACCGCCCGTGTAGTTTTTGTGCCATTCCGCTTATGCGAGGCAAAAATGTGTCGCAAACTATTGAAAAATTAGTAAAAGAAGCCGAAGGTTTGGCAAAAAATGGCGTAAAAGAATTGATTCTTATTGCCCAAGATTTAACTTATTACGGTTTAGATTTATATAAAAAACGAGCTTTAGGTGAATTGCTAGAAGCGTTAGTAAAAGTAGAAGGTATCGAGTGGATCCGTTTGCATTACGCCTTCCCTACTGGTTTCCCGATGGATGTGCTGGAAATCATGAAACGTGAACCAAAAATTTGTAATTATATCGATATTCCGTTACAACACATTTCAGATGCTATCTTGAAATCTATGAAACGTGGAACTACAAGAGAAAAAACGACTCAATTACTAAAAGATTTCCGTGCTGCAGTTCCTGGAATAACCATTAGAACTACACTTATAGTGGGATATCCTGGAGAAACGGAAGAAGATTTTGAGATTCTGAAAGAATTTGTTCAGGAAATGAAATTTGACCGAATGGGTTGTTTTGCTTATTCTCACGAAGAAAACACCAGTGCATACGAATTAGTAGACGATGTTCCGGACGAAGTAAAACAAGCACGTTCGTTAGAAATTATGGATTTGCAATCGCAAATTTCTTGGGATTTGAACCAAGAGAAAGTAGGGCAAACTTTCCGTTGCATTATTGATAGAAAAGAAGGAACTCATTTTGTGGGAAGAACCGAATTTGACAGTCCTGATGTAGATAACGAAGTACTTATAGATGCTACAAAGCATTATGTAAAAACTGGCGAATTTGTAAATATAAAAATTATAGAAGCTACTGAGTTTGACTTGTACGGAGAACCAGCTTAGAAATATTAGATTTTACAATTAAGATTTTAGATTAAAAACTCCGAAAACACAAAATGTTTCGGAGTTTTCTTTTTAAACTAATATAATTCCGTTTAACTCTGAGGCACAACAGTCTTTACAGTTCCTTTTAGCGTTAAAACTTTTGGGCTTGCATCTGCATTTGTAGTTACAGTTACCGTTTTTGTAAATGCACCCACATTTGCCGCATTGTAAGTTGCTGTTACAATACCAGATTTACCAGCTTTTATCGATTCTTTTGTATAATCGGTAGCTGTGCAACCACAAGAGCCTTGTACGTTTGTAATAATTACATCTGTTTTCCCTGTATTTTTAAATTCAAAAATAATAGCTTTTGGTTTTCCTTGCGGGATTTCACCCACATCGACACTTTCGCTTTTCCAAGCAATTGTAGAAATAGTTGCAAACGACATTAATCCTAATGTTAATGCTAAAAATGAGATTTTAATTGTGTTCATAATTGTAAATTTAATTGATTAATAAATTGGTTTGTCAAATTTGATAATTCAAAAGTAGCTGAAGAAAGTCTTGACGCTTGTTAACCAATTTCAAATGTTTGTTAATGACTTGTTAACGGTTATTTTTAATGTATTTTTTAAGTAAATTTGAACAGATGATAAACATAATTTACAATTGAAAACAAACAAACTAAATTCCATTATAGTTCTAGGACTTATTGCCACAATTGGCATTCTTATTGCACAATTATTATGGACAAAACAAGCATTTACACTCGAAGAAAAGAAGTTTTCGCAAAAAGCACAAATTGCTTTGCTAGAAGTTGTAAAACATTTATATGAAGGAACAAATCATGAATTACCCGCTGAAAATCCTATCAAAAAAATAGCCAACGATTATTATGTTGTCAATATCGACAATGATTTTGAAGCCGAAATTTTAGAGTATTATTTGAAATCCGAATTTAAAAAAGCAAACCTCAACACTGATTTCGAATATGCTATGTATAATTGTCAAAGCGACGAAATGGTTTATGGCAATTATGTCTCGGCAACTAATAAAACACCTAAAAATGTTTCTGTTTATTTCCCAAAACACAAAAATTTAATTTACTATTTTGCAATTCGGTTTCCCAGTGAAACTTCTTATTTATTTAATTCTTTACGGTTTTGGTTTGTATTATCTATAGCATTAATCATCGTTTTATTAGTTTATGTATATTCTATTTACACGATTATTCAACAAAAGAAATATTCCGAATTGCAACGTGATTTCATCAATAATATGACACACGAGTTTAAAACGCCATTATCGTCTATACTAATTGCTTCTAATTATTTGAAACAACAAGAAAGCATTAAAACCGATGAAAAACTAGAAAAATATACCCAAATCATCATCAATCAAAGTAATAAACTAAATAATCATATCGAGAAAATTTTAAATATCGCTAAATGGGATACTATTCCTATGACATTAGAGAAACAAAA
Source organism: uncultured Flavobacterium sp. (assembly GCA_964292845.1). Lineage (GTDB taxonomy): Bacteria > Bacteroidota > Bacteroidia > Flavobacteriales > Flavobacteriaceae > Flavobacterium. The sequence continues at coordinate 10,045 of CAXYWC010000052.1, read as the reverse complement.
ACTAGAGCTTATTCCCATTCTTAATGATGTTATTGAAAACATTAATCTAAAATATGACAATGTTGCTATCACAATAAAAACAATTTTACCAACTATTTTTATTTATGCTGATGAATTTCATTTTTCTAATTTAGTTTATAATATTCTTGAGAATGCGATAAAATACTCTGATAACAAACCTGAAATTATTATAAAAATTTCTATGACAAAAACCAATTTATTACTCCAATTTATTGACAATGGAACTGGAATTTCAGAAAAAAACTTGCCATTTGTTTTTGATAAATTTTATAGAATTCCGAGCAAAAAAAGTCATGAAGTAAACGGATTTGGTCTAGGATTATATTATGTAAAAAAAGTTTGTGTTTTGCACGAATGGAAGATTTTAATAAAAAATAATACTGAGAAAGGAATCACTTTTTCAATACAAATGCAACCCATATAATGGCAAATTTTAGAATACTATATACCGAAGACGACGAAACTTTAGCTTTTTTGACCAAGGACAATTTAGAACAAAATAACTATACAATCACACATTGCAATGATGGACAAATCGCTTTAGAAACTTTTAAAAATAATATTTTTGATATTTGTATTCTAGATATTATGATGCCAAAAATAGATGGTTTCGAGTTGGCAACAGCTATTAGAAAATTGAATTCTGATATTCCAATTATTTTTCTTTCAGCAAAAATACTAAAAGAAGATCGTATAAAAGGATTAAAATTAGGTGCAGATGATTACTTAGTAAAGCCTTTCAGCATTGAAGAATTATTGCTAAAAATTGAAATTTTCTTAAAACGTTCTCAGAAAAATAATTTCGATGAAAAAACTATTTACACTGTTGGTAAATATCAGTTTGATGCTAAAAACTATGTGATTTTTACTACTGAAGAAAAAATAAAACTAACCGAAAGAGAATCGGAACTTTTAAAACTCTTTTTAGAAAATAAAAATGTGGTTTTGAAACGGGAAGAAATTCTAAAAATACTTTGGGGTGATGATGATTACTTTATGGGAAGAAGCCTTGATGTGTTTATTTCTCGTTTGCGAAAAATATTGATTAACGAAAAGGAAATTTCTATCGAAAATCTACACGGAATTGGGTTTCGATTTAGCTCAAAAATCTAATTTTATGTTGAAACAGCTACTGTTTCAATCATCTGATACAGCAAATCTTTTTTTATAGGTTTTGATAAATAGCCTGAGAATCCTGTTTTAAAAATTTTTTCTACTTCCTCACTTGATGTAAATGCAGTTTGGGCTATAATAGGCAATTTGGGCCTCATTTTTTTAATCATTTCAAAAGCTTGATGACCAGAAAGTTTCGGCATTTTTATGTCCATTAATATCAAATCGATATCTTTATTCTTGGCTATTATCTCGACTGCTTTTTCGCCATCTTCGGCACGAATAATTTTATAATTTTTTGTTTTTAGTATTTTTTCAATTAATATAAAATTAAAATTATCGTCCTCGGCTACTAAAATAGTTTCCACTAGTTCGCTCTTCGGCGGCGTGTTTTCTGTAGGTTTTTTACTTTGTAGTGACTCCTCTTTTTCCACTAACAATGGAATAGAAAATTTGAATGTAGTACTTACTCCTAACTTAGATTCTAATGCAATTTGTCCTCCCAATAATTCAACATACGCTTTTGTTAACGTAAGTCCTAATCCTAAACCTCCTCCTCTTATGGAATGATCATTTTCTATTTTAATAAATCGTTTAAATATTTTTTCATAGTTATCTTTCTCAATTCCTATTCCAGAATCAATAATATAAAAATGAATACTCGACGATTGAATATCGATTTCATAAAACAATACAATGGTTCCTTTGTCGGTGAATTTTACAGCGTTCGAAATTAAATTAGTCAGTATTTTTACTAGTTTTTCTTTATCGGTTGTTATATTTTTGACTATTGTGTTTCTAGATTTTTCGATCTTAATTTCGAGTTCATTGTTTTTGGGAATTGTTTTTTTTATCTCATGAACCAATTGCTCAACACAATCTTCTAAATTAAAATTTGACTGGCTAATCTCAACTTGATTGGCGTCAATTTTTGACATTTCCACCAAATCATCAATAATAGAAACTAGGTTTTTCCCACTTTCATTAATTATTCTCCGATATTCTATTTCTTCATCTTTCGAGATTTTATTGCTATCCAATAACTCCGAGAATCCCAAAATGGCGTTCATTGGCGTTCGTATTTCATGCGAAAGGTTAGTCAAAAAAGCTGTTTTCAACCTATCACTTTCTTCTGCTTTTTGCTTGGATTTTTGAAGTTGTACTTTTTGATTCTGATTTTGTTCAAAAAGTTTACCTATATATCTAAACTCGCCTCTAATTCTTTTAAGTGAGTTGATCGCACTTTCATCGGCTTTTTCTAAAACTTTCTTTATTAATCGAATAGGTCTTTTAGCCCATTTTACGGCATAGTAATGAAATATAAATACTGACAGTAAAAAAGCGAGTACAAAAATGAATAAAATATTTTTTGTTATACTAAAATCTACTTTATAAATCCTATTAAATAGTAGTTTAGCAATAGTTTTTCCATTATAATCTTTTAGAGGGACTAAACTGTAAACTAAATTATCTTCTATTTTTTTATTATCGTCATAAAAATCAATATTTGAACTACTTATTTTTTCGAGATTTGCAAAATAAGTGGTATCCAACAATCGAATTATAAAAAAGTAACCTGCTGGGGCATACTTGTTTTTAAAAGGATCGTCGGAGGGCTGTATGGTAGCTCCATAAACCTCTGCAATTCCTTCGGGAATTTTAATGTAAAATTTATCGATTTTTTTTTGATAAAGTGTAGCGATAACTTCTTTTGAAATAATGTCTTGAGACTTTATTTTAGTATTTGAAACACTTGTAATAAATATTCCTTTATCATCGTAAACAGAAAGATAATCTATTTTATGAGTGTCTAAAATATTAGCTACTGAACGGTTAAACCAACTTAAATCTTTTGTTTTTGTAAATGCAACAAACTCATCCCAATAGGTTGCATCACTAATTACGGAAGTGTATGATTCTGAATTTAAGTCATATAACAACTTCATTTCATTCTTGTACTGTGCAACAAAGTTATTGTAAATCTGTTTCTCCTGTCTTAATGTGTAGTAATAAAGTGAGAAAAAAAGTATTGAAAACCCAATGGATACAACAATTAACAAAAACACAACTTTATAATACGTTGTAACTGGTCGTCTTTTATTATTAAAATTGATTTTCATAATTAACTAATAATCATAAAAGTAACATATTTTATTTGAATATTTAATATTAAAAATAAAAAAATAGTTCGCAAAAAAATTAAAAATGAATACGTACCTTTTTTAAACTCTAAAAAAATTAATAAAAAAATCCGTTAAGCTTAAATTACCTAACGGATTACTAATTTTATTCCCACTCAATAGTTGCAGGCGGTTTAGAGCTAATGTCATACACTACTCTATTGACTCCTTTTACTCTATTGATAATATCGTTAGACACTTTCATCAAAAACTCATACGGAAGATGCACCCAGTCGGCTGTCATACCATCAGTCGATTCTACTGCTCTTAAGGCAACTACTTTTTCGTAAGTTCGTTCATCACCCATAACTCCAACACTGTTTACAGGAAGCAAAATTGCTCCTGCTTGCCAAACTTTGTCGTATAATCCGTGCTCTTTTAATCCGTTAATGAAAACTGCATCAACATCTTGTAAAATTTGAACTTTTTCAGGTGTAATATCGCCTAAAATACGAATAGACAATCCTGGTCCAGGGAATGGATGTCTTCCTAATAATTCGGCATCAATTCCTAAAGTGGCTCCTACTCTACGCACCTCATCTTTAAACAACATACGCAAAGGTTCTACTATTTGCAACTTCATATAATCGGGCAAACCGCCTACATTATGATGCGATTTGATGGTTGCAGATGGTCCTTTTACCGAAACAGATTCGATAACATCAGGATAAATTGTTCCTTGCGCTAACCATTTTACATCTTCAATCAGGTGTGATTCATCATCAAAAACTTCGATAAAAACGCGCCCTATAATTTTACGTTTGGTTTCTGGATCAGAAACTCCTGCTAATTCAGAAAGAAAACGATCTCCAGCATCTACACCTTTTACATTCAAACCCATTCCTTTGTATTGATTTAATACATTTTGGAACTCATTTTTTCTTAATAATCCGTTATTTACGAAAATACAATATAAATTTTTACCAATGGCTTGGTGCAATAAAACGGCAGCTACTGTCGAATCGACCCCGCCAGAAAGTCCTAGAACCACTTTGTCGTCTTGTAGTTTTTCTTTTAGTTCAGCTACCATGTCGCTAACAAAAGCATTTGGGGTGAAATTTTGAGGAACTTCGGCAATTTTTACCAAGAAATTTTCTAACATTTGTTTTCCATCGGTCGAATGAAATACTTCTGGATGGTATTGTATAGCGTAGGTTGTTTCACCTTCAATCTTATAAGCAGCATTTTCTACATCTTGTGTACTGGCCAGCTTGATTCCGTTTGTAGGTAATTTTTTTATCGAATCACTGTGCGACATCCAAACTTGCGAGTTTAGATTTACGTTTTCAAAAAAAGTTTCGTTCTCCTTAATATGCGTCAAATTAGCACGACCATACTCGCGCGTGTTTGAAGCAGCGACTTCGCCACCCGAAAAATGCGCTAAGTATTGTGCTCCGTAACAAACGGCAAGCAAAGGTAGTTTGCCCCGAATTTGTGACAAATCTGGATGCAAAGCATCTTCTGAACGAACAGAAAACGGGCTTCCTCCAAGAATTACAGCTTTATAAATTGATAAATCGGCAGGGATTTTATCGTAAGGAAAAATTTCGCAGAATATGTTTAATTCGCGAACGCGTCGGGCAATCAATTGTGTGTATTGTGACCCGAAATCTAAAATTAGTACGTTGTGTTGCATGTGCAAAAATAGTCATTTTTGGAAAATTTGAAAGTTTTAAGTATTTAATATTTAAAAAATAATTTATGAAAATTTTAAGCCTCAAAATTAAATGAAAATCTGTATTTTCGCAACATGATGACAAATAGTGAAATGGAAGCCCTGAAAATAGAATTAGCTTCTCCAAAAAAAATAACCATTATCCCGCACCGAAACCCTGACGGTGACGCTATGGGCTCTACCCTAGCCTTATACCATTTTTTAGTGCAACAAAACCACGATGTTGTGGTGATGTCGCCTAATGAATTTCCTGCTTTTTTAGCTTGGCTACCCGCTGCCGAAAAAGTACTGCTTTTTGAAAAAGACAAAGAAATTTGTACCGAAATTTTGAAACAATCCGATTTAATTTTTACCTTAGATTTCAATGCTTTGCACCGAGTAGGCGAAAGTATGCAAACCACTCTTGAGGCTCTAAATACCACTTTTATACTAATCGACCATCACCAATTTCCCGATACTTTTGCGCAATATACTTTTTCCGATACCAATTATGGTTCTACCTGCGAAATGGTGTACGATTTTATACATCAATTAAAACAAGAAAATCGGATTAACAAAACGGTGGCTACTTGTATTTATACTGGAATTGTGACCGATTCGGGTTCGTTTCGTTTTCCAAAAACGACAAGCAAAACACATCGAGTTGTGTCCGATTTAATTGATAAAGGAGTCGAAAATAGCGCTATTCACAATCAACTATTCGATACCAGTTCCTATAGCCGTTTGCAATTGTTAGGTCGTGCGCTTCAAAATATGAAGTTAATGAGAGAGTATAAAACATCCTACATTACACTATCTCAAGAAGAACTGGATACGTTTCACTATCAGAAAGGCGATACCGAAGGAATTGTAAATTACGGACTTTCTATCGACGGCATCGATTTAACCGCTATCTTTATCGAAAATACGGCCGAAGGTATTATCAAAATATCGTTTCGATCACAAGGCAGTTTTGATGTTAATCAGTTTGCTAGAAATTATTTTAATGGCGGAGGGCACATAAACGCTGCTGGCGGAAAATCGGACAAATCGCTACAAGAAACGGTTGCCGATTTTGAAAGAATTGTAAAAGAAACTAAAAAATAAATAGAATATGAAAGTATTGAAAATTATAGGTTGCTTAATGCTGGGTATGAATCTTGTTACGTGTTGTACACAAAAACAAGAACCTAGAAGACCCGTTTCGCAAGCATCAGGAGAATTCATGAAACAATCCATCGAACGAAATAAAAAACTAAACGAAAATGAAGAAAAAAGCATTGCCAAAATTATCGAAAAAGATACCGCAGTAAGCTACATTTCTTCTACAAAAGGCTATTGGTACTACTATCAAACAAAGAATACAACCGAAACCACAAAACCTAAAAAAGGCGATATTGCGTTCTATGACTATGAGATAAAAGATTTAGAAGGTAACATTATTTATACCCAAGAAGAACTCAAGCCACAACAGTATGTTGTAGACAAAGAAAGTATTATGATGGGTTTACGAGACGGAATCAAGTTAATGCAAAAAGGTGAAAAAGTAACGTTCTTATTTCCATCTAATATGGCGTTTGGCTATCATGGAGACAATCATAAAATTGGCACCAACGAACCGCTAATTTGTACCGTTACCTTAAACGACATCAAAACAAATAATAGCGAATTAAAATAAATTAAACAACTAAATTAATATTTAAAATGATTAGAATGACCCGGTTACTTTTAGCTTTTACTACTTTGTTCTTGGCTTCATGCAACTCCAAAAATGACAATCTAACTGATGGTCTCTTTGCTGAAATAGAAACCAGTAAAGGAACAATTATAGCACAACTAGAATTTGAAAAAACACCTGTTACCGTAGCTAATTTTGTTTCCCTTGCCGAAGGAAGCAATACCTTTGTTAACGAAAAATTCAATAAAAAACCATTTTACGACGGATTAAAATTTCACAGAGTTATCCCAAACTTCATGATTCAAGGTGGTGATCCTGACGGAAACGGCTCTGGTGGTCCTGGATACAAATTTAAAGACGAATTTGTAGCCGATTTAAAAATGGATAAAGCAGGTATTTTGGCTATGGCAAATGCTGGGCCAGGAACCAACGGAAGCCAATTTTTTATTACACACCAAGAAACCAATTATCTAAATGGCCGTCATACCGTTTTCGGACACGTTGTTACAGGACAAGATGTGGTCAATAAAATAGCACAAGATGACCAAATTATCAAAATCGTAATTATCCGTAAAGGAGAAAAAGCCAAAAAATTTGAGGCTCCAAAAGTTTTTAAAGACTATTTTGATACCGAGCTAGCTGCCAAAAAAGCAAACGAAGCAAAATATGCTCCGATAATTGCGACTAAAGTAGCTTATTTTGCAGAACTCAGAGCAAAAGCAACTAAAACCGAATCTGGTCTACTATACACCATTGTAAAAAAAGGAAATGGAAAAAAACCAGCTGCTGGAACCACCTTCTTTTTTCACTATGCTGGTTTTTTTGAAGACGGAAACCTTTTTGACAGCAGTTACGAAAACGTAAACCGTGATTTTGGAAAGTTTGATGCCAATAGAGCCGCACAAAACGGATACCAACCTTTCCCTTTTGAAGCAGGAAAAAAAGACGGAATGATTCCTGGCTTTATAGAAGGACTAGAAAAAATGTCGTTTGGCGACAAAGCAATAGTATTCATCCCTGCCAATCTAGGATATGGCGCACAAGGTGCTGGCGATGTTATCCCACCCAATACCAATTTGATTTTTGAATTGGAAATGTTCGAAAAAATGCCCACTAAATAACACTATCAAACATGAAAATTAAATTAAATTTATTATTTGTTTTCCTTCTAGTACTATCCAACAGTTATGCTCAAAAAGGAAAGAAAAAAGCCAGTACAGCTAAAGCAGTAACCACTACAAAAGTAAAAGCAAAATCTACAACTACAGCAGAAGGGATTTTTGCAGAATTTGATACCTCAAAAGGAAAAATTACGGTTCAGTTAGAATATAAAAAAACACCTATTACGGTAGCCAATTTTGTATCATTAGCCGAAGGTACAAATACCATTGTAAAAGCAGATTTGAAAGGAAAACCTTTCTATAATGGCTTGAAATTCCATAGAGTAATCAAAGATTTTATGATACAAGGTGGAGACCCATTAGGAAATGGTTCAGGAGATCCTGGTTACAAATTTAAAGACGAATTTACCGATTTAAAACACTCCAAAGGAGGTATTTTATCTATGGCAAATTCGGGCGTAGCAACAAACGGAAGTCAATTTTTTATTACCCACAAAGACACACCATGGCTGGACGGTAAACACACCGTTTTTGGGCACGTTACTTCTGGAATGGATGTGGTTAACAAAATTGAGCAAAACGACGTTATCAATAAAGTGACCGTGTCTAAGTTTGGAGTCGAAGCCAAAAAGTTTAATGCATCAAAAGTTTTTGCCGATTATTATGCAAATAAAGGTGAAGATGACAAAAAACAAGCTTTGCTAGAAGCCGAAAAAAATAAAAAGCAATTAGAAGCTGCTGCTGAAGCTAAAAAAGCATATGTAGCGCAATACGGTTCTGTCATGGCTGCCAAAGTAGCCTCACTAGCACAAACAAGAGCTTCAGCAACTAAATCGGCAACAGGATTAGAATATACTCTAGTAAAAGGAACAGGACTAAAACCTACTGACGGAACAACAATATATGTACACTATGCAGGTTATCTTGAAGACGGGAGCTTGTTTGACAGTAGCTATGAAGAAGTAAACAAAGCATACGGAAAATTTGATCAAAATAGAGCCAATCAAAAAGGATATGCTCCTTTCCCTTTCCAAGCAGGAAATAAAGGCGGATTAATTCCTGGCTTCCTTGAAGGATTAAATTTACTTTCGTTTGGGGATAAAGCGACATTGTTTATACCTGCTGCTTTAGGTTACGGTTCGCAAGGTGCCGGAAATGTTATTCCTCCAAATGCAAATATTATTTTCGAAGTAGAAATTTTAAACGCAATTCCTGCTGCTGAAACGAAATAATAATAGTAATAATAATGCCCGATAAAAAAGGGAGCAAAACCATACGTTTTGCTCCCTTTTTTATTTACTACCCTCGAAAAATAATTATATAAACTGATTCGCTTAGTTATGTATTTCATTCTGAAGAAGAAAGAATCTTACTATATGTTCTCTTTATGTAATTCTTCCTTTGTCAGAAAATGACAAAAAACTTCTTATGAATTGGACTACCATACAATTAAAGAGTATTCTACAAACTTTAAACATTCATGTTAATAACAACGCAAACTGCTAATTTCCTGATTTATCTACAACAGGTCTGTTTTTGGCATTGGCCAATTCCCAAGCAATTGCAAAAGCCAATTGGGTTCTTTTTGCTAAAGCATCAAATTCAATTTTATCTACTTCATCCGTTTTTTTGTGGTAATCTTCGTGAACACCATTAAATAAAAATACCGATGGAATATTGTGTTTTGCAAAATTATAATGGTCTGAACGATAATAGAAACGGTTTGGGTCATTAATATCATTGAATTTGTAATCGATGTTTAAATTAACATACTTTTTGTTTACTTTTTCGCAGGCTTTATACAAATCGGTCGAAAGATAATCGGAACCAATTAAGTAGATATAATTATTCGAGTCTTTATGAAACTCATCTCGACGCCCTATCATATCAATATTCACATCAGCGATCGTATTCGTTAAAGGGAACAATGGATTTTCTGAATAATAGCGAGAGCCGTGCAAACCATGTTCCTCGCCAGTTACGTGTAAAATGAGTATAGACCGCTTAGGACCATGACCATCGTTTTTTGCTTGCTGAAAAGCTTGTGCAATTTCTAACAGTGCCACTGTTCCTGAACCATCATCATCGGCTCCGTTATACACTTCTCCATTTTTTGTGCCAATATGATCGTAATGAGCAGAGACAACCACAATTTCATTTGGTTTTTCAGAACCTTCTATGTACGCCCAGATGTTTTCGGAATCTGGTAGTTGCTCTCCATACTCTTTGTTCATAAAAGCAGCAGGTACTTTTTGGTAATAGTCAGTAGCGCCTTTTG